>CACYZW010000009.1 GCA_902778995.1 uncultured Eubacteriales bacterium
CATAGGCCCAGCGCTTGCCCTTTGCAAATGCTTCCTCCCGAAAGGGAACCGGCAGGAGCATGGCACAGGGAACCAGTTGAAGGGCAAAGCCGCAGAAGCTGCGCAGGTACAATCCGACTGACATGACCGATTCGCCCTTTCTCTTATTTTCTTTCGCAGATTGAATATCCCCCAAATATATTATACAGTAGTTTAATCAATTATAGCGTACCAATCGTGCCAGAATCAATACCATTTGTGCCACGAGTCTTGAAAAATGATGCTTGCTGTCAAATAATGAAAAAAATAAAACGAGAGGAGGATAACCTCGTCAAGAATCGACTGACCGCGTTGATGAGCAGGCGATAACTGATCGGTGAAGCGAAATCGGGTTCTGCCATTGTTGCATTTTTGAAGGTTCTGAACAGCTTTAGAGTCTGTTTCTAAATTCGGAAAGATGCACTTTCGGCGTCTTTGCCTGCATTTCTGCGTTGATTTCCCTTGACTTAGCCCCACTAAGCCTGCGGAATGTATCTGCCTGTTGATGGTATTGGCGCTTTTCGCAAACCTTGGGTGCGGAGCCTTTGCGGAAGCCGCCGTGGATACCGCCCCCGCGCATCAGATTGAGATGAAAGCCTATCCCTTCTTTCTCAGCACGAGTGACAAGCTCTGGAAAGAGGATTATCCTCTGTATTTTCTGGATGGCGCGGAGGATTTGCCCTACACGGACGTGAGAGACTGGGTTGAGGCGATGAACTATGTCTTCCCGGAGCACAGTCCGGAAAGCTACAAGGACTTCAAGTTGACTGTCGAAGTCCAGGAAGCCGAGAACACATTGGTCGTCTCCCGTGATGAGAACTTTACGATGACGTTTGATTTCAACGAGGGAATGATCTACTGGACGGATTATGTGGCGTTTTTCCAGAAAACAGACGGAAACTATCTGGATATCACAGGCGTCCCGACAACGGATAAAGAGGGCCAACCGTTCCTTCTGAGCGTCGTCAACAGCCGGAACCGCTACGGGGAAATCACAGCCCTGAAGCTGAAGTATTACCTGATCGATATGGTCGCGCAGGATGGAAAGTATCTTGTTCCGATGCAGACGCTCTCCGATTTCTGCCTGACAACGATTTCATTCAATGCGTTCTTTAACGGACAGGGCATCTATATGACTTCCATCGGCTCGATGATCGATCCCAACACAAGCTTCATGATGGGCCTGATACTGGGCGGGATCATGACGCAGGAAGAAGTCGTTGATATCATGCAGAACAGTGAAGGCACGCTGGAAGAAAGATCTGCCCTGCTTATGGAGAGGATCACGTCCACGGAAAGGGGAGCCAAATTCTTGGCCAAGTTTCAGGAAGATGCGGCCAAGTCCCTTTACACGCCGTATATGTCCGCGCCCAAGGCCAAACGCAGCGACGCGCTTGTCGCTTACGGATACCGCGAGCTGTGCCTGATGCTCGATTCCTTCTATGGCCTGAAGGAATCGCACAATATCAGCAGCTTCAATTATCTCTTCCTCGAGACCGGCATAGCGAACGGCCTGGCTGACCCCGATGCCACGAATGCGGACAACGCGATCGCCGAGCTGGTGAGCACCTGGCTGGATGACGGTCATTCCTCCTTCAACGGCGTCTCTTATCTGGCGGAATCCAGCCCGGAATCCAGCCCCGGTTTCAGTTCCCTGGTCCGCCAGTCCCAGGGCAACTACGCCACAGCCGCCCGGAAGCAGTATCCCGAGGCTTCCGAGCACTATTATGAAGTGGGCAATACCGCCTATGTGACCTTTGACAACTTTACGATCTCAACCGATGATGATGAAGATGATGTCGCGGATTATTACGATCTGGCGGAAAAAGGCGAGCTGCCGGATGATACCATTGGCATCATCGCCAAGGCGCATCAGCAGATCACAAGGGAAAACAGCCCGATTCAAAACGTGGTGCTGGACCTGAGCTGCAACGGCGGCGGCGCGGCGGTCACCGCGGCCTTTACCCTGGGATGGTTCCTCGGCGACGCGCAGGTTTCCGTTCGGAATACCTTCACCAACTCCGAATCCACCATGGTATACCGTGCCGACGTAAACCTGGACCACGAGTTTGATGAGAAGGACACCCTGGCAGGCCGGGGCCTGAATCTCTACTGTCTGACCTCTCCCGCTTCTTTCTCCTGCGGCAATCTGGTCCCGTGGGCCTTTAAGGAAGACGGACGGGTGACGCTGCTCGGCAAGGTCACCGGCGGCGGCGCCTGTGTCGTATTCAACCGGGCCAGCGCGTGGGGAACTTCGTTCCAGATTTCCGGACCGATGCGGCTTTCCTTTGTAAAGAACGGCTCGTATTACGACGTGGATCGGGGTGTGGAGCCGGACCATATCATCGACAGTTACGACCATTTCTATAACAGGGAACTGCTGACCGACTACATCAACAGTCTGTACTGATTTTTACAAAGGCTGTAATAGTCAACAATCCCATAACGACCACACGATGCACCCGGCATATTGGTTGCCGGGTGCATCGTGTGTTTGTATTCCTGTTGATTGCGCATTATTTGGCACTTTAGTGCAGGTATTACGGAATGTTGTGGGATCAAAACTCCCTCCATCAGCCTTCGGGAAGCTGTCTTGGTGGGAGAACGCCCAGACCAGCGGCAGGGACAGGAGCAGGGTCAGAATCGCAACCAAACAGGAGGCGGGAAAGGCTTGTATTATGGCGGCTCTCTGGTGTATAATAGTACAGGATTCACAATGGGTACGATTTCATGAAGTGACTGACATCGGAGCGCATCCGGTTGAAATTCATCTCGCTTTGCACGGTTCGATCATGCGGTATTTCCATATGCGATATTGTTCAACATGGCATCAGAGGCAGGAGACAAAACCATGATTTTTGAGTTTGGGGCGCTGGCCGAGGAGAACGCGTCACCGGTTCAAGGCGTGGTGGATGAGATGGGCGACATCATCGAGCACGCCGGTGACCGGGCGGGGAATCTGCTGTCCAACCTGCCCATGATGACCACAAGGCTACTGATGGCGGCGCTGGTCATATTCTTGGGCGTCATCATCATTCGCATCGGCAGGCGGATGATATCCTCCATTGTGCGCATGCGCAGTCAAAAGGGCGTGCACACCGTGCAACAGGTCAGCACCATCAAATCGCTGGCGACCAGCGTATTCAATTACATCATGTATTTCATCATTGTGACGGTGGTGCTGAGCATCCTCGGCGTCAACGTTACGTCGATACTGGCGGTGGCCGGGGTCGGCGGTATCGCCATCAGCTTCGGCGCACAGACGCTGGTCAAGGACATCATTTCAGGCATGTTCATCTGGATGGAGGGCAGCATCACCGTGGGCGACGTGGTGAACATCAACAACCTTTCCGGCGTCGTGGAATCCATAGCCATCCGCACCACCGTGGTTCGGGACTACAACGGCAATATATACGTGATTCCAAACGGCGACATCCGCACCATTACCAACATGAGCCGGGATTTCAAGCGGGCCATCGTGGACGTGCGCTGTCCCTACGAAGAGGATCAGGCCAGAATTGTCGGAATCCTGGAGGAAGAGATGGAAAAGGCCGGGGAGGAGATCGACGGCCTGACCAGCATACCCGAGGTGATGAGCATACTGTCCTTCGATGCGGACGCCGTGGTGGTGCGCATCGCGGTACAGTGTCCTGTGGGCCAGCACTGGCGCATCGAGCGCGATTTGCGCACCCGGGTGAAGGCGCGATTCGACAAGGAAGGCATAGTGATGCCCCACTATCAAAAGGTTATATTAAACAAATAATGACTTGCATTATAAACAATTGTCCAGTATACTGAATATATTACAATCATCGTCGCTGGGAGGCGAGGTCTGTGGCCGTTACCATTGGAAACATCGCTCAAAAATGCGGCTTGCCGGAAGCTGTGGTAGAGCGAATCCTGAGCTCGAACGACGGTATAGACTTTTCGATTCAAAGGAACGTGCTGGATCTGGCGTGTGAGATGGGCTATGTGCCGGATGCTTCACACATCAAAAAGCAAAGCCGGAATATCGGCGTGCTGTTTGCCGACGAAAGCTTCAACGGGCTGACCCATCCATTCTTCGCGTCGCTGCTGAACGCATTCAAGACGGAGGTTGAGAACGATAATTACGATCTTACCTTCATCAATCACAGCGTGGGCGGGGATGGTTCCGGTTTTGTAGACTATTGCCGCTACAGGAATCTGGACGGCGTTCTGCTGGCCTGCGTCGATTTCTATTCCAGGCCGATAAAGCAGCTGCTGGACAGCGAAATTCCCTGTGTGTCGGTGGACAATCCCTGGCCGAAGCAATCCTGCGTATTGTCGGACAATCGCAGCGGCATGAAGCTGCTGGTGGATTATGCCGTATCGATGGGCCACAGCCGCATCGCGTTCGTCAGCGGACAGCGCAATTCAGAGGTCACAGAGACGCGCAGGGAGGAATACCTGCAGTCGATGGCAGCCCACAAGCTGAAAGTGCTCGAGGGTTATCTGTCCGAGGCTGTGTATTCCGACAACCAGGTGGTCTACGAGCATGTGAAGAAGCTGTTGGATCGCAAAGACCGTCCCACTTGCATATTGCTGCCAAACGATGCCGCGCTGTTCGGCGCGCAGGAGGCTGTTCGGGAACAGGACCTGCGCATTCCGGCGGATATCTCTCTGGCGGGATATGACGGTATTCCGCTGACGCAGACATTGCGCCCCCAGCTGACCACCATTCACCAGAAGAGCGAGGAGATGGGCAGGAAAGCCGCTGAACTATTGCTCGGCAGGCTGAAGCACCCGGACGGGCCTTTAGAAGAGATGGTCACCATACCCGTCGAATTGATCAAGGGCTCGACCATCGGCTGGTGTGACGTCTGGTAACTGGATTTATGTCAAAGGGGTTGCCTCACTTTTGAGACAGCCCCTTTGACATGGGAAACGGATGATCAGTCCAGCTCGCGCATCAGCCGCCGCATCAGCGCGACGGCTTCGTCTCCGGCGGAGCTCTGGTATTCCACGCTGCCGGGGGTATCGTACGAGCGAAGTCCGTTTACATCCAGCAGGTACTTGAGGCGGTTGGCTGTACCGTTCAGGCCGTCGAAGATACCGGCCCGGGGGAAGATGCCCTGGACCGCATCGCGGAGAAAGGGGTAGTGGGTACAGCCCAGCACGACGGCGTCGACCTGCATATCCCGATAGGGGCTCAGCAGGGTCTCCAGCCTGCTTTGGGCCTCGGGCGAGCGCGCCATGCCGGATTCCACCAGCTCCACCAGGCCCTTGCCGACGACGGTGATCGCGTCGTTGCCATAGAGATTCATCAGGCGCTCGAATTTTTGAAGCCGCAGCGTGGCGTCGGTGGCCAGCACGATCACCTTGCCGCCGTGGCGGGCGTAGTGCGCGGGCTTCAGCGCCGGCTCCATGCCGACGATGGGCAATTCGGGATGCGCCGCACGGACGATTTCCGCATAGGCGGAGGTGGCGGTATTGCAGGCGATGACGATGGCCTTGACATCCCTTGCAAGCAGCCGATCGATGCCTGCGGCGCACAGCGCGCGAATTTCCTCCAGCGAACGGGGCCCGTAGGGCGCATGCAGGTTGTCGCCATAGAATAAAAAATGCTCGTTGGGCAGCAACCGCCGCGCCTCGTGCAGCACGCTGATGCCACCTACGCCGGAATCGAAAAAGCCAATCAGGTCATTCATGGTGTTTGAAGCTCCCATCGATATCGATGCTTCCATTATAATGCCTTTCAGATTCAAATGCAAGGACTATGACGCCTCGCAGACGGATCATCCGATTTGTTAAGTTTATGATACATGCCAAAAACTATTGACAAATCTGCGGGATGGGTTATAATAGTCAAAGAAAGTCAAATGACTTCTGAAGAATATCAACCCTGAAAGGGGGCACAAATATGAACGCAGAAAAATTCACCCATAAATCCATGGAAGCCATCCAGGAGGCGCAGCGCTGCGCCATCCGCAATCAGAACATGCAGATCGACCAGCAGCATTTGCTCTATGCGATGCTGAACCAGGAGGGCGGGATCGCCACCCAGATTCTGAAAAAGGCCAAGATCGATACCAAGCGCATGGCCAGCGCCTGCGATCGGGAGATTCAGCGCATTCCCAGGGTGTCCGGCCCTGGCCGGGAGATGGACAAGGTCTACGTCTCCCAGTCCGTGGACGCCGCGCTGACCGAAGCGGAGCAGCAGGCCCAGTACATGAAGGACGAATTTATCTCCGTGGAGCACATCCTGCTGGGCATCATCGAAAAGCCCAACGGCGCTGTGCGAAGCATATTCAGCGAGTTCGGCCTGACCAAGGAAGCCTTCCTGGACGCCATGCAGAAGGTGCGCGGCAACACCCGCGTGACCAGCGAAAACCCGGAGGACACCTACGACGCCCTGCTCAAGTACGGCATCGACCTGACGCAGAAGGCGCGGACCGAAAAAATGGATGAGAAGCTCGACCCTGTCATCGGCCGCGACGACGAGATCCGCAACGTCATCCGCATACTGTCCAGAAAGACCAAGAACAACCCCGTGCTGATCGGCGAGCCCGGCGTGGGCAAGACGGCCATCGCGGAGGGCCTGGCCCAGCGCATCGTGCAGGAGGATGTACCCGCCCGCTTGAAGGACTGCCAGCTGGTGGCCCTGGACATGGGTGCGCTGATCGCCGGCGCGAAGTTCCGCGGCGAGTTTGAGGAGCGCCTGAAGAGCGTGCTGGAGGAGGTCAAGAAGAGCGAGGGCAAGGTCATACTGTTCATCGACGAGCTGCACAACATCGTCGGCGCGGGCAAGGCCGAGGGCAGCATGGACGCCGGCAACCTGTTGAAGCCGATGCTGGCCAGGGGCGAGCTGCACTGCGTGGGCGCGACGACCATCGACGAGTATCGCAAGTACATCGAGAAGGATCCCGCCCTGGAGCGCCGCTTCCAGACCGTCATGGTGGACGAGCCCACGGTGGAAGACACCATTTCCATATTGCGCGGCCTGCGGGAGCGCTATGAGGTTTTCCACGGCGTGAAGATCGCCGACCAGGCGCTGATCAGCGCGGCGCGGCTGTCGGATCGCTACATTACCGACCGCTTCCTGCCCGACAAGGCCATCGACCTGGTGGACGAGGCCTGCGCCATGATCCGCACCGAGATCGACTCCATGCCCCAGGAGATGGACAGCATCGCCCGTGAGATCAAACAGAAGGAGACCGAGGAGGTCGCGTTGTCCCAAGAGGGCGAGGCTTCCCGGCATGAGCTGGAGCGCGTGCAGGGCGAATTGAAGGTTCTGCGCGAGAAATTCAGCGGCATGAAGGCACAGTGGGAGAGCGAAAAGGCGAAGATCACGGAGGTTCAGAAGCTGCGCGAGGAAATCGAGCAGATGAACGCCGACATCGAGAAGGCCCAGCGTGAATACGACCTGAACCGGGCCGCAGAGCTGCAATACGGCAAGCTGCCCCAGTTGAAGGCGGAGCTGGCCGAGGCCGAGCGGCAGATGGAGGTAAGCAAGGGCAAGACCCTGCTGCACGACCGCGTGACCGAGGACGAGATCGCCCGAATCGTGTCCCGGTGGACGGGCATCCCCGTGACCAAGCTGGTGGAGAGCGAGCGCAGCAAGCTGCTGCACCTGGACGAGGTGCTGCACGAGCGTGTGGTGGGCCAGGACGAGGCCGTTCAGAAGGTGGCGGAGGCCATACTGCGCTCCCGCGCGGGCATTCAGGACCCGAACCGGCCCATCGGTTCGTTCCTGTTCCTGGGCCCCACCGGCGTCGGCAAGACCGAGCTGGCCAAGACGCTGGCGCAGGCGCTGTTCGACGACGAGAAGAACCTGATCCGCATCGACATGACCGAGTACATGGAGAAGTTCTCCGTGTCCCGCCTGATCGGAGCGCCTCCCGGATATGTGGGCTACGACGAGGGCGGCCAGCTGACCGAGGCCGTGCGCCGCAAGCCCTACAGCGTGGTGCTTTTCGACGAGGTGGAAAAGGCCCATCCGGATGTGTTCAACATACTGCTGCAGGTGCTGGACGACGGGCGAATCACCGATTCCCAGGGCCGCACGGTGGACTTCAAGAACACCATCATCATCCTGACCAGCAACCTGGGCAGCCAGATCATACAGCAGGGCATCGATGCCGACGGTCATCTGACCGACGAGGCCCGCAAGGAGACCGAGGCGCTCCTGAAGACCCAGTTCAGGCCTGAATTCCTGAACCGGCTGGACGAGATCGTCATCTACACGCCGCTGACCCGCGACCAGATCGTGGAAATCATGCACCTGATGATCAAGGGGCTCGACCGCAGGCTGGCGGATCGCCGCCTGAAGGTGCAGCTGACGCCCGCCGCCGAGCAATGGGTGGTGGACAACGGCTACGATTCCGTGTACGGCGCGCGCCCGCTGAAGCGGTTCATACAACGCGCGGTGGAGACACCCATTGCGAAGCTGCTGATCGAGCGGGACCTGCCCGAGGATACGGTCATCATCGTGGACGTGGAAAACGACGAGGTGGTGCTGAAAACCCGGGAGGCCGCGTTGGAAGCCGACGAGATAAATTAACATGTGAAAGGCTGATCTGTTCATGCGCATAACCACCGAAAGGCTGACGCTTGAGCCGATCAGCCTTGATCATCTCCAGGCCACGTACCGCTATTCTTCGGATCCGGAAAACACCCGGCTGATGATGTTCCTGCCCTACGATTCCATCGAAGAGACGGAGGATTATATCCGTCAATGCGTGGAGATGTGGGGCAATGAGGCCCCGGAGTTTCTGGAATTCGCCGTCATGCGCGGTGACGACCACATCGGCAGGGTCACCCTGTATCTGCTGGAGCCGGGACTCGGCGAGCTCGGCTGGATACTGGACAAGCGATACTGGGGCAACGGTTACGCCGCCGAGGCCATCCGGGCCGTGATGGAATATGGCAGGCGCGAACGGGGGATAAGGCGCTTTATCGCCATGTGCGACAGTGAAAACGCCCCGTCCTACAGCCTGATGGAGCGCCTTGGCATGCGCTTTGTGGAGTGCACCGGCGGACGAAAAAACCGGTCCATGGACGGGGAACGGCAGGAACTGACCTATGAGATTTTTGTGTAGCGGCGACTGTAGCGGCGACGATCAGTCGCCGCACATACGCGAAAAATGGCGGCAGGTTGCCGCCGTTGAAGGGGTTATCGTCCGAGCTTCTTTTCCAGGCACACCAGGTTCACCCCCGGTATGCCGTTGAACACGGTGGGGATGATGCCGCTCTCGATGTAGCCGCGCCTGGCATACATGGCCCGGGCGGCTGCATTTTTGGCGTTGGTGTCGATGCGCAGCGCCTTACACCCGTTTTGCAACGCGTAATTTTCGTAAAAATCGAGAAAGGCCCGTCCGTATCCACGGCCTGCGTGAAGCGGGTCTACCGTCAGCGTGTGCAGCACCATGACCTGATCGTCCTGCGCTGGGTATTGCCATTCCACCAGCGCGTAATCGGGCATCTGATGGCGATTGATCCGGGCCGACGCGACGACGCGCCCGTCGTCCTCCAGCACGAACAGGTCATCCGCCTCAAGGGCGGACCGGGCGGTGGCTTCGGTGGGGTAGACGCCCCTCAGCCAGCCGGTGGTGATCCTGCCGGCGGCTTCCGCGTCGTGAATGTGCTCGTAGATGTCCGCGACGGCCGGGATGTCGCGGGCGGACGCCTTGCGAATCATCATTGTATATGCCTCTTTCAATGCCGATCCCTGCGCTTTGCGCCGCGATCGGCGTTTTTGCGATTTCCCCGGCGCTCATGCCTGTCGTCCCGATGGCCGTCGGTGCGCTGACGCCTGGAGCGTTCGTCCTTTTGATGGGAACCGATTTCAAAGCGACTGAGGTCGGTTGTATCCAACAGCCGCTCGCGCGCAGCAGGGGACAGCTTCACCTTGCCGCGCCGCCGGGGCGCATCCGGGGCCTCGGAACGATCATGGCGGTTGGCGCTGCCGCGAAGGACGTCGAAGCGCTCCCTTCGGTTAGGGGAAGCATCCGTGCGCCGCGGGTCCCGCCCGGAGCGCGCCGGTGGCCTTTCGGCGGGCTTATCGCTGCTCAGCCTGGCGCGCACCGGAAGACCGCATATGGACGCGCCCTGCATGGCCCGTTCGATGGCCGCGGCTTTTTCGGCGGGCACGCCCACGACGGTGCGCTCGTCGTAGATTTCAATCCTGCCGATCTCGCTGCCGCGAATGTTCGCCCGTCCCGCGATGGCGCTGACGATGTGATTCGGCGCGACCTTCTGCCTGCGTCCGATGGAGAGAAACAGCTTTCTGTATAAAAGGCCGTCGTTCGCCTTGCGGTCGAGGACGATGTCCTCCAGCCCCTGGTCCTCCCGCTGAAAGCACAATCGCATGGCCGCAGATGCGATCAGGGCGGGCTCGTGCCCCTCGGCCATCAGCTTTCCGACCATGGTCTTGAATTCCATGGGAATCTCCTCGCCCAAAGCCTCCCGCACCCTTTCGAGACTCTTATCGCTCTGGCGCTGTCGGATAGAGGCGACGGTGGGGATCGGGATGGCCTCGATATCGGACTTTGTAAAGCGCCCGATATCCCGGATGCCAAAGAACTGTCGCCGTCCGCTGCTAAGGGTGATGGCAGTGCCCTCCTTGCCGGCGCGGCCCGTGCGCCCGATGCGGTGTACATAGATTTCGCTGTTCTGGGGCAGGTCATAATTGATGACATAATCGATGTCATTGACATCGATGCCCCGCGCGGCCACGTCGGTGGCGACCAATATGGGGATCCGGGCCGACTTAAAGCCCTCCATGACCCGCGTGCGCTGGGACTGGTTCATGTCGCCGTGGATGCCCTCGCAGGTGAAGCCGTTCCTGTTCAGGTATGCGGAGACCTCGTCCACCATCAGCTTGGTATTGCAGAAGATCATGGTCCGCACCGGCTCGCGGCTTCTGAGCAGCAGGTTGAGCGCGTCCAGCTTGCGGCCCATGGGAACCTCCATGAACTGCTGGCGTATGGCGTCCAGCGTCACCTGGGCCGCGTTGATTTCGATGAGCTGGGGATCGCGCATGAAGCGCGTGGTCAGTTCCATGATGGCGTCCGGCATGGTAGCGGAGAACAGCACGGTCTGGCGGGCCTCAGGCACGTCCTGGAGGATGGTTTCGATGTCCTCGCGGAAGCCCATGCTCAGCATCTCGTCGGCCTCGTCCAATACCACAAGGCGAACGTTTCCGAGTGAAAGCGTGCCCCGGCGCATGTGGTCCATCACACGCCCGGGGGTGCCGATGACCAGATTGGCCCGCTTCAGGCGATAGATCTGCCGGTCCATCGCAGCGCCGCCGTAGATGTCCACGGGCCAGACGTTCAGCGTGAAGCGTATCAGCTTTTTTATCTCGTCGCAGCCCTGCTGGGCCAGCTCCCGCGTTGGACAGAGGATCAGCACCTGCACGGTGGGTTCGGTCTCGCTCCGGTCGATCATCTCCACGGCGGGAATGGCAAAGGCCATGGTCTTGCCCGTGCCGGTCTGGGAGCGGCCGATGATGTCCGCGCCGCTGCGCAGGAGCGGGATGGCCTGGCGTTGAATTTCGGTGGGCTCGACAAAGCCCATGGCCTCCACTGCGCGGCGCAGCTCCGGGGCCAGCGCCAGCGCGTCAAAGCCATTTTCCGAAGGCTGTCCCGTTTCGACTTTGGTCTGTATATCGTTTTTGATCTCTGCTTCGCTCATGCTGTCCGCCACCTTATACCAAACCTGTTCCAAAGGATGAAAGGAAACCCGTAGATGATTGCCATTTGGGCCAAATTCAGCATCATGTTGCCACGGGTAATTGCATCCTTCAACATTGTAAGGGCAAAGCACAACCCCTGCCACAAGGCAGGGGTTAATTCGCGGTTTTGTTTGTGGTTTGGCGTCATTTGACCAGCAGCTCGGCGATTTGAATGGCGTTGGTGGCCGCGCCCTTGCGGATCTGGTCGCCGCAGCACCACAGCGTCAGGCCCTTTTCGTCGGTCAGGTCGTCGCGGATGCGCCCGACGAACACGATGTCCTGGTCGCTGGTGTCCAGCGGCATCGGATAGACCTTGTTGTCCAGGTCGTCCACCAGGCGGCAGCCGGGGGCCTGGGCGATGGCAGCGCGGGCCTCCTCCACGCTGAGCTTGCGCTCGGTGCGCAGGGTGACGCTAATGGAATGGCTGCGCAGCACGGGCACGCGCACACAGGTGCAGGTGACCTTCAAATCGGGCAGGTGCATGATCTTGCGCCCCTCATTCTGCATCTTCATCTCCTCGGAGGTGTAGCCGTTGCCGGTATCGCCGCCGATCTGCGGAATCAGGTTGAAGGCGATCTGCCAGGGGAACGTCTTCGCCACCATGGGCCTGCCTGCGGCATAGTCCCTGGCCTGCTGCTCCAGCTCGGCGAGGCCGGGCGCGCCCGCGCCGGAGACGGCCTGGTAGGTGCTGGCGATCATGGTCCGAATCGGCGAGAGCCGGTTCAGCGCGGAGACGGCGGTCAGCGTGATGATGGTGGAGCAGTTGGGGTTGGAGATGATGCCGTGATGCTTCTGAACGTCCTCGGGGTTGATTTCCGGCACCACCAGCGGCACGCTGTCATCCATGCGGAAGGCGCTGGAATTGTCCACAAACACCGCGCCGGCCCTGACGATGGCGGGGGCGAACTGCTTGGCCAGCGGATTCTGGGCCGCGCCAAGCACGATGTCCATGCCCTCGAAGGACTGATCGGTGGCTTCCTCCACCACGACCTCGCCGTCCCCGAAGGGCAGCTTTTTGCCCGCGCTTCGGACGCTCGCCAGCGCTTTAAGGGTATTGACGGGGAATTTGCGCTCCCAGAGCACCTTCAGCATTTCGCGGCCCACGGCACCCGTGGCGCCCAGTATCGCTACGTTGACCTTTTTCATATGCTATACCTGCTTTCTGTCCGTGGTCGGACGATATGGTCTGTCTTACGCCCTTAATCCTGTATGCCTGCAAAGAACAGACCGGGGTCTGCTGCACGCAGGCGCTTTGCAAGGTCGTGCATTTCGCGCACGCTGATGGGATCGGTGATGTATGCGCCGTCCAGGGCCCTGGCCGGGATGCCCGGCGTCGCCGAAGTGCGCAGATAATAGGGATGGATGGCTTCGCCGTTGTCGACCTCGGCGTAGCCCTGGGGTATGGGGTTGAGCCTGGGCGACACGCCGTCCAGTATGTCCCGAAGCCCCAGTTCCACCGCGAAGGCGGTGGGGTCCTTGCCCGCGCCCTGGCCCTGGAAGGTATGCACGCCGAAGTATTCCCCGGTGACGGAGATGGTGTTGTTGTTCAGGTGGACGGCGGCCTCGGTGGCGTCGGAAGCGACCAGAGTCGGCTCCACATAGGCGCTGATCGTGCCGTTCGGGTTCAGCGTCGAACGGGCGATCAGGCGGCAGACCCTGTCCAGCCGTTTGAAGTGTATGATATCCCCGGCCGTGATGTGACGGATGCCCTCGGTATCCACCGCCTCGGGGCGCACGTAGCGCTGGTAGGCCACGGCGCTGGCGATGCTGATCTTGCACTGGGCGTCGATGCCGTCGATGTCGGCGGCGGGGTTGGCCTCGGCGTAGCCCTGGAGCTGGGCCTCTGCCAGCACATCCTCAAAGCCGCGCCCCTCGCGCTGCATGATGTCCAGTATCAGGTTCGTGGTACCGTTGACGATGCCGGAGATGGCGGTCAGCCGGTCCGCGCTGCGATGGCGCATCAGGTTGTAGAGGAAGGGGATGCTTCCGCCCACGCTGGCATCGTAGCGGTAGTGGACGCCCATCTTACGCGCCAGGGTCAGAATCTCTTCCATGTGGTGGGAGAGCATCAGCTTGTTGGCGGAGACCACGTTCTTGCCCGCCTTCAACGCCTGGACGGTGAAGGTATGGGCGGGCTCCATGCCGCCGATCAGCTCGATGACCGTGTCGATCTGCGGATCGTTCAGGATCTCGTTGAAATCGGAGGTCTCCAAATGCTCCAGCCCCGGATGGCGCAGCAGCTCCAGTATGCGAACGACCTGGATGTCGTCGCGCTTCAGCAGGTGCTCGTAGATGCCGGAGCCGATCGTTCCCAGGCCCAACAGTCCGATCTTCAAATACAACAACCCCTTTGTGTCTTTCGTGCAAACACACGTGTTTTCAGGATGGAAACACTATAGCACAACAGGCGGGATTTGTCAAAGCATTGCAGACCCTGTTTTCAGCCTCTTAACGTTGAAAAGCGCTGGCGCGGTATTTGACCTATTGCATTTTCCGCCAAAAGAAGCTATGATAGGGGTGAAATCATCGCGAAGAGAGGGTATACCGCCATGATCCTATACAGCACGCGCTCAAGCCTGCACACCGCATCCTCCACCCAGGCCGTATTGAAGGGCATCGCCCCCGACGGCGGACTGTACACGCCGGTCAGCTTTGCGGAGCTCAAGGTGGACGTCGGCGGCCTTTTGAACATGAGCGCCGTCGAAATCTCCGCCGAGGTCATCGGCAGGCTGCTGGATGACTTCACCCGCGAGGAGATGCACGCGCTGATCGAATCGGCCTACGCCGGAAAGTTTGAAACGGACGATCTCACGCCTGTGGAAAGGGTGGGCTCGGACTTCGTGCTGGAGCTGTTCCGGGGGCCCACCTCCGCCTTCAAGGACGTGGCGCTCTCCGTGCTTCCCAGGCTGATCACCGCTGCGAAGCGCAAGCTGAACGTCGACGAGGATATCGTGATCCTCACCGCCACCAGCGGCGACACCGGCAAGGCCGCGCTGGAGGGCTTCCACGACGTGGAAGGCACGCGGATCATCGTGTTTTACCCCGATGGCGGCGTCAGCGACGTCCAAAAGGCCCAGATGGTCACCCAGGCGGGCGGCAACGTGGGCGTGTGCGCGGTCAAAGGCAACTTCGACGACGCCCAGACCGGCGTAAAGAACATATTCGCCGACGATGAGCGCAACCATTGGGCGGCGGCCTCCGGCGCGCGGCTGTCCAGCGCGAATTCCATCAACATCGGCCGTCTCGCGCCCCAGGTGGCCTACTATTTCAAATCCTACTGCGACCTGGTGCTGCGGGGCGAGATTCGGCTGGGCGAACCGGTGAACTTCATCGTGCCCACAGGCAACTTCGGCGACATACTAGCCGGGGAATACGCGCGGCGCATGGGCCTGCCGGTGGCAAAGCTGGTCTGCGCCTCCAACGCCAACAACGTGCTGACCGATTTTATCAATACCGGCGTGTACGATCGCCGCAGGCAGTTTTACAGAACCGCTTCGCCGTCGATGGACATACTGGTGTCCAGCAACCTGGAGCGCTATCTGTTCCTGGCCAGCGGCTGCGACTACGACCTGGTTTCAAAGCTGATGGCGCAGCTGCGGGAGGAGGGCGTGTATACCGCGCCCCAGCCGCTGATGGACGAGATGCGGGAGCATTTCTGGGCCGGATGCGCCGACGACAGGCGGGCGCTGGAGGCCATTGGCGAGGTGTGGCGCAGGCACGGCTATCTGATGGACACCCATACCGCCGTGGCATGGGCCGTGATGGAGGATTTCAAGGCGCAGGTGGACAACGGCTGGGTCAATGTGGTGCTGTCCACCGCCTCGCCCTACAAATTCAGCCGCGACGTGCTCTCCGCCATCTCCGACGCGCAGCCCGAAAGCGGCTTCGGCGCGATGGACATGCTGCACGCGCTGACGAAGGTACCGGTGCCCGCGCCGTTGGCCGCGCTGCGGGATCTGGCGCCGCGCTTCAGGGACTGCGTGGAAAAGGACGCCATGCTGGATTATGTGAAGGGCAAGCTGAGATAACATCGCCGCTGACAGGGCGTTCATACGGCATGAAAAACCCCTCCGCCGCATATCATCCCATGATTGATTGCGGACAGGAGGGGTTTTTCATGGCGCTGCAAACGGATATGCAGACCTTTGAAGCGGAAAAACTGATCGGGGCGCGCAGCGCTCAGGTGCTGGTGCGGGCCGAGGCGCTGGTGCCCGGCGCGGGCCGGGACGCCATTGAACCGCTGCTGGCGGACGCCGGGCTGTGGATCGGCGAGGCGGATGTGCAGGCGGATCGGGTGGTAATGGAGGGCGAAGTGACCTGCCAGGCGGTCTATCGCCAGGGCGAGGAGAGCGTCCTGCGGGCATTGGCAGCCCAGACTACCCTCAACCATGTGCTGGATATGCCGGGCGTTCAACCGGGCATGCTCTGCCGGGCCCGGGGACGGGTGAACCATGTGGACGCCCGCTACGAGAACGGACACATGGTCTTTCAGATCGCCTGCGACCTGACGGTCCAGGTGCTCGATCTGTCGCCGGTGGAGGTCATCAGCGCCATAGAGGGCGCGGAGGGACTCCAGACGGTCTTTACCCCTGTTCACTCGGTCAAGCTGGCCGCCGAGTCCAGCGAGCTGGCCTTATTGAAGGATACGGTGGCGCTGCCGGCGGCGCTGGACGCCCGCATGGCGCTGATGGACTGGGTCGCCGTGGAGGTGGAGGACACTTCGCCCGACCTGGGCGGCGTCCGGGTGAAGGGGCGCATACTGGTGGAAACGCTGGTGGCCAGCGGCGTGGCCGGGCGGCCTGCGGTGGTGGTGCGCTATCCGCTGGCGCTGGATCAGCTGGTGGAGCTGCCGGAATGGCTGACGGGCGACGTTTCCGCCGAGGTGGACATACGCAGTGTGCGAAGCCGGGTGGACGCCGGGGAGGAAGACGGCGATATGCGCCTGACCTGTGAGGTGGAAGCGCGGGTGCGGGTGCTGGCCAACGCCACCGACAGCGTCGAAGCCCTCGCGGACGTCTACGCCACCCTGGGGAACCGTGTGGAGACTGAGGACGAGGACGTGCGCTACTGTCGCGCCGTGGATCGCGCGAAGGTGTGCGAGCTTGCGCGGGGCACGGTGCTGATCGGCGAGAACGCGCCCGGGGTGGGCACGGTCATCGCCACGCAGGTACGCCCGTCCATCGGCGAATGGCGCAATGAAAACGGCCAGGGCAGGATCGAAGGCGTGGCGGAGACCCGCGTGCTGTACATGCCGGGCGGTTCAGACATTCCCGCCTCCGCCGAGGCCGAGCTGCCCTTCAGCGTTACCGTGCCCCAGGCGCTGAACGAAGAATCGCTGATCGACATACAGGTCATCTCCGCCGAGGCGAACGCGCTGATGAGCGACCGGCTGGAGATGAAATTACAGCTCTGCGTTGCCTGCGAGACCCGCCAACGGGCACAGGTTGAGATCGTAACGGAGCTTTCCGAGGGCGCGCCCCTGCAGCGCCGCCCGGGCATCGTGGTCAACTGGCCGCTTCCGGGAGAGAGCGCGTGGGACATAGGCAAGCGCTACGGCATTCCCGTCGAGGACGTGGGCGAGGTCGAGGCGGGAAGGGCGCTGGTTATGAAAATGTGAGCGATAGCGTGGATTGTAAAATTATAAGGTGATACGTCGAAACGACGCCTCCCTCCAAGAGGGAGGTTTTTTGGGCGGACCGCGCCGCAGGGCAAAAAGTTTTCAAATTGCGTTCGATTGCATTTTGGAATCGAAAGTGCTATAATACACATGAATCGAACATATGTTCTATTGTATGACGAATGGCGCAGGCGGCATGTTTTTATGCCGATCCGACATGAAGTCGCCGGCGCCGGCATATATTTAAGTAAAAAACACACAACGACCGGAGGGATACGATGGAAAATCCAAACAACAGAATCGTAGCAGTGGGCCGTCTGGACGGCGAACTGGAATTGAGCCATGAGGTGATGAACGAGCCCTTCTATACGGGTACGCTGCTGGTCAAACGCCTTTCGGGAGCGGTGGATCGCCTGCCGGTGACGATTCCGGGCAAACTCATGGGGCTGCTGCCGGAGGAAAAATGCCAGCTGCTGGCCACCGGCCAGGTGCGCTCCTATAACAAGGTGGTCGACGGCGCGGGCCGGCTGATGGTGACGCTGTTCGCGCAGAGCATTGTCCCGTCGCCGGACAACGACACGCTGAACCGCGTCAGCCTGACCGGGGCGCTGTGCAAGCCGCCCATCTATCGCTCCACGCCCTTTGGCCGTGAAATCTGCGATATGATGCTGGCGGTCAACCGCGCCTTCGGCAAGAGCGACTACATTCCCTGCATCGCCTGGGGGCGAAACGCCCAATACGCCTCCCGGTTCAGTGTGGGCGACCGCGTCCGTTTGACGGGCAGGCTGCAATCCCGGGAATATCAGAAGCTGCTGGAGAGCGGTGAATACATGGTGCGAAACGCCTATGAGGTTTCCTGCTTTACGCTGGAGGCCGCCGAGGGCGAGAATGCTGCTCTGCCGGCCTATGCGCCGCCACAGGTGCGATATGCCTTCGATGTCGCGGGGCACAAGCGCTTGAACTGAATACCCAATGTCGAATCGCCAGGGGGCGACGGTGCGTTTCGGCGAATCATGGCCACCGGCTCAGCCGGTGGCCATGATTCTTTGCAAATTCAAATATTGGGCTTGAAAAATGACGAAAATGTGATATACTGATAGACAATATCCGCCTTATACAGGGACGGCTCAGGGGAATGGATATGGCATTGACGTATAAAATCATATTGATCGCACTCCTGGTGGCGGGCGGACTATGCCTGGTTGTCGGCCTTACGCTGATGCATCACATCGGAGGCTTCCTGCGCACCGTGGAAGAGGAAAAGGAGCGGGACGCCGCGCATCAGACGCCGTCAGGGGACAGCGAAACCGACACAAACGACTGAACAGGAGAAGATTATGATCACATCCGTATCATTGAATCCCAGCATCGACCGCACGCTGGCGGTCGAGCGCTTCACCCCGGGAGGGCTGAACCGCGTCGTCAGCAAGCGGGACGTGGCCGCGGGGAAGGGTATCAACGTGGCGCTGACCGTTTCAGAACTGGGACTGGATTCCGAATGCATCGGTTTTATGTATCGGGACGGCGCTTCCCAGTTTGAAAAGCGCCTGATGCTGAATTCCACGCCCTATGATTTCATATGGTGCGAGGGCAGCGTGCGCACGAACATCAAGGTGTTCGACCGATCTGACGGTACGATCACGGAGCTGAACGAATCCGGCATGAATGTCGCCGTGGAGGATCTCGACCGCATGGTGGATCTGGTGGTCCGTCACGCGGAGAACAGCGACTACCTGATCCTCTCCGGGTCGCTCCCGCCGGGATGTCCGCAGGATTACTACCGCACCCTGATTCGCGCGGTGGAGGGCCTGGGGTGCCGCTGCGTACTGGATGCGGACGGCGAACGGCTGCAATACGGCCTCGAGGCAACGCCCTTTATGATCAAGCCCAATCGCTATGAGCTTGAATCGATGATCGGCAGGCCCCTGGAGAGGATCAGCGATATACGCGAGGCCGCGCTGCGCTTCATCGACAAGGGCGTTGCCGTGGTCGCCGTGTCTTTGGGCGCGGACGGCGCGCTGATCACGGACGGCAGCGAAACCCTGTTTGCGCCCCGGATGAACATAGAGGTCAAGGGCACCGTGGGCGCGGGGGACGCGATGGTCGCCGGCCTCGTGGCGGGGTTCATGGCGGATCTGGAGCTTGAACAGTGCTTCCGCATGGGCGTGGCCTGCGCCGGTACGCGCTGTATCACCGAGGGCTACAAAACCATCGACAAGACCGTCTACAAGGCGTTTATGGACATGGTGAAGGTCGAGAGGGTGTAGCCATGCTTTCACGATGGAATGGCTACCACCAGACGGACAGGAAAACGAAACGACGCCGGTACACAGAGTCGCTTGTGCACTTGATATACCGGCGTTCGGGCTTTAACGCGCTGCCCATGATCGCCCTGAGCTTTTTGGGGATAATACTGGTTGGCAGCATCTTGTTGACGCTGCCCGTCGCATCCGCTACGGGCCACAGGGTTGCCTGGTTTGACGCGCTGTTTACCTCAACATCGGCGGTCTGCGTTACGGGACTGGTGGTTCGGGATACCGGAACGACTTATTCCCTGTTTGGGCATGTGGTGCTGTTGCTGCTGATCGAGACGGGCGGCCTTGGCTTTATGACCTTTGCAACGCTGCTCTTCCGGCTGCTGGGCCGGGGCTTTACCATGCGCGAGCGCATGATTATGCGCGAATCGCTGAACCAGGATGATCTCGGCGGCGTGGTCAATATGGTGATGTGGGTGGCGCGCAGCGCCTTTGTGGTGCAGTTCTTGGGCGCAGTGTCGTTTTCAATTCGCTTTATTCCCATCTACGGCGTGGCAAAGGGCCTGTTTTTTTCGCTTTTTCATGCGGTTTCAGCGTTCTGCAACGCCGGCTTCGATCTCTTTGGCGGCGGCGCGAGCCTGACGGGCTTTTCCGGCGACGTGTTGATCAACCTGACGGCGATTGCGCTGGTTGTCGTCGGCGGGATCGGTTTTACGACGGTATACGACATAAGAAACAAGAGGCGTTTCAAGCTTTTCAGGCTGAATACCAAGCTGGTCCTGGTCAGCTATGGGGCGCTGCTGCTGACGGGCTTCGTCGTCGTGCTGGCCTTCGAGTGGGACAATCCGGGCACGCTTGGGCCCTTGGACCCCGGCAAGAAGATACTGGCGGCGTTTTTCCAGTCGGTCACGCTGCGCACGGCGGGCTTCAATACCATCGACCAGGCTGCGCTGAGGGACGCCACCAAGCTGGTCGGGGGGCTGCTCATGCTCATCGGATGCGCGCCGGCCTCGACGGGCGGCGGCATCAAGGTGACCACCTTCGCCCTGATCGTTCTGACCGTGCGCATGGTGAGCCAGGGCAGCAGCAGCATCGTGGTATTCAAGCGCAGAATTGACCGCACGATGATTCAAAGGGCGGTCGCCATCGCATTTATCGCGATTGCAGTGGCATTTACGGATGTCTGCGTCCTGTCGCTCATCCAGCCGGACTGCGCTTTCCTTGACCTCTATTATGAATGCGTTTCCGCAGTTGGAACGGTGGGCATATCCGCCGTTGGGACGGCCAATCTGCGCCCCCTGGCACGGCTGCTGATTATCGTCACCATGTACATCGGCCGCATCGGCCCGCTGACGATGGCGCTGCTGTTCATGAAACGGCAGACGCGGGCGCGCGAGCTGGTGCAATACCCGGAGGACCGGGTGATGCTGGGTTGATATGCCCTGATTAAAATCCTGGAGGAATGGACAAATGAACAGGAACAGCATGCAAAAGCAGTATATCGTCGTCGGCCTGGGCCGCTTTGGCCGCGCGATTGCCGAGACGCTGTGCGAGGACGGGGCGGAGGTCCTGGGAGTGGATCGCGATATGGATATGGTCGAGGATATGCGGGACCGGCTGACCCAGACCATACAGATGGACGCCATGGACCGGGACGCGCTGGAGACGCTGGGCATACGGGATTTCGACATCGCCTTCGTGACGATGGGTTCGGATGTACGCGCCAGCGGCACCATCGTATTGCTTTTGAAGGAGCTGGGCGCGCGCCATGTCATCGCCAAGGCCCACGATGAATTCCACGGCAGAATGCTGGAAAAGCTGGGCGCCGATCAGGTTTTGTTCCCGGAGCGTGATATGGGGCGACGGGTGGCGCATAGTCTTGTATCGGGCAACGTCATCGAATTCATGGAGCTGTCCACCCAGTATTCCATGGCGGAGATACGCCCGAAGCCGGAGTGGATCGGCAAGACGCTCGCAAGCCTCGCCATGCGCAGCTCCATGGACATAAACGTGGTGGCAATTCGCAACGGCGACGAGATCAACGCGATGCCGCAGCCTGAATCCGTCATTCGAAAGGGCGACGTGATGCTGGTGGTCATCAGCGAGGAAAAGCTGAAGCAGATGCGTTAGCATGGGCTCGCGCGTTCGCCCGATGGGACAAGGAGGATGATTTCCATGGTCTCTGCGCGCGTGCGTGAAACGGTTGGATGCCTTTACCTGGACGACGCTTCCTTCGGACTGAGCGGGCCGGACGAATCCTGCCGGACGCCCGATATACCGAAGGTTGAGACGCGGCCGTTTCGCTGCTCGGACGCCCGCAGGCTTTGGGATGAGCTTCAGACGGCCCTTCAGGGGCTCCGGGCAGAATGGGGGGCATGTTCCGTCATGGCCGTGGGGGGCGGCTGCGCCCCGGCGCTTGCGCTGGCCAGTCAGCTGCCGACGGACAGGGTCGTGCTGGTGAATCCTGCGCCGTCTGGACCCGGAGACCGTTTCCGACGCTTTCGCCCGGACGGCGGGGCGGATGTGGAAGCGGCGCGGGTTCGACGGACACTGCAAAGGCTCGCGGCCTTTGCCCGAAGAAACCTGTCCCTGTGCGTGAGCGACATGCTGACGGTGGAGGATGGGACTGGAGACGGGGGCCGTTGGGCAAGGCGCGCCTTCGGCAAGCCGGTCAACTGTCGCGTAAAGCGCCTGGTATATGGCGGCGATTGCGCTAAAGAATTGTATACAATTCGTGAATTTGCGGTGAAAGAGGTCATATCTTGTTTTTTACGTACCGGAGAAGTGCCAAAACTGCTTGCGGAAAACTCCGAAATGTGTATAATATATGGGTAAACCTATTTTTGGGTGATACTGCCCTGGATTGAGAGGAAGATTGTTATGAGACACGCGCTTGTACGACTGACTGGCCTACTGATTGTGCTGATGCTTGTGCTTAGCGGCTGTAACCTGATCGGCGTCGATCCGATCATGAAGCTGGACGAGGATTTCGCCAAGCTTGCCAAGCGTTATTCCGGCGTCGTCGCGACCTATGACGGCGGCCAGGTGACCCAGGCGGACGTGATGGCCAGCTTTAGCAACATGTACAATAACTACAGCCAGATGTACAGTATGTTTGGCTACAGCGTTCCCGCGGATATGGTGACCACCGTGGAAGAATCCGTGACCAAGGAAGCGGTTGAGAACGTGGCCATCGCCGGGCAGATGGCGTCCCGCAATCTGAAGCTGGACGACGAAAAGCTGACGGAGCTGCAGAATGAGGCCGACGAGCATTACCAGGAGATGTACGATACCTTCTATGCCGGCGTCACCGAAAAGGACGACGCGGTACATGCCAAGCAGACGGAGTACAACATGGCCGTCAACGGCTTTACGAAGGACGCCCTTTACGCCATAGAGGTCGCCACGGCCAATCGGGAGATGGTCGAGCAGAACGTGCGCGAGGAGATCGCCGAGCTGAGCGACGAGGAATTGAAGGCCGCCTATGAGAAAAAGCTGAAAGAGGATGAGGACAAGTACACCGCCTCCGCCGGCAGCTTTGAATCCGACATTTCCTCTGAAGACAGCGTTGTGTGCTGGATCCCCGAGGGCTATCGCACCGTCAAGCACATCCTGATCATCCCGGAGGAAGAGGTGCTGAACGCCTATAAGGACGCTCGCACGGCCTATGAGGATGCCCAGAGCAGGCTGGAAGACCTCAACGACGAGCTTGAAGAGCTGAGCCACGATCACGAGGACGAGGCGGACGCGGCGGAAGAAGAGCATCGTACCGCCGAGGCGATCCAGGCGGACATCGACGCGGCGAAGGCTGAAATCGAGTCCCTGAAGGCCAGCATGGACAAGGCGGCTGAGGATTGCCTGGCGGCCGTCAAGGACAAGACGGACGAGATCTATGCCAAGCTGGAGGCGGGCGAGGATTTTGCCGCGCTGATCGAGGCTTACGGCGAGGATCCGGGCATGCAGAACGAGCCCACCAAGACCAGGGGCTACTATGTTTCCAATGCGTCGACCAACTGGGACGCGCGCTTTACGGAGGGCGCCATGTCCCTGGAAAAGGTGGGCGATGTCACGAAGACGCCCGTCGTCGGCAACAGCGGCGTTCACATCATCCGCTATGAATCCGACGTCACGCCCGGCGCTGTCGCCCTCGAGGACATCAAGGATGCGCTGTATGAAAAGACCCTCGACACCGCCCGTTCCGACCACTACACCAGTGAATTGAACGGCTGGGTTGAGGCGCTCAATCCCAAGTACAGCCTCGATGCCTTCAACTTTGGCGAGGAAGGATAAACTGTGATTCCCAAAAAAGCAGCCTGCAGGCTGCTTTTTTGGGATTATATGCGATTGGGCGACACTGAATTATGTGTTTTTCTGGCGTTTTATGCAAACAATTAATATGTTTTGGCTTGCACGGACTTCGGTTTTGATGTATAAATAATTGTATAGCTATTTTTCTGATTGATTGGGTTCGATGGAGACGGCGCGATGGCGCCCGGATTCTGGGAGTATCGGATGAGAAAGCCGGATAAAACGGTGTTGACCCAAACGGCGCATGTCGCGCTCGGCGTACTGGCCATGGTGGCCGTCATGCTGATCGTATACGCCGTACTCGGCAAGCTGAAGCCGCCTGTAATATTCGGGTCGCTTTACTCAGGGGCGCTGGGCATCCTGAATTTCTTTATCATGGGAATGCAGGTGCAGGGCGTCGCGGACAGGATGGCGGAGCGGGAGCGCAGCGAGGACGAGATTGCCGAGCTGAGCATGCAAATGCAGAGGCGCATGCGCCTATCCTACAATATACGCATGATCGTCCTGTTCGCGCTGCTGGCGCTCGGCATTGCCGTATTCCGCTTCGATGCGCTCTCTTCGATCCTGGCGGCGCTGTTTCCCTCGGTCGTGATACGCATACTGCAAATCGCGGAGGCAAAAAGAGCCCCCGAAACCAAAGGAAGTGACAACCCTTGAACCATGAGTTTACCGTAACCGGCGCGAAGGTGCTGTTTGAGATTCCTGTACTGGGCGGCATTGCCATCACGGAGACGGTGGTGAATACATGGATCGTCATGGCGGTCATCGTCGGGCTGTGCCTGTTCATGACCAGCGGCATGCAGGTGCATTGCCGCACCAAGCGCCAGATCGTGGCGGAGTTCATCGTCAACAAGGTGAACGGCATGGTGGGCGAAAACATGGGCGAGCATTTCCTGCGCGTTGGATACGCGCCGCTGATCGCCACCATCATGGGCCTTTCGGCGCTGTGCTCGCTTTCGGGCATGGTGGGACTGTTCGCGCCGACATCCGATCTTTCCACGCTGCTGGCCTGGTCGCTGGTGGTATTCGTGCTGATCACCTACAACAAGTTCCGCGCGGGCGGCCCGCTGGGCTACATCAAGGGCTATTTCCAGCCGATACCGGTGCTGCTGCCCTTCAACATCATCTCCGAGTTTGCAACGCCCCTGTCCATGGCTTTCCGTCACTTCGGCAACATCGCCTCGGGCACGGTCATCATGGGGCTGCTGCGCTGGGCGCTGGGCAACCTTTCGTATATGATCTTTTCCAAGCTGCCCGGAGTGCTTGGACAGGTATTCGGCCAGATCCCGCTGTTGCAGGTGGGCATTCCGGCGGTGTTCTCGATCTACTTCGACATCTTTTCCAGTCTTCTGCAGGCGTTCATCTTCTGCATGCTGACGATGATGTACATCGGTTCGGCGGCGGAGGATTAACATAATAATCAGAAAATAATCATTGGGAGGTTATTTCAATGAATGAGCAACTGTGGACCAAAGCAATCGTAATGGGTTCCTCGGCCATCGGCGCGGGCCTGGCGATGATCGCCGGCATCGGCCCCGGTATCGGCGAGGGCTACGCCGTCGGCAAGGCCTGCGAGGCCATCGGTCGCCAGCCGGAGTGCAAGGGCACCGTTCAGTCCACCATGCTGCTGGGCTGCGCCGTCGCCGAGACCACCGGTATCTACGGCTTCATCGTCGCCCTGCTGCTGATGTTCGCCAATCCCTTCATCGGCAAGCTTTAATTTCTCTTCCGCTTTGAGACACATTCAATTCTCGGAGGAAGCAAAGTGAAAGTACTGGAGTTTATCTCGATAGATGCGTGGACCATCATCTTCCAGATCTGCAATCTGCTTATACTGCTGCTGCTGGTTCGCAAATTTCTCTGGAAGCGCGTGATGGCTGTGCTGGAAGCGCGACAGAACGAGATCGACGGCATCTATGACGCGGCAGGCAAGGACCGCCGGGAAGCCGCGCAGATGAAGGAAGAATACACCGCCCGGATGGGGAACGCCCGCGAGGAGGCGGACCGGCTGGTGCGCAACGCGATGGACACCGCCCACAACCGGGGCGACGCCATCCTGAAGGAGGCCCAGACCGAAGCCGCGCATATCAAGCAGAAGGCTGAGCGGGACATCGATCAGGAGAAGCGCAAGGCCTATTCCGAGCTGATGGGCGAGATTTCCGGGATGGCCGCGGATATCGCCGGCCGCATGGTGGAGCGCGAGATCAACGCGGAAGATCACCGCGAGCTGGTGGAAGAATTCATCAAAAGCGCAGGTGAAGCGTCGTGACCAGCCTGGCGAGGGAATACGGCGAGGCGATTTACGAGCTGGCGCGGGATGAAGACCTCGGTCTGCTGGTATTCGAGCAGCTGGATGATATCAGCGCCCTGCTGAAGCAACAGCCTGAGTTTATCCGGCTGTTGTGTTCGCGCGCCATCGACAGGGGCACCCGATTGAAGATCGTGGACGACACCTTCGGCAATCGCGTGCACCCCTATGTGACCAATTTTATGAAGCTGCTGGTGCAGAAGGAGCATTTCGACGCCTTCCTGTTGTGCGCCCAGTGGTTTCACCAGCGCTACAACGACGATAACCGCATTGTCGAGGCGTTCGTGACCAGCGCCGTGCCTCTGGAGGAGGACGAGCTGTCCGCCCTGCGCGTGAAGCTCGCCCATATTTCAGCCCGACAGGTGAAATTGATCACGAAGGTAGATCCCGGGGTGATCGGCGGCGTTCGCGTGGAGATGGACGGCAGGCGCTATGACAACACGATTCAAGACAGGCTCGGCAGGCTCAAGCGCAGCCTGACCAGGGCGATGTAGGAAAGAGGGCAAGCAGATGCAGCTCAGACCTGAAGAGATTTCCAAGATCATCAAGGATCAGATCAAACATTACGATAACCAGATTATCCAAACCGATGTCGGCACGGTATTGCTTGTGGGCGACGGCATCGCGCGGGTGTCAGGGCTGGAAAACTGCATGGCCAACGAGCTGGTGCGCTTTTCCAACGGCACTTACGGCATGGCGTTGAACCTGGAGGAAAATTCAGTGGCCGTGGTCATGCTGGGCGACGACGCCGGCATCAAGGAGGGCGACACGGTGGAACGCACCCACGAGGTCGTCTCCGTGCCGGTGGGCGAGGCGCTGATCGGTCGCGTGGTGGATGCGCTGGGGCAGCCTATCGACGGCAAGGGCCCCATCGCAGCCCAGGGCGAACGCCGCATCGAGAACCCCGCGCCGGGCATCATCGAGCGCAAGAGCGTGTCGGTGCCGCTGCAGACGGGCATCAAGGCCATCGACAGCATGATCCCCATCGGGCGCGGACAGCGCGAGCTGATCATCGGCGACCGACAGACCGGCAAGACCACCATCGCCGTGGATACCATCATCAACCAGAAGGGCAAGAACTGCCTGTGCATCTACGTGGCCATCGGGCAGAAGCGTTCCACGGTGGCCCAGGTGGTGGACAGCCTGACCAATGCCGGGGCGATGGATTACACCATCGTCGTGTCCGCCACGGCCTCTGAGCTCGCGCCCCTGCAGTATATCGCGCCCTATTCCGGCTGCGCCATGGGCGAGTATTTCATGGCCCAGGGCAAGGATGTGCTGATCGTGTACGATGACCTGTCCAAGCATGCCGTGGCCTATCGCGCGCTTTCGCTGCTGATTCGCCGTCCGCCGGGACGCGAGGCCTATCCCGGAGACGTCTTCTATCTCCACAGCCGCCTGCTGGAGCGCGCCGCGCGGGTCGCGCCCGAATACGGCGGCGGGTCCCTGACGGCGCTGCCCATCATTGAGACCCAGGCCGGCGACGTTTCCGCCTACATTCCCACCAACGTCATCTCCATTACCGACGGGCAGATCTTCCTGGAGACGGAGCTGTTCCATGCGGGCATCATGCCCGCCGTGAACCCCGGCATTTCCGTTTCCCGCGTGGGCGGCAACGCGCAGATCAAGGCCATGAAGAAGGTCTCCGGTACGCTGAAGCTGCTCTACAGCCAATATCGCGAATTGCAGAGCTTTGCACAGTTCGGCTCCGACCTGGACGACGACACCCGTGCCCGCCTGGGCCAGGGCGAGCGGATCGTGGCCGTGCTGAAGCAGAACCACAACGCGCCCGTGACGGTGGAACACCAGGTGTGTATACTCTACGCGGTCATTCACGATTATCTGAAGGAAGTGGCCGTGGAGTTGATTCCCGAATACGAAGCGACCCTCTACGAACGCCTGGACGCGCAGCACGACGACGTGCTGAGCGCGATCCGCGAGACCGGCGATCTCAGCAAGGAGACGGAGGAGAAGCTCAAGGCCGCGATTCGCGCCTTTACCGACGATTTCCTGAAGCTGCACGCGGATAAGGAGTGATACCATGGCCGGAGCATCGATGAAGGATATCAAGCTGCGGATCCGAAGCGTGGAAAGCACGATGCAGATCACGAAGGCGATGCAGCTGGTGGCCTCATCCAAGCTGAGGGGCGCGCGCGCCCGCATGGAGGCCAGCAAGCCCTACATGAAGGTGGCCCGCACGGCTTTGTGGGATATCGCGCTGCACAACACCGGCGCGCAGAGCCATTACGTCATTCCGCGCGAGATCCGGCAGCGCTGTTACATCGTCATCGCCGGCGACAGGGGACTTGCGGGCAGTTACAACGCCAACATGTTCAAGCGCATCGAATGGGACAGCCGCGACGCAGCCTGTTGTGTCATTCCCATCGGGCGCAAGGCAATAGAGTACTATTCCCACAGCCCAATGCCCATTATCACCAGCGTGGAAAGGGTGGAGGGCCTCAGCTTTGAGGCCTGCGGCGAAATCGCCGGGCGCATTCTGGAAAGCTATGACAACGGGGAGTACGATGAAATCGTGCTGGCCTATACCAGCTTTGTGTCGGTGCTGCTGCAGAAGACCAAGCTGAAGCCGCTGCTGCCTCTGGACACGCGGCAGGCGCCGGAACGCACGAACCGGCAGATGCTGTGCGAACCTGACGCGGATGCGCTGCTGAAGCTTTTCCTGCCTCAATATCTGGCGGGTTTGATCTATTCGGCAGCCTGCAATTCCTTTGCCAGCGAACAGGCCGCGCGCCGCGTGGCCATGGATTCGGCCACCAAGAACGCGGGCGATATGATCGAGGATCTCAGCCTGCGCTATAATCGCGCCAGACAGAGCTCCATCACCCAGGAGCTCACGGAAATCGTCGCCGGCGCAGAGCATTAATCGCATAGTTTAACAGGGAGACGAGCGAATGGATAAGCATAATATCGGAACCGTCGTGCAGGTCATCGGCCCGGTGCTGGATATCCGCTTTGCGGAAGGCGAGCTGCCGAATCTGCTCACAGCCATTGAAATTCAGAATGGAGACCGAAAGGTGACTGCCGAAGTCGCCCAGCACATCGGGGACAACGTGGTGCGCTGCATCGCCATGAGCAGCACCGACGGTCTGCGTCGCGGCATCGAGGCCGTGAACACCGGCGGGCCGATTACCGTGCCCGTGGGCGATTGCTGTCTGGGCAGGGTTTTCAATCTGTTGGGAGAGCCCGTGGACAACAAGCCCGCCCCGGAAGCCAAGGAGCGCTGGCCGATCCACCGTCCCGCGCCCGCCTATGACGAGCAGGAGGGCACCACGGAGATCTTGGAGACCGGCATCAAGGTCGTCGACCTGATCGCGCCCTATGCCAAGGGCGGCAAGATCGGCCTGTTCGGCGGCGCAGGCGTCGGCAAGACGGTCATTATCATGGAGCTCATCAACAACATCGCCAAGGAGCACGGCGGCCTGTCCGTGTTCGCCGGCGTGGGCGAGCGCACCCGCGAAGGCAACGACCTGTACAACGAGATGCAGGAGAGCGGCGTCATCAACAAGACCGCCCTGGTCTACGGCCAGATGAACGAGCCGCCGGGAGCCAGGATGCGCGTCGGCCTTTCGGGGCTTACGATGGCGGAGTATTTCCGGGACCGGGAGAACCAGGACGTGCTGCTGTTCATCGACAACATATTCAGGTTTACCCAGGCGGGCTCCGAGGTTTCCGCGCTGCTGGGCCGAATGCCCAGCGCCGTGGGTTATCAGCCGACGCTTGCCACGGAGATGGGCGCGCTGCAGGAGCGTATCACCTCCACCAAGAAGGGCTCCATCACCTCGGTGCAGGCGGTGTATGTGCCTGCCGACGACCTGACCGACCCGGCCCCGGCCACCACCTTCGCCCATTTGGACGCCACCACGGTTCTGAGCCGATCCATCGCGTCCCTGGGCATCTATCCCGCCGTGGATCCGCTGGATTCCACCAGCCGCATACTGACACCGGAGATCGTTGGCAGGGAGCACTATGAGGTGGCCCGCAAGGTGCAGAGCATCCTCCAGCGCTACAAGGAGCTGCAGGACATCATCGCCATCATGGGCATGGACGAGCTTTCCGACGAGGACAAGCAGATCGTTGCCCGCGCCCGCAAGGTGCAGCGCTTCCTGAGCCAGCCGTTCAGCGTCGCCGAGCAATTTACCGGCATGCAGGGGCGCTATGTGCCGCTGAAGGAGACCATCCGCGGCTTCCGGGAGATCATCGACGGCATGCACGACGATCTGCCCGAGAGCGCGTTCCTGTTCGTGGGCACCATCGACGAAGCCGTAGAAAAGGCAAAGCGAGGCGAATGATCCATGGCCCTGATACACCTGACGATCGTCACCCCCGAGGGCATGTATTTCGACGCCGAGGCCCAGCGCGTCATCGTGCGCACCACCGGCGGCGACGTTGCCATACTGCCGCACCACATCGCCTATTCCGCCGCACTGGCTGAAAAGGGGGAGGCCCGCCTGGTCGAGGCCGACGGCAGAGTGCGCCGCGCCGAGGTGGAGGGCGGATTGCTGCACGTTTCCAACGACGACGTGCAGGTGATCACCAATCGCTTTCACTGGAAGGACGCCTGAAACGGCCTTGCCGGGGCGTCTCAAAACAAATAATCATCGTGCAAACAGCGGGTGCAGCGGCGACGATCAGTCGCCGCTGCACCTTGTTCACGGTTCGTCCCGTTTTGAGACAGCCCGATGATTATTAGCGCCACAAAGCTGTTCGTATTTTGTCGATTCCATTTGATTGAGAAGCATGTATATCCTGCGCTATAATACGCAATACACGCAAGTATATCTGGCGGCGTTCTGCCAGCGCTGCCAGATGTTACAACGATAGAAGATATGAACAAAATCGCGGAGATGCGCGTCTATCTTATGCAACTTCGCGATGGAGGTTATGCGTATGAAGCGATTGCAGAGATTACTGTCGATACTGCTGGCGGGCCTGCTCACAGCTTCTGTGCCGGGTTTCGCCGGCGCAGAGGATATACAACAGACGCAGCCGGTTCAGGGGGATATACTGTCGCTGATGGGCGCTGAAAACGCGCCGAAGACCACCACCATTCACATGGACGCGAATATCCCCGAGGATCAGACGGCGGAGCGACGCGCCTTCAATCAGGAGCTGATCAGCAGCAAGGGTGACGTGCTGAACGTCGAATTCAAATTCGCGGTCAAAAACGCCGCCATGGGCGAGGGCCAGTGGGCCACCGTGGAGCAGTGGCTCAAGCAGCTGGTGCTCGGTTCGGTGCAGTACGTTCAGGCGGATTCCGAATCCCTGGCCCACGTGATCTACGACGGCTATCGTGCCCAGCGCGTTACCGCCGTCCCGGGTGAGACGGGCATGCCCGCCTGGGCCAGCGAAGATCTGGTGCTGGAGGACATCGTCTGCACCGTGCCCTACTACCCGGAGCTTTCTGTTGACGTGAACGGCGACGCCACCCGGCGTTTGCAGCAGCGGCTGATCGATTTGGGCTATCTTGCCGGCAACGCCGACGGCTACTACGGAGAGAATACCCGGGACGCGGTGATGCGCCTCGAGGAATACGTCCGGGAGCTGGAGCAGGATGAGATCAACAAGGCGCTGGGCGTCACGCCTACGCCCAGGCCCACCGCCACGCCCGAGCCGGACAGCGATGCCCCTGGCGATGCTGCAGACTTGCCCGACGTTCAGCCGGGACCGACGCCGGTGACGGCGGTGGACGGCGTGGCGGACGGATTGCTGCAGGCCTACCTGTACAGCGACGACTTCAGGCTGGCCCGCGCAGACATGCGGCTTGGGGACGAGGGCAGCGACGTCGTCCGCCTGCAAACCCGCCTGAACCGCCTGGGCTATACCACGGACGCGGCGGACGGCATCTACGGCGGCGGCACGGCCCGCGCCCTGCGCATCTTCCAATATTACAGCGGCCTCGACCAAACCGGCGTCGCCGACGGGTCCACCCAGGCGCTGCTGTTCTCCGGCGAAGCAAAGGCTCCGGACAACGCCATGCTGACCCTGGGTTCCTCCGGCGAGGACGTGTCGAAGCTGCAAAAGCGGCTGCGCGTGCTGGGCTTTGCCTCCATCGCCGTGGACGGTGGCTATGGCTCGTCCACGAAGGCGGGCGTGGAGAACCTGCAACAGTATATGCGGGAAATGGAGGGCGAAGCGCTGCCAGCGTCAGCGCCCCCGGATAGCGCGGCGCAGGCCCAGTTGACCGTGGAGGTCAATGGCGTGGCTGATCCGCTGCTGCTGGACGATTTCTATTCCGACAGCTTCCCTGCTGTGCCCGACGAGATGGGCAACGGGGCCGAGGGACGCGACGTGGTTCGACTGCAACGGCGACTGAGCTGCCTGGAATACTACTACGACGGCCTGGACGGCCAATACGGTTCGGGCACGGCCAATGCGGTTTCCGCGTTCCAGAGGCGCAACGATCTACCCGAGACCGGCGTAGCCGACCGGAGCACCATGGCGGCGCTTTTCAACGAGAATGCCAAAAAGGCGTTGAAGCCCTATGTGCTGAAGGTCAGCGTCGACGACCAGCGGGTCTATGCCTATGCGCCGGATCGCAACGGCGAATACACCGACCTGGTGCGGACGATGAAGTGCTCCACGGGCCGCAAGGGGACCCCAACGCCCAAGGGAACCTTTACGGATACCGCGCCGGGTGCGCGCTGGCACTTTTTCAAGAAGTTCAATTGCTGGGCCCAGTACGCCTTCTATATCCAGGGGGACATCATGTTCCACTCGGTGCTGTACGGACAAAAGGGCGGCAAGGTGACCCAGAGCTCGGTCAACCACCTGGGCAGCAGGGCATCCCACGGCTGCGTGCGCCTGAGCGTGGAGGACGCAAAGTGGATCTGGAACAACTGCCCAAGCAATACCAGGGTTGAGGTTTATTAAGGAAACACCGCACAATGCTCATGGCGCATTAACGGCTGAATTTCAGCCGCCTGCTGCCTGCTGATTTCTTGACTTGCCACCAGCAAGCCTTCGAAATCTGCAGTTTGCAATCGACTAAAAATACACCTCGTTACTGCACGACTCGATTATGCGGTGTTTCCTTGAGGCGCAAGCATGTCAAAGGGAAAAGGTCATCCGACGGATGGCCTTTTCCCTTTGAAACAGACGCTATTCCTTCTTTTCCTCCTGTATGATGTGTACGGAATTGAGCATGTAGCGCATCACCCGTTCCAGGGCGGTGTAATCGTCGTAGGACGCGCTGAAGTGGAACACGTACAACACCCGACCGACGGCCTGCCCGATGATGAAGCCCTTGACCTCCGTCTCTCCGGAATAGGCGAGGTAGGTGTTGGAGTAGGCCTGCTTGTCCATGAACGTGTCCTCGGAATTGAGGGTGCCCAGCTGGAAGGTGTTGGCGTCGTATTGCTTGCGGATGACGCGCACGAACTCGGTCAGCTCGTCCGTCAACACCGTGCCCTCCGGCGAATGCACCAGCCGCTTGGCCGAGATGGCGACCCTTGCCGGGAATTCTCCGGGCTCCGTCATCTCGCGATAGCACACCGTAAAAACGCCCGGCACGTTCACCCAGTTCGAGGGATAATTGAAGGTCAGCTTCATGTCCGGGTCGTTCAGGGCGGTGTAGGACAGCGTATTGGGATCGATCACGTTGCCTGCCGGTTTCGACGCGGGCTGCTGGGAGGGCTCCGGAGTCTCTTCCCCGGCGGCGCCGTTGATCAGCGCGTCCATGCTGTAATATTCGTCCGCGTCGTCGTCATCATCGTCGTCGTCGTCGGGCAAATCGCCTTCGGCGGCGGGCTGTACGGGGGCCAGAGTCGGCATGTCCGCCAGGGCCTGGCTCTGGTCCTCCTCGCCGTGGCCGCCCGTCTCGGGGACGACAGTGACCTCCGGGACGTTATTCCCAGCGCCTTGGGATGCCGGTTCAGCATCGTCCGGCGAAGCCTTTTTCCCGCAGCCCGAGAGGGCGCAGCCGAACAGGGCGCATATCAAAAGCACGCACAGTAGCTTTTTCAAATCCTTTTCCTCCGATTGGCGTCGGTTATTTGGCCGTGTCTCCATGCAGCGCGATCTGCTCGTTCAGCAGGTCGATGTCGCCGCAGCCGTGGCTTATCATCACATCGCCGATGTGCCAGTGGGCGCGCAGGTAGGCTTCGGCGTCGTCGAAGGTGGGCGTCAGCACGGCGTCCACCCCTCGCGCGCGCAGAGGCTCGATCAGCATCTCTGATTTGATGTCCCCGGGATCGACCTCCCGCGCGCCCATTATGTCGGTGATCAACACCTTGTCGGCGGCATCAAAGGTCTCCAGAAACTGATTGAACAGCGTCTTGGTCCGGGAATAGGTGTGGGGCTGCCAGACCGACCAGAGCGTGTTGTGCGGCTGGAGCGCGGCGATCTTCAGGGCGTTTTTGATCTCTGCGGGATTGTGGCCGTAATCGGTGTAGCACTTTACGCCATCGGTGACGCTGGTGAGCTCAAAGCGCCGGTGCGCTCCGGTGAAGCCGGCAAGCCCCTCGGCGACCTTCGCCATGTCCAGCCCGCGAATGTGGGCGGCGCAGATGACGGCCAGGGCGTCCAGCATGTTGGCCTCGCTGGGCACGTTCAGATGAAAATCGCCCAATGGCCTGCCGTCCAGCTCTGCGGTGAAGGCGGCGCAGCCGTGGCTGTCGTAGCGAAGGTTCGCGGGTCTGAGCATGCACTGCTCGCCAAGGCCGTAGGTCATGTGGTTGCAGGCGGCGTTTTCGCACACCCTCCGCGCCCGGGGATCGTCGCCCCAGGCGATGCACCAGCCGTCCGCAGGCACGAGCGCCGCGAACCGGGCGAAGGCGTTTTCGATGTCGTCGAGATCCTTGTAATAATCCAGGTGATCCTCGTCCACATTCAGGATCACGGCGACCGAGGGCTTGAAGTGCAGAAAGCTGGAATTGTATTCGCAGGCTTCGCAGATGAAATCGTGATGCGCGGCGCTCGCGCGGGTCGAGCCGCCGATGAAATCCAGCTCTCCGCCGATGTGGATGGTGGGATCGGCGTCGGCCAGCAAAAAAGCCTGCGCCATCATCGACGTGGTGGTGGTTTTGCCGTGGGTGCCGCTGATGGCGACGGCAAAGGGATAGCCCTCCATCAGCTGGCCGATCAGGTCGCAGCGCTCGATCTGGGGAATGCCGAGGCGCTCTGCCTCGCGGCGCTCGGGGTTATCCGGCGAGATGGCGGCGGAATAGACGATTACGTCCGCGCCGTGGACGTTCGCCGCGTCGTGGCCGATGGCGATGGGGATCTGCATCGCTTCCAGATGCTCCGTCTTGTGGGACTTGGTGCGATCCGAGCCGGTGACGACATAGCCCGCCTGCTTCAGATAGCCCGCCAGCCCGGACATCGAGCTTCCGCCGATGCCTATGAAATGGACGCGTTTTCCCCTGTAATCATATATATTCGCAATCATCGTTATCCCTCCAAATCGATGCGCCCGATAAGCGCCTGCCCGCTACTTCTATTATAGTGCAAACAGGGACCGCCTGCAAGCGCAACCTGCAAAGGTGAGGGAAATGAAGGTTAAAATTCATGGTTTTACCTGGTTTTTCAGAAATCAGGCGAAAAGCTAACATATCCGAATTATAATGACAATAACTATAATAATTATTCGGAATTGAGGCTTGAACGCATGGACAAAATCAAGCGCAATGAGCGCCTGGGCGCGCTGACCAGGATACTGACCGATACACCCAACCGAATCCATACGTTCAGCGAGTTCTGCGAGCTGTTCGGAGCTGCCAAATCCAGCATCAGCGAGGACATAGATCTGCTCAGCGCCTCCTTTGCCCGCTTCGACCTGGGCCGCATCGAGACGGTGGCCGGCGCGGCAGGCGGCGTGCGCTATCGCGCGATACCCAGCCCCACCAGGATTCGTAAGATGCTCGAAGAGGTGGCCGGACGCATGGCAGAGCCCGGACGCATGCTGCCGGGCGGGTTTTTGTATACCTCCGATATCACGGCTCAGAGCAGCGTGGCCCGGCAGATGGGGGAGATACTCGCCGCTCAGTACTACGACAGCAAGCCGCATTTCGTGCTGACGATGGAGACCAAGGGCATCCCAATCGCGCTGATGACGGCGCGCATGCTGGATGTGCCGCTGGTCATCGCCCGCAGGGACAGCCGCGCCTACGAGGGCAGCGCCGTGAAGATCAACTACATCGCCGGGGGCGACGACCGCATTGAAACCATGGCCCTCACCCGGCGGGCGGTCAGCTCCGGACAGCGCGCCCTGATCGTGGACGACTTCATGAAGGGTGGCGGCACCCTTCAGGGCATGGTGGATCTGATGCGGGAATTCCAGGTTGAGGTGGTGGGCGTCTGCGTGATGATCGCCACGGCCAGGCCCGAGGAAAAGCGCGTGAAAAACGTCCGCTCGCTGCTGATACTGGAGGGGTTCGATCCCGTCACCGGCTGCGCGAACATCCACCCGGCCGACGAATTTCGCTGATGGCATGTGAGAAACAGAATTGTGACAGAATTGTCATTGCCTTTCGACCATGAGTCGTATATAATAATGCCTTGAAGAAAGCGTTGAGGGAGGTTTTTACATGAGCAAGGTCGTTGTGGTGAATCATCCTCTGGTACAGCATAAATTGACGCTCATGCGCGATAAGCATTGCGGCAACAAGGATTTCCGCCAGCTGCTGGAGGAGATCACCATGCTGATGGGCTATGAGGTCACCCGGGATCTTCCGCTGCAGGAAATAGAGATCGAAACGCCCATGAAAAAGTGCAGGTCCAAAATCATCGCAGGCAGGAAGCTGGGCATCGTGCCGATCCTCCGCGCCGGATTGGGCATGGTCAACGGCATGTTGAATCTTATGCCCACGGCCAAGGTGGGACACATCGGCCTGTATCGGGATCCACAGACCCATCTGCCGGTGGAGTATTATTGCAAATTGCCCTACGACGTGTCGGAGCGGGACCTGATCGTGGTTGATCCGATGCTGGCCACCGGCGGTTCCTCCGTGGCCGCCATCGACTTCATCAAGCAGAGGGGCTGCAAGTCCATTACGCTGATGTGCCTTGTGGGGTGCCCGGAGGGCGTTGATGCCGTGCAAAAGGCACACCCGGATGTGGACATCTACATTGCTGCCATCGATGAAAAGCTGAACGAAAACAAGTACATCGTCCCCGGCCTTGGCGATGCCGGCGACCGTTTGTTCGGAACAAAATAAGCCAATACAGGCGGATACAAGAAGGATGACCCGCGCGCATGAGGGCGGCTACCGTCGCAGCGCGTGGGTCGATTTTATATGGAGGCTTCTATGTCGGAATACGCAACCCCTTCCGCAGAACTGCGGGCCAGGGTCGCCCTGGAAAAACACCGTTTTCGCAATACCCACAGCCTGGGGCAGAATTTTTTGCTGTCGGAAAGCCTGATCGATCACCTCCTGGATGCGGCCGCGCTTTCACCGGAGGACTGTGTGCTGGAGATCGGCCCGGGCGCGGGCCTGATGACCGCCCTGCTCGCCGGGCGATGCAGGCGCGTGCTGGCCGTGGAGCTGGATCGCGGCCTGGAGCCGGTGCTTCAGGACGTGCTGGAGGGCTGCGAAAACGTACACGTGCATTTCGGCGATATACTGAAGGCCGATATCTCCGCGATGGCGCGCTCTGAATTCGGCAGCGACGGCTATCGCGTGGTTGCGAATTTGCCCTATTACATTACCGCCGACATACTGTTGAAGCTGACGGCGCTGGAATACCCTCCGGCGAGTATCGCCATCATGGTGCAGAAGGAAGCCGCGGAGCGGATCATGTCCTCTCCGGGGGAAAAACAGTGGTGCGCCCTGGCGGCGGAGCTTCAGTATTACGGCAAGCCCCGCGTACTTGCGGAGGTACCGGCCGGGGCCTTTGATCCGCCGCCCCATGTGGACAGCCGCTTCATATGCATCGACAGGCATGAGACGCCCATCGTCACGCCCGTCGACGAACAGCTCTTCCGCAGGCTGATGCGCGCCGCGTTCGCGATGCGCCGCAAAACCCTTGCCAACAACCTTAAAGCGGCATTCGGACTGAACCAGCAGGCGGTGAAGGCCGTGCTGGAGGCGGCGGGACTGGACCCCCGGGTGCGGGGGGAATCCCTGACCCACGAAGAACTGTGTCGCGTGGCCGACGCAATCGCTGCAATGGCGTAAGATTCAACAGACTATTGCATTCTGTCTCCGAATATGTTATGATATGATTAAAGGGGTGAGGCGATTGGAGACGCGGCAAGAGCTCCGTTCGGAACGGTTCCTGAAGCTCTATCGAAAAATGGAGGGCGTGCTGGAAAAGCGTTACAGCGGGAAGAAGGTATCGTCGGGCAGCGTGGTCATGGAATACCTGCATGACCCGGACAGCGCGCCGTGCAGGGCGGACTTGGACATGTGCCGCGAGATACGCAATCTGCTCTCCCACAATACCGACGATGACGGACAGCCGGTGATCGAACCCTCGCAGGCCGTCCTGGATCTGCTGGGCGAGATCGTGGATTATGTGCAGCGCCCGCGCCTGGCCGTGGATTACGGTACGCCCGGCGACAAGATCATGTTCGCGCATCCCAACGATTCGGCGCTGGACGTGATACGCCATATGATGCGCATGGGCTATTCCCATGTGCCCGTGCGGGACAGGACGGGCCTTGTGGGCGTGTTCAGCCCGGGTGCGCTGATGAGCTTTGTGGGCGACAAGGGGTTTGAAAACCTCCGGGACGACCTGCGCGTCGGCGATTTGAAGAACGCGCTGAGCGTGGACAACGAGCGCAACGACAAGTACCTGTTCTTTGACAGCTCGGTCACGCTCACCACGGTGCGCATGGCCTTCGAAAAGCGCCAGGAGCGCAATCGCCGCCTCGCGGTGGTGTTCATCACCGAGGACGGCGGCCAGCATACCCAGGTGTTGGCGATGCTCACGCCCTGGGACGCGCTGAAAGACAGAAATTAGGGGGACACCCGTATGGAACAAAATGCACCGACAGTGGCCAAGGTCAAGATCGAGGTTCGGCCCGTGAATGTCGGCATCAACTACGCCATGGAGGAGCTTCGGCGGGAGTATGCCCAAATCAAGGGCATCTACGAGGCGGCGATCCGGGAGATCAACGCCCGCCTGCAAACGCTGGACAGCGAATTTTCCTTCAAGTATATGCATAACCCGATCCACCACATGGAGAGCCGGGTCAAGACACTGGGCAGCATCGTCCGCAAGCTGCACAGCCTGGGCTATCCCATCTCCATGTCCTGCGCGAAAAAGACGCTGCACGACATCGCTGGGGTTCGGGTGGTGTGCCGGTATGTGGACGACATTTACCGCATCGCCGACCTGTTGCTGGCCCAGGACGACATTTCCCTGATTCTGGAGAAGAATTACATCAAAAACCCTAAACCCAACGGCTACCGCAGCCTGCACATCGTGGTGGACGTGCCGGTTTACGTCTCCCAGGGCAAGCTGTTCATTCCTGTGGAGATTCAGATTCGCACCGTCGCCATGGACTTTTGGGCCACGCTGGAGCACGGCATCCGCTACAAGGCGCCCGCCGAGGTACCCCAGAAGATCGTGGACGAGCTGCGCGCCTGTGCCGACGTGATCACCGAGACAGACTACAAGATGCAGGAGATCTTCAAGGCCCTGCAAATGGTGAACGACAAGGCCGACGAGAGCCCGGAGAGCATCGTGGAAGCCGAGGGAGACAGGAAAGGAAGAGAACAAAGGTAGCGCAGATTGGAGTTATTTTGTTAATTAATTAATATGTATTTGAAACAATATACGTTCAATTCAGAAGGTGTTAGTCATGATGTGGAGCGATAGGCATCTGGAGAGCTTATCCTCCATTACGCTGTAGTAGCTATCCCATAGGCTCCCCACGCAGCGGGAGCTGTCGCCGTATGCTACTAAGGGAGCATACATCACCCCAGCTTCCGACTAACACCATTCAGGAATAACTACACGAAAGCAAGGGAAGAGAAATGTTGAATAGAATTAAAGGAAAATACATCGCTTACTGTAAAAGGCATTCCTTCAAGCCTAAATCTCTCCTTATTTTTGGGATTGTATTTCTGGTTGTCTTCATTTGCCTGATCTTTCTCTCCTTTCAAAAAACAAAATCTATAACCAAACCGTCATCCCTGGGTCTGAAAAACATCGGCGAACTTGCTACACAAGCTGGTTATTTTACAACAGTAAAAACCATTGACAAGTCAAGAAATATCTTTGATTTTGTCATTCCAGGAACTCAGAGTAGATATGTATACAGCTACGATGGAATTATAAAAGCCGGCATTGACTTTAAGGATATAGAATTGGAGGTTAATGACAAAGAACACGTCATAATCGTTCGTTTTCCAGAATTTAGAATTCTAAGTAATGAAATAGATAATGATAGTTTCATTCTATATAATGATGGTGCGAATCCATTCACTACGTTAAAACTGGAGGATGTTAATAAAGCAAATGCCGAATTAAAGAAAACATCACAGGAAACCGCGATTAAAAACGGTATTCTTGAAAATGCACGAACCAATGCTGAAGTATTGGTTAGGGGATTTCTTGCAAGCTTCTATGACTTAACTGTCTATAAGATTGAATTCCTACCGTAATAATATCGGAATAATATGGGAAAAGGGGAATCACACATGCCGAAAAAGGTAATCAAAATACTGAAGATTTCGCTGGCTGTCGTTATTATAGCCATCGCTGTCTTCTATTTAGTGCTAATGTTAACCAGATAGGGTTGTTTTCGCATAAAACACGCTACGAAGATTTTGTTATTAAACCATGATAATGTTTTACTGTAATAGTTCGTAAAAAATACTTATGGTATACATGATTTGCAGGATCGCACCGACTTTTATTCATGGTGTACCAACAACGTGGGATGCCGATTTAGAATAAAAGCTTGTAAGTGTTTACTTTCACTCTGCAGCAAACAGAATTAATGTGCATGATAATATACGCCCCAAATAGAAAACCGCGCGAGCATTTGCTCGCGCCCATTGGAACTGTCTGAAAAAGCCTTCCCCAATCGGGGAAGGCTTTTTCAGACAGTTCCAATGGGCGTCCGTCCGCTATTCTACCGTCACCTTGACCGTTGCCTTCAATCCGTTGGCCGTCTTTACAGTGATGGTTGCGGAGCCCTTTTTCAGCCCCTTCACCACGCCCTTGCTGGTGACAGTGGCGATCTTCTTGTCGCTGGTAGACCAGGTGAAGGTGGTTTTGGCGCCGCTGGGCGTCAGCTTCGTTCCCAGCTTGACCGTCTTGCCAACCTTTACGGTATAGCTCTTCCCGGCGAATTGCACCTTCCTGGGCGGGGTGGGTACCGTGATCTTGCAGGTCGCCTTCAGGCCGTTGGTGGTCTTTACGGTGATGGTTGCGGAGCCCTTTTTCAGCGCACTGACCACGCCCTTTTGAGTGACCTTGGCCACCTTTTCGTTGCTGCTGCTCCAGGTGAGCTTGGTCTTTGCGCCGGAAGGACTGACCGCCGCCTTGAGCTTCAGGCTTTCGCCGACCACGACCGTCGCGCTCGTCTTGCTCAGCTTTACCTCCGCGGGGGCCGTGGGCACGTTGACCTTGAAGGTCGCCTTTTTGCCGTTGTCCGTCGTGACGGTGATGGTGGCTTTGCCCTTGCCGATGGCCTTGACCACGCCCTTCGAGGAGACCGTGGCCACCTTTTCGTTGCTGCTGCTCCATTTGAGCGTGGTGGTCGCGCCCTCTGGGGCGATGACTGCGGTCAGGGCCAGCTTTTCGCCCGCAAGCATATTGGCGCTCTTTCCCTGCTTGATGGTCACGCCCGTGGGCAAAATCGTAAAGGGAATGCTGTTCTTTTTCGCGTATGTATGCGCGGCAGAATCCTTTTCGCCGTAGATGGTGAGCTTCGGCAGCTTCTCAACCGGTTCCATCAATGTGAAAATGTACTCGTCTTCCTTAAAGCTACACGATGCCGATTTGCCTTTCTTGAAAGCATTAGCCCCGATGCTCTTGACGCTGCCGGGGATATCGGCCCGTTTGAGCGCGGAACACTGGGCGAAGCAATATTTGCCAATTTCTTTGACACCCGATTCCACCACAGCCTCTTACAGACCGGTACAAGCAAAAAAGACGCCTTCTTTCAGTTTTTTCATCGTCGCCGGGATTCTCACGCGCTTCAAAGCAAAACACCCTGCAAACGCCACTTCATCGATTTGGGTAAGGCCTTCAGGCAGATCGATGTCGAGCAAAGATTTACACGACAAAAAGGCTTCTTGGCCGATGGTGGTTACACTGTCGGGAAGCTTCACATTCTTCAACGACGAGCATTTATAGAAGGCTCTGTTGCCTATTTTTTTAATGCCATCGGGCAACGTTACGCTTTTCAACGAAGTGCAATTTTTGAACGCATCCTCGATGTCTGTAACGCTTGCAGGGATGACGATGCTTTCCAGACCGGTGCAACCGTTGAATGTCCCTGGCATATCTTTAACGCCTTTGGGTAGTTTGATCGTGGTCAGGGCGGTGCATTTTTCAAAGGCAGAGTACAATGAAGTAATACTGTCGGGCAGCGAGACATTTTTGAGGCTGGTACAGCCCTTGAAGGTTTCAGACAGGAAGGGAACACCATTGGCTACGGTGACGGTTTCAAGTCCCGTGCAGTATGCAAAGGCTTCCGTGCAGTCTTCGACGGTACCGGGTATTGTGACGCTCTTTAATCCATTGCATCCCTTAAACGCCGAATCAATATTCGTGGCGCTTTTGGGAATGGTAATGCTTGTCAAACCTGTGCAGCGCGAAAAGGCTCCCATCCCGATATGGCGCACGCTGTCGGGAATGACGACCTCGGTAAGGCTGCTGCAGCCCGAAAAAGCGCTTTCTCCGATTTTGAGCAGGTTGTTCGGAAGGACAATATTATCCAGACTGGAGCAGCCAGAAAAAGCGCTGCTTGATAAAAGGGTAATGCTTTCCCCCAGGGTAACGTCTTGCAGCTTGGTGCAGTTGCGGAATATACCGGGACCAAGGGCGGAGGCTATAGCGCTCGTCAGATTTGAACATCCCGCGAATATGTCGACTCCTATATTAACAAGACTGGCGGGTATGGTGATACTGTTCAGCTTTGCACAACCTTCGAACGCTGCTTCGCCAATGGAAGTCAAGCCCTCGGGAAGCGTGATGCTCTCCAAAGCCTTGCATCCATAAAACGCTTGTTCTCCAATGGAAGTCAGGGCAGAGGGCAGTGTGATGTTCTCCAAAGCCTTGCATCCCCCAAACGCCCAATCTCCAATGGAAGTCAGGGTAGAGGGCAGTGTGACGCTCTTCAATGCCTTGCATGAGTCAAAAGCGCTATTGTTGATTGCGGTTATGCCTTCACCCAGCGATACTTCTTCCAACGTGTCAAACATGTGTAAGTCGGAACTGGGCAATTCGTGCGGCCCATTGGAAAGAAGGCTTATGCGCTTTATCGGACAGTCTCTGAAACATGCAGTGAGTTTCCAATTTAATATGTCACAAGTCAAAGACAATTCAGACAGCGAAGTGCAGCCAGAGAACGCATAATCTCCGATGGCGGTCAAGCCCTCGGGGAGCGTGATGCTTGCCAGCGAAGTGCAGCCAGAGAACGCAGAATTACCGATGGCGGTCAGGCCCTTGGGGAGTGTGATGCTTGCCAGCGAAGAGCAGCCATAGAACGCAGAACCGCCGATGGCGGTCAGACCCTTGGGAAGCATTATGCTTGACAGCGAAGTGCAGCCATCAAACTGAGGATAACTGATGGCGGTCAAGCCCTCGGGAAGGGTTACGCTTTTCAGGAAAGCGCAACCGGAAAAGGCTCTTCCAGGAAGTTCATATGCGCCCGTGGCTATGATGGTCGCTTTTTTTAGGGATGGATAGCCGCCAGTAAAACAACAAGCCGGCGCGGTCATTTCCTCTAAAGAGGTGCAGTCAGAAAATAACCAATTCCCACATGATGTGACGCTTGAGGGAATTGTCAGGCTTGCCAGCGAAGTGCAGCCATAAAACGCAGAATCACCGATGGCGGTCAGGCCCTCGGGAAGCGTGATGCTTGCCAGCGAAGTGCAGCCATCAAACGCCTTAGCGCCGATGGCGATCAAGCCCTCGGGAAGCGTGATGCTTGCCAGCGAAGAGCAGCCAGAGAACGCAGAATCACCGATGGCGGTCAGGCCCTCGGGGAGCGTGAGGCTTGTCAGCGAAGTGCAGACTAAGAACGCAGAATCACCGATGGCGGTCAGGCCCTCAGGGAGCGTCACACTCTTTAGGGAAGCGAGACCGGAGAATGCATGGTCGCCTATTGATGTTACGGCATGGCCTTCCACTGTGGAGGGGATGACGATATCTGCGTTACGGTCAACCTCTCCGCTGTAGCCTGTCACCTTGGCCCCGCTGTCGGTGATTTCATAGTTAATGCCGTTGACAGTCACGATGTCGCCCACAACGGCGTTGGCCTGGGCGTCGGCGGCGGTTTCGCCAGTCGCCTCGATGGCAAGCGCGCCATCGGGGGACAGCTCCAGATCCAGAGCCATGTCCGTGTCGATGACCGCGTCGTCCAAGCCAGGCAGTTCAATGCCGGAAAGCTCAAGCTCCAGGTCGCCTGTGACCGTCGGATTCTCCGACGTTTCCCCGCTGGAATCCCCCTCCGACAGGTTGAGATCGATGTTGCGGAGGTCGACCTCGACCTCCGCAATCGCGCATACCATGCCGCACAGCAACAGCGCCAGCAGCAAAGCCATCATCCGCTTCATATGCATGCTCCTTCCATAAATATATGGTATTTCTTAGATTATATTTAGTTTATTGCGAGCTGTCAACGGGTTACGTATCTTTGCACAGTGACAACAAAACCGGGCGCGAGCATTTGCTCGCGCCCGTTGCAATTTGCCGCTGCGCCGTTTTTACAGCTGCGGACCGGCGGCGACCAGCGCCTTGCCGGCTTCGTTGGTGGTGTACTTGACGAAGTTCTTGATGAAGCGGCCGGCCAGATCCTTGGCCTTGGCGTCCCATTCGGAGGGATCCTTGTAGGTGTCGCGGGGATCCAGGATGCCGGTGTCCACGCCCTTCAGCTCGGTGGGAACCTCGAAGTTGAAGTAGGGGATCTTCTTGGTGGGCGCGCCCAGGATATCGCCGTCCAGGATGGCGTCGATGATGCCGCGGGTATCCTTGATGGAGATGCGCTTGCCGGTGCCGTTCCAGCCGGTGTTCACCAGGTAGGCCTTCGCGCCGGACAGGAAGGCCTGGCCGAAGCAGGCGGAGAAGGTGGGGGTGGGCTCGGTGATGCCGCGCTCGGTGCCGGCCAGCTTGGCGGTGAAGCCGGACAGGAAGTAGTACTTGCACTGCTCGGGCGTCAGGATGGACACAGGGGGCAGCACGCCGAAGGCGTCCGCGGACAGGAAGATGACGTTCTTGGCGGCGGGGCCGGCGGAGATGGGCCGCACGTTCTTGACGATCTTTTCGATGTGCTCGATCGGGTAGGACACGCGGGTGTTCTCGGTGACGGACTTGTCGGCGAAGTCGATCTTGCCGTCCTTGTCCACGGTCACGTTCTCAAGCAGCGCGTCGCGCTTGATGGCGTTGTAGATGTCGGGCTCGGATTCCTTGTCCAGGTTGATGACCTTCGCGTAGCAGCCGCCCTCGAAGTTGAACACGCCGTTGTCGTCCCAGCCGTGCTCGTCGTCGCCGATCAGCAGGCGCTTGGGGTCGGTGGACAGGGTGGTCTTGCCGGTGCCGGACAGGCCGAAGAAGATGAGGGGCAGGTAGTAGTTCATCATGGAGAACATGCCCTTCTTCATTTCGCCGCCGTACCAGGTGTTGATGATGCACTGTTCGCGGCTGGAAACGTTGAAGGCCACCACGGTGTCGGAGCGCAGGCCCAGTTCCTTGTAATTTTCACACTTGGCCTTGGAGGCGACGTAGGAGACGAAGTCGGGCTCGAAGCTCGCCAGCTCTTCCTCGGTGGGCTTGATGAACATATTCATCACGAAGTGGGCCTGCCAGGCAACCTCCATCACGAAGCGGATGGCCATGCGGGTATCCTTGTTCGCGCCGCAGAACACGTCGCAGACGTACAGCTTCTTGCCGGACAGCTCGTCCTTGGCCAGCTTCTTGATCTCCTTCCAGACCTCGGGGGTCATGGGATGGTTGTCGTTGGGATAGCCCTCGGTGGTCCACCACACGGTGTCCTTGCTGGCCTCGTCCATGACCAGGTACTTGTCCTTGGGGGAACGGCCGGTGTAGATGCCGGTCATCACGTTAACCGCGCCAAGCTCGGTCAGAACGCCCTTGTCAAAGCCCTCCAGGGAAGGATCCATTTCAGCCTTGAACAGGTAGTCGTAGGAGGGGTTGTGGACGATTTCGGTAACGCCGGTAATGCCGTATTTGGTCAGATCGATATTCGCCATGATCTTCTTACCTCTTTCTCCTTGGATTTGGGATAAGTATAGCACAACCCTGTAATTGCGTCAATCACATGGCGGCGGAATGTAACGAAATTTAAACTATAAATAGCATGGAATATGCATATGCGCTATGGACATTGCGCGGTGTTTTCCTATATATAAGACAGTGTGCGGGCCTGACGCGCGACCATCCTGAGCGGGGCGAAACGGCTGCGGCCCGGGGTTTCCGTTTACAATCGGGCGGGGACCTGTTCCCCTTCGATATTTCCTGCGAAGCCGCAGGCTGCGGAGTGGCTCAAAATGATGTTAAATGTTCAAACCATCGACATAAACCGTTGACGCGAAGGCGAAAATTGGATATAATACGCCTTGTGTCAATACGCTCATTAGCCCCGGGCTATGACATGAACGCAGGGGTACTGACCAAACCCGTGCGAACAGATCAAGAGCTTTTGGATAGGCGAGGGCGCTTCGCAGCCTCTCGCGGTCGGTGGAAACACCGGCAATCAAAATTGGAGGGAATACACTCGTGAGCACTTATATGGCAAATCCCCAGAACGTCGAGCGCAAATGGTATGTGATCGACGCGGAGGGTATGGTACTGGGACGCCTGGCTTCTCAGGTTGCCGCCATGCTGCGCGGCAAGCACAAGCCCACCTTCACCCCTCACTGTGATTGTGGCGACTACATCATCGTTGTGAATACCGATAAGCTGGTGCTGACCGGCAAGAAGTTGGACGACAAGGTTTATCGCTATCATACCGGCTATCCGGGCGGCTTGAAAGAGGTTACCTATCGCAAGCTGATGGCCAACAAGAGCGAATTTGCTTTCCGCGAAGCCGTTCGCCGCATGCTGCCCAAGGGCCCCCTCGGTTACGCGATGGCCAAGAAGCTGTTCGTGTACGGCGGCCCCGAACACAATCATCAGGCGCAGAAGCCCGAAGCGCTGAAGCTGTAATAGGGAGGAGGACGAAGAAATGAGTAATGTTTGTTTCCATGCTGTCGGCAGAAGGAAAAAGGCGATCGCCCGCCCGGTGAGGGCAACATCACCGTCAACAAGCGCAATCTGGAAGAGTATTTCGGCTATGAGACCCTGAAGACCGTCGTGCGCCAGCCCCTGGTGCTCACCGATACCCTCGGCAAGTTCGACGTGGTCGTCAACTGCAAGGGCGGCGGCTTTACCGGCCAGGCTGGCGCGATCCGTCACGGCATCGCCCGCGCGCTGGTGAAGGCCGATGTGGATCTGAAGCCCGCCATCAAAAAGGCCGGCTACCTGACCCGCGACCCGCGCATGAAGGAGCGCAAGAAGTACGGCCTGAAGGCTGCCCGTCGTGCGCCCCAGTTCTCCAAGCGCTAAAGAAGCCCCAAAACCCCGATGCCGCAACGGTTTTCGGGGTTTTTCATATTTTTGGCGCTGCCTGGATTTGTCCTGATTTGACCTCGTTTAACCCATTTTATAGGGGTTAAAAATGGGCTTTATTGGACCATAAGGGTTTATTGAAGGGTTAAGCGAAGGAGCCAAAGAAGCTGTATATAGACAGTTCTTAGGCTCCTACGAATAAACCCATCAGAGCAGGTGGTTCATTTGTCTGAATTTGAAATAATATGAATATTTATAAACGAGGTTATACATTTGGATTGTAGTGTCTGAAACTGCAAATGTCGCCGACATCCACGTTTAACGCCTTACAGATTCTCTCAAGAACATCCATGCGAACAGAGTCGCTGTTCAGCAGTTTTCTATAGGTGCTGTCGCTGATTCCAGCAAGCCAGGTGATATCCTTTCTGGAGTACCCACGCCGTTCAAGGAGATGCCATAAACGGAAATATGAAATCATACCGGCGCCTCCCCTTGAAAATGGTGACTACCATTATATCACGACATGGCTTTGGACTGGTGACAAAATGACGGAGATTTGGTGAAAGAGGTTTGCAAAGAGTAAAGTCCTGTTTCCCAAAGTGAGGGAACAGGACTTGAACCGTATCTGGAGACTAACCTGTCGCTGTGGCGCAACGATCCCGCGTTCTTTGAGCGGGAGATCACCATCGCGGCGTTCCCGGCGCGCTTCTTCCGCTGGCACTCGTCGGGTGATATCCCGGACATGGCCTATCTGGAGATGATGGCGCGTGTGGCCGCAAACCTGCCCGACACGATCGACGATTACATCAACGCCCACGGCAGCCTCCCGGAAAACCTCATCATCGTCCTGAGCGCGTGGGGCAATTTCAAGCCCGACAATCCCCACGATCTTCCCGTCGCCCATATCCGTTTCAAGAAGGAATCCACGGACATTCCCGCAAACGCCCGTCCCTGCCCGTCCTACTGTGGCGATTGCGTCACAACAGGCATGAGCTGCTGGGACCTGAAGCGTGGGGAATCCGTGGTTTTCAACGAGCACTGAGAGGAGGAGCACCATGACAAACCTGATCGAGCGTTTTCTGAACCAGCTCGCCGCGGAGGAGAAGTCGCCGGAGACGCTGGCGCACTACGGCGAGGAGCTGGGTCGCTTTGAGAAGTGGCTGGGCGAGCGCTACAGCCTGTCCCTGACCGAAGAGCACGTCCCGGAGGTCACTGCCGTCATGCTGAGCGAATACTACCAGGAACTGTACGCGCGCGGGCTGAGCGTGCCGACGCGCAACAACTATGTTGTTATCCTGCATCGTTTCTTCGACTATCTGGCAAGGTTGAACAAGGTATCCGAGGATGCTTCCCGGGTGCTGCGCTGCGTGAAGGACAAGAAGGCACGGCAGAAGCTGGCGAAGGCACAGGAGAAGGTCTATTCCACCGAGCAGATCGCGGCGCTGTTGGACCGTTTGGAGAATGGGTCCGATCGGCTGACGGACTACCGTGACCTCGCGATCATCGCCCTGATCCTCGGCAGCGGCATGCGGGCTTCGGAGGCGTGCAACCTGAACATCAGCCAGCTGCGCGATATTCAGGATGGCGTTGTATGCTGCAAGCGCAAGGGCGGGGAGATGTCGGAGGTCAACGTCGCGAGCTTCGTCTATCCCCATGTTCAGCGCTACCTGCTCCTGCGCGGCAAATGCACCCCCGACGCCCCGCTGTTCATTTCCCAGAAGGGCAACCGCATGATCCGCAACGCCCTGTGGAAGTCCTTCGCCAGCAAGCAGCGGGAGCTTGGCCTCGATACCGGCGTCCACCGCTTCCGTCACACCTTCCTTTCCGATGTGGATCACCACTCAAACGGCAGCGCCGCGCTGGCCCGCGACCTCGGCGGTCACAGCAGCGTGGCGATCACCAACAACTATCTGCATACGATGCCGGAGGAGCGCCAGGCGGCGGTGAACAATTTGAGTTATACCGGCTTATTATATTAATTCAAGCGCGTTTCTTAGTCTGTAGTAATCTTTTACAACCTGTGTTTTGCCGATGGTAGACTACGACATAATACACGAATATACACCGCATCTTATGTGTTCGTAAGAAATCATCATCTGGCGAGTTTCTATCTCTCAAGGACTGAGTATTCGCTTTACCCAACGGCTAATATCTTCCTTTGAAATCTTTGCGCGATTCTGCCATAATAACCTTGCCAAATCTTCTGTAAGGAGGGCCTTTGACAAATCCATATGGGAAACAGTCGACTCCGTGGCTTCGAGGACATCTAAACACATGCCGGTTTCTGAATCCCATACCCTGAGGGTTCCATCACGTGAACCACTGACTATATGTCCATTCTTAAGAACGGTAACACAGGTGATCCCTCGTTCGTGCCCTCTCATAATATGAAGGCATTGTCCTGTGAAAACATCCCATATACGGAGTGTACAGTCAATTGACCCACTGACCACTCGATCGTCTTGGAGAACTGCAATGCTGGTGACCCTGTCTTTATGTCCTTTCAAGGTTTCAAGGCATTGTCCTGTAGCTACATTCCATATGCGGAGAGTGTTGTCCCATGAACCACTGACCACATGCCCATCCGAGAGAACTGCTATACAAGTTATCCAGAACGAATGGCCTCTAAGCAACTGGATACATTGACCAGTGGTCGTATTCCATACACGAAGAGTGTTATCCTGTGAGCCACTAACTACGCATCCGTCTGAAAGAACCGCTACGCAATTGATACGTTTCGTATGGCCTTTGAGAGTGTTTAGACAATGGCCGGAAGTTGCGTCCCACACCCGCAATGTTTTATCCCACGAACTGCTAATCACATGTCCATCCGGCATTACTGCCATGCTGGTTATTACTTCTGTATGGCCCTTAAGGATTTGGAGGATATGCTCCAAATTAGTATCCAATATGAAAAGGTTTGCGTCAAATGCGCTGATGGCTACACGCTCGTCCTGTAGAACCGTTATACAAGATATTCTGCTCATATGCCTTTTTTCGGTTTTCATACACTGACTAGAGAAGGTATCCCATATCCGAAAAATGCCGTCATTTGAACCACTGACTACACAATTGTTCGGGAGAACTGCTACACTTGAGATTATGTCTGTATATCCTCTCAGTGTTTGCAAGCATTCTCCTGAGGCTGCATCACACACCAGAAGGGTACCATCATCTGCGCCGCTGACCACTCGGCCATCAGGGAACACAGCCACGCAATTAATAGTATCCAAATGTCCTGATAGAGTTTTTAGACATTGCCCCGAGAAGGCATCCCAAATCAGGAGATAGTGGTCATTAGATCCGCTGATTATATGCCCGTCTTGGAGAGCAGCTACGCAAGTTACCCAGCCTGAATGACCTTTCAGGGATTGCAGGCAGTGCCCGGTAGTGATGTCCCATACCCGAAGGGTTTTATCTAACGAGCCGCTGACGACATGACTATCAGGTAACACTGCAATGCATGTTATTCCGTCTGTATGTCCCTTGAGTGTTTGTAGGCATCGCCCGCTGGACACATCCCACACCTGGAGAGTTTTGTCTCTTGATCCACTTAGCAGATAATCATTTGAATGGACGGCCATGCAGGTGATTCCTTTATGCCCATCCAGAATCCATAAGCATTGTCCTGAAATAGTATCCCAAATTCGAATCGTATCGTTCGAGCAACTTGCCACTCGTCCGTCCGGAAAAACTGCTATGTGGGAGACTTTACTCTCATGCCCTAGTATCCATTCTTCATGTGGCGACGGTATCCCTCATAGAAGCGATCGCGCAGCAGTGCCACCATGGCTTGCCGGATCGCCTTCTGGTCGTCAGAGCCCTTGCGGAGCTTCTTCAGCTGTCGGTTGTATACCCAGGTGATGACACCCAGCGCGAGTACGCATAGCTGCTGTACCCAGTACTTCTGAACGATCTCCTACACAGTTTCCCAGTTCATAGGCATTCCCCCTTGTATTTATACTTGAATCCAGGTACCGCCATTGTTGTAATAGGGCATGACCTGAATCCAGGAGCCGTTTTTGTTATAATAGGCGGCGCACTGCACCCATGTGCCGTTGTTGTTGTACCAGACAGAAGAATCACTGTAGGTCAGCTGAAGATACGGGCGCTGGGACGTCCCGGAGCTGGGATTGTAGCCCCGGAAATAGGAGCTGGTCGTGCTGCCGCCCGTACCGTAGCCCCACAGGCGCATGGTACTGTTGGTGCCGTCCCTGACATACGCCTTGATGACGTCCGTCAGGTCGATGTCCATCCATCCCGTGCTAGTTTTCATCTTGACGCCCGTGACACTTGCCAGCAGTGTCTTTCGGTTGGCGTAGGCGGTGCTGTAGTTATAGCCGAGGGTCAGGGTCGCGGAGTTTGCCGTGTTGATGTACACCCGCTAAATCGCGGAGGTGATGGACAGCGTGCCCTTGTCCTTGCCCAGCAGTCCGCCAAGATCCGGGAAATCCATCCGGAATGCACGGTTGGAGGCGTAATAAAAGTGATTGGTGGCGCCCGAGCTGGAGCCGCTTGAGGAGAAATAGTTGCCGCCCGTGGGCCGCCAGGTGTAGGAATCTGCCATGTGACCACTCCTTTTTACTCAATGGGTACCAGGCAGATCTGCCCGTCCGTCCCGGTGCTGGGGAGCTCGTCAGCGTAGAAGATGCCCAGGCTTTTGAGGGCCGCCTTGCCTGTCTTTCCGCCGGTGCCGCCGTTGGCTACGGGAATCGGCGTCGCCATGCCGGCGTGGAACAGCCGGTAGCTGTACCAGCTGTTGTTGACCGCGGTCCTCAGCAATACGGCGTTATCCATGCTCGACTCATATTTCGCGGTGCGTACCTCCAGCATCCTGCGGTTGGAGCCCGAAGAGTCCTCCCAGGCGGCAAAGGAGCTCGCGCCGGCATAGCTGCCCTCAAAAACCGTCCGGTTCGTCGTGGAATTGTAGGTCGGCTGGAGATAGACGGAGGGGTAGAGGCTGTCCTGTATGGACAGGTTGCCGGTCATGGTGTCCCCGGTTTTCTTGACCGCGCCGAGGGCGGCGCATGCGTTGGCCGGGGTGGAAGCGCCGGTGCCGCCCTGCGTTACCTCCAGGGGCGTTGTCAGCTTGATTGGCCAGCCGAAGCTCACCGTCTGGTCGTCACCGGCGGCCATGCCGAACCCAACCGCCTTTCCACCCTTCTTGATGTGCATGATGTAGGCGGCGCTGTTGATCTCGCCTGTGTAGGCCGTCACGCTGCCGAGGGTGTCGGTCAGGGTGATGATCGCCTGGTAGGTCGCGTCCGAGACCAGGCTGCCGCTGCCGAGAGTATACCCGGTTCCGCTGACCAGCGACCGCGTGACGATGTTGCCCCCGCCGACCTGCTTCAGCGTCAGGGAGGCGGACACGCTGTTGTTCCCGTTCAGGGCATAGCAGGAAAAGGACGATTTCACATAGGCGTAGGTGCCGCCAGCGTCGTCTTGAGTATTCCGCACCAGAACGTGCATCTCGACCGGACGAATTGAGCACTATGACCGCTGCCGTTGTGCAGTACATTCGCAGCTGTTGTATACTATGTTGCTCTTGCTGGCCGTGCGGCCGCGGGAGTCCGTGATCTTTGCGGTAACGGTAATCGTTCCGGTTCGGTACAGTATTCCCGTGGTCAGGGACGACGCGCTGGCGCTGCCGATGCTGGGGTTGGTCTCGATGCTGTAGGATTTGATGGTTGAGCCGTAGGAACCTGCTGCGCCGTTTATGGTGATCCTGGCCTGTGATTTGCCGTAGACATAGAGCCCCCAGCTGTTGAGCGT
>CACYZW010000010.1 GCA_902778995.1 uncultured Eubacteriales bacterium
GCGGACGGTTCAATCCTGCGGATTGAAGCGCCGCGCCTGTTCGAAGGGGGACCTGTCCCCCTTCGACAGTTACTGCGAAGCCGGAGGCTGAGCAGTAACAAGGGGATAATCAAAATCTTTCAGAAGGTTGTCTCAAGGCTGGACAAGGCGCTTTGCGGCGTGGTAAAATAGGGTCTGGCACACAGGCTCCGCGCCATGGCGAACGGGGAGCGGATGCAATGCACAGGCAAGAAATGACACATTACAGCACAGTGCTCGCACGGGAAATCCAATAGGTGCGGAATGGCCCCGCTGAGGCGGCGTTGCCCCCGCATCGCCGGCCCGTCGTTCAATGGCGCAGCGACGCAAAGGAGGAAGGCGCAATGAAACACCCGTTCAATCGAATGACGGAAGATCAAAGGCTTTCGGCCTTCCGGGTCATCCTCCAAAGCGCCTCCTCCGCCGTCTTCCTTGGCGGCGCGGGCGTATCCACGGAGAGCGGCATCCCGGATTTTCGCAGCAGGGACGGCCTGTATCACAAGACGGAGAAGCGCTTCGCCCGCTATCAGCCGGAATACCTGCTCAGCTCTGAATGCCTGCGAAACGAGCCGGATGTATTCTTTGATTACTATCGCTCCCACCTCGACGCCCGTTCCGTGAAGCCCAACGCCGCCCACCGCGTCCTCGCCAAGTGGGAAAGACAGGGGCGGCTCGCCGGCGTCATCACGCAGAACATCGACGGGCTTCACCAGAAGGCAGGCAGCGTCAACGTACAGGAAATCCACGGCACGACATGGCGCAACCATTGCACCGTCTGCAATGCCGCCTACGGCGTGGATTTCATCTTCGAAAGCACCGGCAAGCCCCGGTGCCCGAAGTGCGGCGGCATGGTCAGACCGGACGTCACCCTCTACGGAGAATTTCTGCCGAAGGACGCCCACGATAAAGCCCGCCGTCTCATTCGTGACGCCGACCTGCTGATCATCGGCGGCACTTCCCTGCAGGTCGGTTCAGCGGCAGGGCTGGCGCGCCAGTTTACGGGCGGCCGCCTGGTGATCGTCAACAAGAGCAGGACGCTGATGGACGGCGAGGCGGATCTCGTCTTTCACGACAGCATCGGAAAGGTCCTGACGGAGGCAGACGCATGATGCCTCTGTCCGATGCCCCGCGGGAGGAAGCACCGGGCGGGCCGGCGGGACTGGTGGTAAAATGAACGTCGAGCAGAGCGTATGTGCCGCGATTTGCCACGCGGACGGCATCAAGGCCAGGGAGATCGCCAGGCAGCTGAACCTCGACAGGCAGGCGGTAAACCGCATCCTGTTCCGCTCTCCCCTGCTCCAGGAGCTGTGCTATCAGGACAAGGATCATCGGTGGCACGGGATCATACGGCAGGCCAAGCCCCATACCGGCTTGTGGGAGTTCTCCGGTTATTACGGCACGGTGGCGGAATTTCTCGCCCTGTCGGAGGCGCAGTGGATGCAGCGCCTTACCGAAGGCTGCGACAGGATCGGGCGCAGCCTCAATGACCGGCGCGGGCTCTTCCACTCCTTCCGCGATTGCCGGGAACAGATGGCGAGGCTGTTTACCGACCTTGGCGGTATGATCGGGGATTGCTGCAGGGACTGGGAAATCGCCTTCGAGTTCCGGCTGAAGAAGGGGCGCTATGTGCGCATTTACGCCGACGTGCTCGTGATTACGGAGGACAGGGTCTTCACCCTGGAATTCAAAATGAAGGACACGGTCGATCCCCAGGAGGTGTCCCAGGCGGCGAAGTATGTCCCCTACCTGGAGATCGTATTCGGCCCGGACTATGAAGTGATTCCGGCGCTGGTGTTGACCGGGTCAAAGGAGCTGTTCGAGTTCGTTCCGATCGCCCAGCGGGACGCCGTCCTCCCGGTCTGCTCCGGGGATATGCTGTTCAACGTGTTCGACGAATACCTGGGTTTTTTGACGCGGTAAAGGCGACCGCCCCCGATGAAGCGGTCTGAGACCGTTCAACGCCTTCCACGGCGCGGCTTGCTGGCCGTCAGCGCATAGCTGACGGCCAGAAGCATCTCAATTTCCCCGCGCCCCGCCGTGCCATCCAGCAGCGCCGTCAGCCACTTGTCCTTGTTCATGTGATAGGCGGGAAGAAAGCCGGGCTTTCCCCGCAGCGAGCCGATCAGAAGGGGATCGCACTTGACGTTGAGGATGTCCACGCTTCCCGGCCCGGCGAGGCCAAGCGTCTCCCGGCGGATATTCATCGCCAGCGCAAACCATTTCCGATTGTCGACGTGGCGGAAGACGCAGCTCACGCCGTCGTCGGGAAAGGGAAAATCCGGCTCGACGCCATAGACATCGAATATGTATTTCACCAATTCCTGTCGATTCATTTTTCCATATACCGCCGTTTCCTGTCCGGTGGCCGCCTCATGCCTCAACCTCCCGGCGATACCCCTCGAAGCGGGCCGACGGATGCTTTGAAAGCAGCTCGGCGCAGGGCTTCGACGCCACAAGGTCGCTGGTCAGGTAGAGTATGGCGCTTCGCCCCTGGGGACACCGTTCAAGGGCCTGATAGGCATCCTCCACGCGTCGCGAAAGCCTCTCCCCCGCTTCAAAGCAGTCGGTTCGCGCGCCTTCGACGCGCGCCCCTTCAAATTCGGAAAACCCGCCCCGCGCGTCGCCGGGCAGCTTCCGCCACTCGGCAACATCCGCCTCGAGGGCGGCGAGCACCGATTTTTCCCGGAATTCCTCCTCCGGCTTCATCACATCGTGGGCGACCTTGATCGCCATCGCCCCGCGCTTTTGCTCAAAGAACGCGCGGACCGCTTCCTCCAACGCAAATGCCCTGTCCCCGGGCATCAACGCTGCCAGCTCCGCCCTTCGCGCCAGGCGCTTGGCGGATTCCGAGAGCGCCTTCGCCGGAAGTTCGATTTCGTGGAACAGCATGGCCGCCACGGCGAGGCATTGGGTGGACGGCCACGCGGCCATCGCCTCCGGATCGTCCAGCAGCAGCCCGGCCAGGGAAAATTCTTGGGAAACGCCGCCAAAGTCGGCGTCCGCCTTTTCCGCAAAGTGGCGGAAGAGGTCGTAGTACAGCGCGAAGGATCGGGCGATTTCATCGTACTGGAGGTATTGCAGGCACCAGCTCTCATCCGTCCGGACGCCCTCCGCCTCGCAGGCGAAGAGCATCAGCGACATGTCCTCCCAGCCGCGGGCCGTCGCAAAGAGCAGCCCCCGGTCCGTCTCCGTTATTTTATAGAAGTGGTCGGGGTAGACGCTGAGATACGTCCTGACCGCAGGGTGTACGCCCTGCGCCACGGCGTAGTGCTGCCACACCGCCAGGTCCGCCGCCACGTCGATGCGCTTGACCCGATCCAGCGTGACCATGTCCAGCTCGCGCACGGACTTGTTGTACTCGGGCGGGTTGCCCGCCGCCACGATGACCCAGTCCTCCGGCAGCGGCACGTTGCCGAAGGTCTTGTTTTGCAGCAGCTGGAGCATCACGGGGGTCAGGGTTTCCGACACGCAGTTGATCTCATCGAGGAACAGTATGCCGCTGCGCTTCCCCGTGTCTTCCATGTGGTCGTAGATGGCGGCGACGATCTCGCTCATGGTGTACTCGGTGACGGAGCGCTCCACCCCATCGTATACCTTTTTTGAGATGAAGGGAAGCCCAATGGCGCTCTGCCGGGTGTGGTGGGTCATCGAGTACGCCACCAGCCCGCAGCCGCACTCCGCCGCGATCTGCTTCATGATCGCTGTCTTGCCGATCCCCGGCGGGCCGATGAGCAGCACCGGGCGCTGCTTTTCCGGCGGGATGACGTGCGTCCCGTCGGGCCTGCGCCGGATATAGGCTCTGTATGTGCGGGCGATTTCAACCTTCGCTTCCTGTATGTTCATCCAATCGGTCCTTCCTGTGCGGCATGTCTGTCTTTCGCTCATGCGATTATTGTGGCGGGAGACTTTTTTTATTTATACATCGGCTCCAGGCACAGCGGCACGATCCACTTCGGAATGTTGTACCCCAGCGCCCTGCGGGTCGTGAACACAAAGGCCGTCTCGTAGGACGTCGGCTTCTGGGGGTATACCCCGTCGCCGTCGGTGAAATAGATGAGGCCCTTCAACCGCTTCAGCGCCCCGCCGCGCCGGAGCTTTTCCACCAGGTCGAACACCGGGGTAAAATTGGTGCCGCCCCGCCCCCTGACGACCAGGTCCTGCGCGTACCGTTTCCATGCCTCGACGGAGCGTATCACCGCATGGGATTGCACGACCGCGTCGCATTGCACGATGTGGATCTCCATCTTTGAAAAGAAGCTGTCGTGTCGCATCAGCATGCGCTCGATCTCGGCGAGAAAACGCTCGACAACGGGGCGCGTGCAGGAGCCGGAGGTGTCGATGGCGATGACCAGCGCCTCCACCTTGAAGCTCTCGGTGTATTCCAGCGGCTCGATCATGGGCAGGTTGCCGTACCGCCGGAAGCCGTAGTAATAGGGGATATAATCGAAGCTGTCCATGTCCAGGCGCAGCTCCTCCCGGGTGGTGGAGAAGCGCCGCAGATACCTGGAAAAGTCGTACCTGCCCTCGGCCCTGAGCAGCATCTTCTCCTCCCGGCTGCCGGGGGCGAGTCCGAACCGCCCCGTCATGGCGCGACCCCCGGGTAATGCCTCCACGGAGGGCCAGCGGCTCTCCAGTGCCTCCGCCAGCCATTCGGCATAGGGCCGCCCCTCCGCTTCATCGAAAGGCGAAGCGCCCTGGCCTTCGCCCTCGCCGCGCGGTTCCGCCGCCACCATGGGCCCTTCCGGAAAAGCCACGGCTGCATCGCGCCGCGGGGCAGGCGCGTACCAGTAGCGATGGTCGTCCCGCCCAAAGCGGGCGTACAGCGGCTCCAGCTCGTCCCCGAACAGATCCATCAGCGCCCGGTACACCGCCCCCGCCGCCCCGGGATCGACGTCTTCCGGCAGCGCCTCCGCGATCTCCCGCCGGATCTGGGCGCCCTGTGCCGTGGGAAAAAGCTCCACGCGCAGGTATTCGGCGGACATGTCGCAGGCAAGGCTCCACAGCGATTGGGCGACGCCCTCCGGCGCTATGGGATGGCGAAACAGGCAGTGCGTCAACAGGTGCGTCACCGCCGCCCAGTCGGGCATGCCGTCCGGCGCGTAGAACAGATGGACGCCGTCCGTGGCCAGGCCCCGCACGGCGTCGTTGGGAACGCGCGCCATCCGCTCGATGGGCGCTCTGAGAAAGGGCAGCGCCGCCCCCGCCCGAAACAGGCGGCGGGAGAGGGCGGCGGATGCGGGAGAAGCGTTGTTGTCCATACATCACTCCGACGGCTATAATTGAGAATCATGGGCCCGCCATTCATTCTCAATGCTCAATTTATAGATCATGCTTTCAGGCTTTCCCCGTTCGTGGCGATGACCTGCGCATACCAGCGGGCGGAATCCTTGGGGATGCGCCTGAGGGTGGGATAATCCACGTAGATGATGCCGAAGCGCTCGTCGTATCCGTTGGCCCACTCGAAGTTGTCCAGGAAGCTCCATTGCAGGTAGCCCTTCACCGGCGCGCCCTCGGCGATGGCCCTGGACAGCTCGGTCAGGTAGCGGTGCAGGAAGTCGATGCGCTTGGGGTCGTGTACCTGGCCGTCCCGGAAGATGATGTCGTTGCAGGACAGGCCGTTCTCGCTGATGATGAGGGGCAGGCCGTAGCGGCGGTACAGGAACAGCGGCCCGAAATGCATGACCTCAGGGGTGATGGCCCACTTGCAGGCCGTGCGCTGGAAGCCGGGATAGCAGTCCACGTCCCTGCCCTCGGCATCCACCATGGTGCCGTTGTAGACGTTGACGCCGATGAAATCCGGGGCTTCCATGGCCGCCCAGTCGCTTTCGGGGATCGTGGCTGCAAACTTCCTGACCGCCTCGGGGGCGGATTCGTCGTAGCGGCGCAGCACCACGCTGTCCAGGATGATGTTGAAGTTGAAGGCCCAGCGCCCCGTCAGATCGAAGCAGGCCCGATAGGCGCTCTCCCGGTTCTCGGGGGTATCCTCCTGGGGGTAGCACAGCCGTCCGCAGGGCACCAGTCCCACCAACGTCCCGGGATCGACGGCCTTGATGGCCCGCTGTGCCGCGCTGTGTGCCAGGGCGATGTTGTGGAACAGCCGGGCGATATCCTCGTCCGGGCAGCGCCAGCCGGGGGCCATCACGTCGGTATAGTAGCCCAGGGCGATGCACTGGGGCTCGTTGATGGTCATGTATCGCCTGACCCGGCCCTTGAAGCGGCGGGCGATCACATCGGCATAGCGGGCGAAGATGTCCACGATCTCCCGGTTCAGCCAGCCGCCCCGGTATTGCAGGGCGCTGGGCAGATCCCAGTGGTACAGCGTGACCATCGGCTCAATGCCGTTTTCCAAAAGGCGGTTCACCAGATCGTCGTAATAGGCCAGGCCCGCCTCGTTCAGCGCGCCGTCGCCGTCGGGCATCACCCGCGCCCAGCTGATGGAAAAGCGGTAGGCCCGGATGTTGTGCTGCTTCATCAGCGCGATGTCCTCGGGATAGCGATGATAGCTGTCGCAGGCCACGTCGCCGTTGTCGTTGTTCTTCACGGGGCTGCCGCCGACGCGGTGGCAGAAGTCGTCCCAGATGTTCGGTCCCTTGCCGTCGGCGTTCCAGCCGCCCTCGCACTGGTAGGACGCGCAGGCCACGCCCCATGTAAAATCAGATGGAAAAAGCGCCATGTATGTACCTCCTTATCACACCTTGCCGTTGAGCCGCGCCAGCAGCTGTTCCAGCATGCCCGCCGGCAGCTTGTCGCCGGCGAAGGACAGCATGCCACGCAGGGGCATGTAGTTCAGCATCGCGGCGGTCATCTCGTTGGAAATGGCCTCGCCCGCAGGGGTATCCTCGTCAGCGTTGGGGCGGAACACCGCGTCCAGCGCGTCGGTCAGCGGCTTCAACGCCTCCGCCGCCCGTGCGTCCTTCACGATGTCCATGAAGATGCTGTTCGCGTCGTAGCGCACCGGCACCGCAGTGGTGGACGCCACCCGCACCGGGGCGCTCAGTTCGATGTCCCGGCTGGACCTACCGATCTCTATGGCGTATTCGCCGTCCTCCACGTGCCAGTCGCCCAGCGCCATGCTCCAGTAGGCGAAGGCCCGCTTGTCCAGCGTGAAGGAAACGTCCCTGGATTCGCCGGGCTGCAGCTCGATCTTCTCAAAGCCCTTCAATTCCCGAACCGGGCGGATGACCTCTCCCGCTGCGGCGCGCACATACAGCTGCACCACGGTCTTTCCGGCGCGGCTGCCGGTGTTTTTGGCGGTGACGGTGACGGTCAGGGTGTCCGTGTCCCGGATGCTGTCCGCGCTCAGGCGCAGGTTGGAATATTCGAAGGTCGTGTAGGAAAGGCCGTGGCCGAAGGGAAACAGCACGTCCATCTCCCGCTTGTCGTAGTAGCGATAGCCCACGAACACGCCCTCGCGGTATTCGGCGGTGTTGCCCTCGCCGCCGTAGTACAGGTAACAGGGGGTGTCCTGCAGGCGCAGCGGGAAGCTCTCGGCCAGGTGGCCGGAGGGATTCGCATCGCCGAAAAGCACCCGCACGGTGGCCAGGCCCACGGCCTGTCCGCCCAGATAGGCCTCCAGCACCGCCTTCACCTTGCCGATCCAGGGCATCTCCACCGGTGAGCCGTTGTGCAGCACCACCACGGTGTTGGGGTTGGCCGCGGCCACGGCCTCGATCACCTTCACCTGGCATTCGGGTATGCGCATGTGGGTGCGGTCGTAGCCCTCGGATTCATAGGAATCCGGCAGTCCCGCGAACACCACGGCCACCTTCGCGGCCTTTGCGGCGGCCACGGCCTCGGCGATCATTCCGTCGGAGGCGCTGTCGGCGGCCACGTCGTAGCCCCGGGCGTAGGTCACGTTCAGGCCATCGGCGGCCTGGAGGGCGCTGGTCTTCTTAAAGCAGTGGATGTGGCTGCTGCCGCCGCCCTGGAACCGGGGCTTTTCGGCAAATTCGCCGATAAATGCCACGCTGTCGGACTTGTCCAGGGGCAGCAGATCGCCCTCGTTCTTCAAGAGGACCATGCACTCCGCGGCGATCTGCGCGGAAAGGGCGTGCTGGGCCTCCTTGTCCCAGGGGGTGTCCGGCTTCGCGTTCTCCGCGTAGCGGTACACGATGTTCAGGATGCGTTCGCAGGCCAGGTCCACGTCGCTCTCAGCCAGCCTGCCCTCGCGCACAGCCTGCACGATCCTGGCGTCGTTCACGCCGCCGGAGGACGGCATCTCCAGGTCGAGCCCCGCGTGGACGCCCACCACGCGGTCGGCGGTGGCGCCCCAGTCGGACATCACATAGCCCTCGAAACCCCACTCGTTGCGAAGTACATCCGTCAGCAGCCAGCGGTTTTCCGAGGCGTACACCCCGTTGATGCGGTTGTAGCTGCACATCACCGTCCAGGGCTGGGACTGCTTCACGGCGGTCTCGAAGGCGGGGAAGTAGATTTCGCGCAGCGTGCGCTCGTCCGCGTCGGAGGAGGAACTCATGCGCCGGTGCTCCTGGTTGTTGGCGGCGAAGTGCTTGATGGAGGTGCCCACGTTCCGGCTCTGTACGCCCCGGATATAGGCAGCGCACATCTCGCCCGCCAGATAGGGGTCCTCGCTGAGATATTCAAAGTTGCGCCCGCACAGGGGGGAGCGCTTGATGTTCACCGCGGGGCCCAGCACCACGGAGAGCTTCTCGTGCTGGCAGGAATCGCCGATGGCCTCGCCCATGCGGCGCACCATGTCCCGGTCGAAGGAGGCGGCGGTAGCGCAGCCCGCCGGGAAGCAGACGGCCTCGATGCTGTCGTTGACGCCCAGGTGGTCGGTCTCCTCGTCCTGCTTGCGCAGGCCGTGGGGGCCGTCGGAGACCATCGTGGCGGGTATGCCCAGGCGCTCCACGGCCTTGGTGTGCCAGAAGTCCGCGCCGGAGCAGAGCCCGGCCTTTTCCTCCAGGGTCATCCTGGCGATGATCGCCCTGATGTTACCGATATCCATATCGTGAACTCCTTTCAGTCGCCGTCGGTTCGTTAAGATCAATGGGGTATGGGGAATGAATAGCTGGAACACCGACAGGTTTTTCGTTACTCATGGCATAATACATGATGTATTCAAATTAAATAATGTATCTATTCAGTCTTATACTCCCTCCGACTCGCTTCGCGGGCCACCGACCACGGGCCTATCGGCCCCATCTCACTGAAAACAGCACACCGTGCTGTTTTCCGGGCGCTCGATGCCTCGGAGAGGGAGGCTTTAGGTGCGGTTATCCGGCCTATAGGCTCCCTCTCCGAGGGAGCTGGCTGGTACGGCAGCTTTGCTTTTAGCAAAGCTGGTCTGGCTTTTAGCCAGACTGCCAACGGCTCAATCCTGGGGATTGGGCCGTGGCACCGTAGCCAGACTGAGGGAGTTCTTCACGGCGGGACTGAACAGTTACTAAATAATCAAACAAATCCGAAGGATTTGCACCGCCATTCCTCATTTCTCATTCCCCATTCCTCATTATCATTTAATATCGTACACGCTCCGCGCCGAAACGCCCGTGGGCGTCCCGCGCAGTATCTTCACGCGGCGCTCCCCCGCGTTCATGTCGAAGAAGTTGTCCTCCAGCAGCACGTCCGCGCCGCACTGCAGCTCCACGCTGCGGGCGTAGGCCCTCGCGGTGACCACGACCGCGTTCCCCTCCAGTCGGGCCTCCAGCTTCGGATCGGCGAAGGCGAAGTGCTTCGGCGGGCAGAACAGCACGCTGCCGCCGCCCACCCGCGCGCCGTCCGCGTCCAGCAGCTCATAGGCGTAATAGCTGCCGTAGGTGTCCGCATCGTGGAAGTCCTGGGCGTCCAGCCACACGGCGAACATGGGCGACACGGAGACGGGGAAGCTGCCCTCGTCGATCACCGAGGCATCGGGCCGCCGCAGCGACCAACGGGCCACGCCCTCGAAGGGGCGAAGGGTCTCGTTGCTCACGTTCAGCCGCGCGGTCTTTTTCAGGTCAAAGGGCTCGGCGTTGACGTTGGTGTTCTGGGAGAGTATGCCCTCCTCGTGGCAGGAGATCAGCACCGGCGCGAAGAAGCGCTTCTCATAATAATGCAGCGCCTTCCAGCGGCCGTAGTAGTCGATGCTGGCCCAGCTGACCACCGGCCAGCAGTCGTTCAGCTGCCACACCACCGCGCCCATGCAGCGGTTGTCCGTGCGGTTGCGCCGCCAGTGCTCCACGCCGTACTGCATGGCCTGGGCCTGCAGGAGCTGGGAGGCGTAGACGAAGGCGTCCAGCGTGGACGGATAGAGGTACATCTGGGAAAGGTAGCTTGCGATGCGCCCGTTGGCCGAGGCGTTGCGCTGGTGCTTTTCCATGATGTAGGAGAAGGGGTTGCGATCCTCCGGCAGGGTAAAGGCCTCGATGGTCTGCATGCAGGGGAACGACTGGAAGCCGAACTCCGACACATAGCGGAACAGGTAATTGCGATAGTCCGTGAAGGGCTTGAGCCCGTGCCACACGTCCCAGTAGTGCACGTCGCCCCGGTTGGGGTCCTGGGGCGCGTCGAAGCTGCCGCCGCTGGAGGGGCTCGCGGGCCAATAGAAGGTGTCCGGGTCCTCGGCCTTCAACACCTGGGGCAGTATGTATTCGTACATTTTGATGTAATCCGCCGCCTGGCGCTTGCTGGACACCCACTCCCCCACGGCCACGAACTGCTCCATCTCGTTGTTGCCGCACCACAGCGCCAGGGAGGCGTGGTGGCGCAGGCGGCGGATGTTGTCCACGAACTCGGCGCGGATGTTGGCCTCAAAGGCGTCCGTCAGGTTGTACACGGCGCAGGCGAACATGAAGTCCTGCCACACCAGCAGGCCCAGCTCATCGCAGGCGTCGTAGAACCAGTCCTCGGGATAGTAGCCCCCGCCCCATACGCGCACGCAGTTGAAGTTGGCCAGCTTCGCGTCCTCCAGCAGCCGCCGGGTGCGCTCGGGCGTCACCCGGGGCAGCAGGTTGTCCTCGGGGATGTAGTCCGCGCCCATGGCGAACACGTCCACGCCGTTGACGGTGTGGCAAAAGCTCTCGCCCCACGCGTCCCTTTTGCGCGTCACGGTGAGGGTGCGCAGCCCGACGCGCTTTTCCCGGGCGTCCAGCTCAGTTTCGCCGTCGCGCAGCGCCACGCGCACACTGTACAGCGGCTGCCCGCCGAGCCCGTTGGGCCACCAGAGCATGGGATCGGCGATTTCGATTTCGCAATGGGCGCCGGAGGCGGCGAACGTCCGCCCGTCGGGCGCGTTGACGGCCACATCCACGCTCAGCCCGTCGGCGTCGCCGTCGATGCCCGTCTCTATGGCGAGGGTCACGCGGCCCGCTGCGTGGCGCTGGCGGATGTGCACCTGTTCGATTCGGGCGGTCTGTATGCCGAGTATGGCGATGTCCCGCCAGATGCCGGCGTCGGGCAGGCGCGGGCCCCAGTCCCAGCCGAACATGCAGTGGGCCTTGCGGATCAGGGGAAAGCCCACCATCGCGTCGGTGGTGCCGTCGGCGCGGCTCCGGGCGTAGGCGGCGCGTATGAACCGCGTGGGCGAGCGGAAAATGACGCTGACGGTGTTTTCGCCGGGGCGCAGGGCGCGCTTCACGTCGTACTCCCAGGTGCGGTGCATGTTGTCCGCGCTGCCCACGGCGACGCCGTTGACGGACACTTCCGCCAGCGTGTCCAGCCCCTCGCAGCGCAACAGCACCCGGTCACAGGCCAGCAGATTTTCCGGGACCTCAAAGGCGCGGCTGTAGCAGAAGTCGTGGGCCATCAGCTTCAGCGCCCGGTCCTCGTTGTCCCGCCAGAAGGGGTCTGGCATCTCGCCCGCGGTCAGCAGGTCGTGATAGACCGAGCCGGGCACGCGCGCCCGAACCGAATGGTCCCAGTCGGAAACCTGCAGCGTCCAATCGCCGTTCAATGACAGCCTTTGCATCAAATTCCTCCCTGGCGAGGGTTTATACGGCATCCACACCCACCGCCCTTTATTCAATATATAACAATATACTTTATTTCATCATGTTCGTCAATACGTTCTTGCGCATATTTTCACGCTGTACAAACCAATCCGTCTCCGATTCGGCGTTTTGTATAAAAATTGCTCCATTCTATGGAATAAATGAGCAGAAACTTGACAGAATTTTACCCGGGTGGTATACTGAACAGCGTAAATGTTATCTGCACAGTGATAACATTTCTGCCGTTCGCTCATGCCGGACGGACAAGTCGCGCAAGTCCCGCAGGGGGCTTGGCAAATAAAGATTGGAGGCAAGACCCATGAAGAAAATCCTGTGCATGGCCATCGCCCTGATGCTGGCTCTGACCGCCATCGGTGCTCTGGCCGAGACCACGGACCTTCCCCGCAACGAGACCCTGTACTTCGCAGGCCAGCAGTGGGGCTCCGTGAACAGCTGGAACATCATCGGCACCAATCAGAACAACTCCATGACGATCGCCGGCAACTCCGGCGGCTATCGCACGCTGATGTTCGAGACGCTGTACATGTACAACTTCATGAACGGCGAGCTGGTCGGCCTGCTGGCCAACGACGACTACGCCTGGAACGACGACATGACCGCCCTGACCCTGACCATCAAGGACGCTGCCAAGTGGTCCGACGGCACCGACGTGACCGGCGCGGACGTGGCGCGCACCTTTGACATCGGCGTGCAGGTCGGCAACAACGTCGGCACCGGCTTCAAGAGCTACATCAGCAGCATCGAAGCCGACGGCAAGAAGATCACCATCAACGCCGCCGTGAACGCGGACGGCCAGCCCGTGAACCCCCTGAAGGTTCTGGACTTCCTGACCGGCGCGCCCATTGCACAGGCGGCCTGGATCGACACCGTGGTGGAGCGCAACAACAACGACACCGTGTCCATCCTGAACGATCCCGGCGAGGACGTGGTCTGGTCCGGCCCCTACACCAAGTTCTACGCCGACGACCAGAAGGTCGTGCTCGTGCGCGACGACAACTACTGGGGACAGGACGCCTCCATGTGGGGCAAGCTGCCCGTGCCGAAGTACATCGCCCACGCGATCTACGCCGACAACCCCGCCGGTGAGAACGCCCTGAAGGCCGGCGAAGTGGACGTCTGCCAGCAGTTCATCGGCAACGTGCAGAACCTGTGGCTGGAGGACGGCCTGCCGATTTCCACCTACTACGAGGAAGCGCCCTACGGCGTGTGCCTGACCATGCCCACCGCCTGGTACAACTTCAACCTGCCGGTGCTGGCCGAGAACCCCGCCCTGCGCAAGGCCATCGCCATGGCCGTTGACTATGACACCATCATCGCCAACGCCATGACCAACCAGAGCCCCTCCTTCGCAGACGTGCCCCGCTCCCTGATGAACCCCACCGAGGGCGAGCAGGCCCTGTACAACCACGAGGAAGTGGCCGACCTGCAGTGGGCCGGCATGGACATCGACGGCGCCAACGCCCTGCTGGACGAGGCTGGCCTGGTCGACAGCGACGGCGACGGCTTCCGCGAGTACAACGGCGAGAAGATCTCCCTGAACGCCTGCTGCCCCAACGGCTGGACCGACTGGCAGGCCTCCATGGAAGTGGTCGCGGCCGCCGGCAAGAACATCGGCATTGAGATCACCACCCTGTATCCGGAATGGGATATCTACCAGACCGTGTTCACCAACCCCAACCAGACCGAGTACGCCATCTACATGTGGTCTCCCGACGCCGCGGCGCCCTCCAACCCCTGGCAACGCGTGAACCAGTTCATGGGCAGCGAGTTCGTGGGCGTTGAGAACAACTGGAGCGGCAACTGGGGCCAGTACCTGAACGAGGAAGCGGACGCCCTGATCAAGAAGATCCCCGTCACCACCGATACTGAGGAGCTGAAGAAGCTCTACACCGAGCTGACCAAGATCTACCTGACCGACGTTCCCAGCTTCTCGCTGATGTATCGTCCCTCCCTGTTCCACGCCGTGAATGAGTCCGTATGGACCAACTTCCCCACCGGCGACGACGGCCGCAACATCCCGCCGGCCGACTGCACCGACGGCTACGGCATCGCCGCGCTGTACGACCTGGAGCTCGTGGAAGGCTGATCTTTGAAGAACGGACGGCCCGAAGCCCGGCTCCGGGCCGCCCCTTGGGACATGCCCCGCTCTGGAAGGGGCATGTCCCGACGTTTATCAGAAACGCGACGCGCCTTACCAACCTCCTTTTGGGGTACCGCTTCGGGGCCGGCCAGGTTCCCGAAACCGATGGCAGCCTGACCGGCGCCGAACCGGCATCCCTTCGGCACGGGTATTGACGCGCTGCGCATGACATGGGGGAATCGTTATGAAAGGATACCGCAAATACTTCGGCAAAAAGCTGGCCTGGTTTTTGATCACGCTGGTGGTCGCCGTGATATTGAATTTCGTGCTGCCCCGGCTGATGCCCGCCGACCCGGTTTCGGCCATCACCGGCAAGATGGCCCAGGGCATGACCGACGCCAGCGCCGTGCAGGAGATCTACAAGCGCTACGAGGAGGAGTTCGGCACCAACAAGCCCATGATCGAGCAGTTCTTCATATTCGTGAAAAACCTGTTCCGGGGCGACCTCGGCACCTCGTTCAGCCAGTATCCCCGCAAGGTGAGCGACATCATCTCCAGCGCCATCGGCTGGACCATCGCGCTGCAGTTTCCGGCCATCATCGTCGGCTGGCTGCTGGGCAACCTGCTGGGCGCGCTGGCGGCCTACATACGCAAGGGCTTCGACAAGGTGCTGCTGCCGATTGCGCTGTTTTTGAGCAACGTGCCGGCCTTCGGCATGGCGGTGACGCTGCTGGTGCTGTTCGCGGTGAATTTGAAGATCGCGCCCATCGGCGGCGGCTACGCCTTCGACATGATCCCCAATTTCAGCTGGCGGTTCATACAGTCGGTCATCGCCCACTACCAGCTGCCCTTCTGGTCCATCGTTCTGGTGTCCATCGGCGGCCAGGCGGTGGGCATGCGCTCCATGTCCATCTACGAGCTGAACGCCGACTACGTCAAGTATGCCCGCTTCCTGGGCATCAAGGACCACAAGATCGTGGGCTATGTGTTCCGAAACGCCATGCTGCCCCAGGTCACGGGCCTGGCGCTGTCCATCGGCACGATGATCGGCGGCGCGCTGGTGGCGGAAATCATATTCAGCTACCCAGGATTGGGCAGCACGATGTATTCCGCCGTGACCGCCGCAGACTATCCGCTGATCTCCGCCACGACGCTGATCATCACCATCATGGTGCTGATCGTGACCTTCGTGCTGGACATCGTGTACGGCTTCATCGATCCGCGCGTCAAGGCTGCGCAGTTCGACGCTTAAGGGGGTGTGAGACATGAAGAATACGCTCAGACAGGTGTTTCATTCCTCAAAGTTCGTGGTGGGTTTCGTCATCTTCGTGGCCATACTGCTGACGATGTTCATCTACCCGCTGTTCAACCCCGGCAACCCGCTGGAGATGATCGGCGTGGGCACCTTCGCCCGCCCGGGCACCTACTTCTCGCTGTACGACGCCGTCAAGACGCCCACGGAGACGCTGCGCCTGGCCAACGCCGACGACAAGCGCCTGGGCAAGCAGCTGTCTGACGAGGACCGCGTAGCCATCGTGGCCTGGCTGTCCGCCGTGAACGTGAACGTCGAAGGCCTGGATATCAACGACACCGAAGCGCTGCTGGAGCAGTGGCGCGCAAACTACGACCCCTCCGTCAAGCCCAAGGGCATGACCCAGGCCAAGCGCAACTATTACAAGCGCCTGGACGCGGCGCTGAAGGAGGTCGACGCCGCCGACACGCTGATCATCGCCGACAAGAACGAAGAGGGCCAGCTGGAGCAGCAGGGCACCATCACCAAGACCGACTACGTGAACGTGGGCCAGGTGGCGAACGTCAAGACGCTGCCCCTGGGCACCGACAACTTCGGCCGCGACGTATTGAAGGAGCTGGTTTCCGCCGCGGGAACGTCCATCGTCATCGGCCTGCTGGCCGGCCTGGTCGCCACGCTGATCGGCCTGACCCTGGGGCTGCTCTCCGGCTACGTGGGCGGCATCTGCGACGACATCATCATGTTCTTCACGAACATCTTCACCGTCATCCCCGGCTTCGTGCTGCTGATCCTCATCAGCTATTCCATCGGCCAGGAGCAGCGCGGCGCGGCGGTGGTAGCGCTGGTCATCGGCCTGACCAGCTGGACGTGGACGTGCCGCTCCGTGCGCTCGCAGGTCATCTCCCTGCGCAACCGCGACCACGTGAACCTGTCCAAGCTGTCGGGCCACAGCCTGGTGCGCATCATACTGACGGACATCCTCCCCTACATCGCCAGCTATGTGGTGATGGCCTTCATATTGCAGGTTTCCTCGGGCATACTGGCCGAGGCGCAGCTGTCGCTGCTGGGCCTGGGCCCGAAGACCACCGAGGTGCCCACGCTGGGCCTGATGATGAACTGGGCCATGCTGTATTCGGCCCACACCAACGGCTCCTGGTGGGCCTACTTCCCCGTGATTCTGACGATTACGCTCATATCGTTCTCGCTGAATCTGATGAATACCGGCCTCGACCAGGTGTTCAACCCGACCCTGAGAGACTAAAGGAGGATAGACGGACATGAGCAAGACCATGCTGGAAGTCAATGGCTTGACGACCAAATACGTCACGCGCTTCCGCGAAGACGTGTACGCCGTCGATCACGTGTCGCTCAAGATCGAGCAGGGCAAGAGCCTGGGCATCGCCGGTGAATCCGGCTGCGGCAAATCCACGCTGGCCCTCAGCCTGATGGGCTACTACTTCCCGCCACTGCACTACATGAGCGGAGACATCATCATCGACGGCAGGAACATCTCCGGCATGAACCCGGACGACGTGCGCAAGAACGTGTTGGGCACCGAGATCGCCTACATCCCCCAGGCGGCCATGAACGCCCTGAACCCCACGCGCAAGATTTACAAGTTCATCGAGGACGTGGTGCAGGCCCACAATCCCAAGGCCAACAAAAAGGACATCTATGAAATGGCCAGGCACCGCTTTACCGAGCTTGGCCTGCCCCTGGAGGCGCTGGACAAGTACGCCGTGGAGCTCTCCGGCGGCATGAAGCAACGCGTGGTCATCGCCATATCGACCATCCTCAAGCCCAAGGTGCTGATCGCCGACGAGCCCTCCTCGGCGCTGGACGTGACCAGCCAGAAGATGGTCATCAAGATGCTGCGGGACATGATGGAAAAGGGCTTCATACAGGCCATGATCTTCATCACCCACGAGCTGCCGCTGCTGTACAACGTGACCGACGACATCATGGTGATGTACGCCGGGCAGATCGTGGAGCGGGGCACGGCCAAGCAGATGGTGTTCGACCCGGTGCACCCCTATTCCCGGGGCCTGATGAATTCCATACTGGTGCCCGAGGAGGGCACCCGCGACGTGAAGCTGAAGGCGATTCCCGGCACGCCGCCGAACCTGAAAAAGCCCCCGGCAGGCTGCCGTTTCGCCGAGCGCTGCCCCTACGCCAGGCCGGCCTGCACCTACAACCAGATGCCCATACTGGAATTTGCGCCCGGCCGCACCTACCGCTGTGGTTTGAGCGTGGACGAGCTGCGTGAAATCTATCGCAGGGAAGACGAGGCGAAGGGAGGTCCGCACGATGAGTGACAAGGTCATCCGCAAGGATTTCAGCAACGCGAAATCCTGTCTGAGGGGCGTCGGCGTGACCCGCTATTTCCACACCGGCAAGATCACCACCAAGGCCGTGGACCACGTGGATTTCGACTTCCACGAGGGCGAGCTGGTGAGCATCGTGGGCGAATCCGGCTCCGGCAAGACCACGCTGTCCAAGATGCTGCTGGGGCTGTTGAAGGAAACCGACGGGCAGATTTTCTTCCAGGGCAAGCCCCGGGACATCTCCAGCCACGCGAAGCTGAAGGAATACTGGTCGGGCATACAGGCCATCTTCCAGGACCCCTTCTCCTCCTTCAACACCTTCAACAAGATCGACACGGTGCTGCTGGACTGCATCAACATGCGGGGCGGCAAGAACCTGCCCAACGAGAAGAAAGTCGACATGATGACGGAGGCCTGCTCCTTCGTGAACCTGAAATACGCCGAGCTGACCAACAAGTATCCCTTCGAGCTGTCCGGCGGCCAGATGCAGCGCCTGATGATCGCCCGCATCTTCCTGCTCAAGCCGAAGATCCTGCTGGCCGACGAACCCACCTCGATGATCGACGCCTGCTCCCGCGCCACCATACTGGACATGCTGCTCCAGCTGCGCGACGAGGTCGGCATGACCGTCATATTCATCACCCACGACATCGGCCTGGCCTATTACATCTCCGACAGCATCTACATCATGGAGCACGGCAAGTTCGTGGAGAGCGGCCCCGCCGACGAGGTCATACTCAATCCCAAGGCCCCCTATACCCGCCGCCTGATCAGCGACGTGCCGAAGATCCACGAGCCTTGGGATTTGTCCACGGTTTGATTGAACGATATGACATGAACTGTCCAGGGGCGCTGTACCGGCGCCCCTGATTTGTGGAAAGAGGGAACGAAAATGTCCGAAAACACTGGAAATTGCATGAATCCCTGCATCGGGAATGGCCGTGCGCTGCTCGACCTGATCCTCAGCCGCCGCAGCTACCGGGGAAAATACAGGCCGGACAGGGTGCCCCGCGAGGACCTGACCGCCATATTGGAAGCCGGCCTCGCCGCGCCCTCCGGCTGCAACAAGCAGACGACGAGCCTGATCGCGGTGGACGACCCCGGCATATTGGCCGAGCTCCGCGCCGCCATCGACCCGCCCGTGGCCGGGACCGCCCCGGCGATGATCTGCGTGCTGACCCGGCGAATCAACGCCTACCGGGACCGGTGCTTCGCCACCCAGGACTATTCCGCGGCCATCGAGAACATGCTGCTCGCCATCGTCGCGCTGGGCTATCAGAGCTGTTGGTACGAGGGGCACATCACCGACGCGGACAGGATCGGCGACCGCCTCGCCCGCATCCTCGGCGTGCCCGAGGAATATGAGCTGGTCTGCGTCCTGCCCGTGGGCGTCGCCAACGAAGAAATACCCGCCGCCCCGAGGAAACGCCCCTTCCGGGAGCGCGCCTGGTTCAACGGGTATGGCAAGCCACTTAGTGATTAGCTAATTATGGAAACACCGCACAATGCCCATGGTGCGGTGTTTTTTCACTGACCACTGAGCAACTCGGCTACGCCCCTACTCCTCCACGGGCACGATCCTGAAGGCCCCCACGTCGAACAGGCCGTTGTCCGTGATTTTTATCCAGGGGATGACCGGCAGCGCCATGAAGCACAGGGCCATGAAGGGGTCTATGCACTTGGGAATGCCGAGGGCCTGCGCGGCGATATAGCACAGCTTGTCGATGCGCTGGGCAACGAACTCGCCGGAACGATCGGTCATCAGCCCCGCGATTTCATGCTGCAGGCTGTCCAGCAGCTTGCCGTCCTGGGCAATCGCCATGCCGCCGCCCATCTCCACCAGGCGCTCCACGGCCATCGCCATGTCCCGGTCGCTGTCGCCGGCAACAATGATGTTGTGGGAATCGTGGGCCACGCTGGTGGCAATGGCCCCGTTTTTCAGGCCATAGCCCTCCAGCAGCCCCAGGCCGACATTGCCGGTGCCCCTGTGCCGCTCCACCACGGCGATCTTGACGATGTCCTGTTCGTCCCGGATCCAGCGCCCCGCCGCGTCCCGGCGCACGGTAGCGTGCCCTGTTTCCGTCACCACCGAGCCGGGGACGAGGCGAATGGTGCGCACACGGTCGGATTTCAGCGGCAGCGCGAGGCGCTCCGCCGAGAAATCGCGCACGTTCATGCACCCGCTGACCCCTTTGGGGGCGACATGGGGATCCTTGGCGAGGTACGTGCCGTCGCTCGCCACGTGCCTGCCCCCGACCCACACCTCGCGCACATACAGGTCGTTCAGATCGTCGAACAGTATCAGGTCGGCCCGCTTGCCCGGCGCCACCGCGCCCCGATCCCGCAGGCCGTAGCAATCGGCGACGTTGATCGTCGCTATGCGCAGCGCGGTGATGGGATCGAGGCCCGCGCCCACGGCGATGCGGATATTGTGGTCGATGTGGCCCTCCTCGATGATGCTGGCAGACTGCCGGTCGTCGGTGCAGAACATGCAGAAGCGGTCGTTGCCGTCGTTCACGCCGGGCAGCAGGTTCAGCACGTCGTGACAGGCCGTGCCCTGGCGCAGCATCACGTACATGCCCCGGCGAATCCGCTCGCGCAGTTCGTCGGGCGTGGAGCATTCGTGGTCGGTGCGCACGCCGCAGGCGACATAGGCGTCCAGCGCGCTGCCCTTGAGCCCCGGGCTGTGGCCGTCCACGATCTTGCCGACGCGAAAGGCTTCCATCAGCTTGTCGAGTATCGCGTCGTCCGCCAGGCAGACGCCCACGTAGTTCATCAGCTCGCCCAGGCCCAGCACCCGGTCCTGCCCGATGACTGTGCTGATTTCCCGGGCGTCCAAATCGCCCCCGGCATGCTCGAAGGGCGTACAGGGCACGCAGGAAGGCACCTGCAGGAACACCTGCAGGGCGATCCCCTCCGAGGCGCGGAGCATATAGTCGAAGCCCTCCAGATCGCAGACATTGCATATCTCGTGGGGATCCGCCACGACGGTGGTCGTGCCGTGGGGCACCACCAGCCTGGAAAACTCCGCCGGGGAGAGGTGGCTGGATTCGATGTGCACGTGGCTGTCGATCAGGCCGGGAGCCAAATAGGCCCCCTTCGCGTCGAACGTCTCCAGCGCCTCCGGAAAGCCCGCAGCGCCGTAGCCCGCGATATACCCGTCACAGACGAGCACGTCGGCGTTGAAACAGGTCTTGTTGTAAACATCGACAACGCGACAGTTGGCGATGCGAAGATCCGCCGGTTCACGCCCTGCGGCCACGTCAATACGGCGCTTCAGGATTTTCTTGTCCATAGATGCTCCTTTCACAACATGAATTTGCGACAGCTGCGGCCGCCCTGTTCCAAGGAACCGCCGGCCGGTTCGTCTGCGTCAAATCGGTCAGCGGTTCGTCGGATCGGGTATCGCGTTATCGTTTGTCGTTCGCCTTCGTCGCCTTTTCGAGTATCTTCCGTTCAAATTCGTTCGCCCTCAGCGGCGGGGAGAAATAGTAGCCCTGCACCAGGTCGCAGCCGGCGTTTTTCAGCAGCCTCAGCTGGTTTTCCGTCTCCACGCCCTCGGCCACCACCGGCACCTTCAAATACCTGGCGATGTCGATGATCAGCTCCACCAGGTGGAAATCCCGCTCGTTGCGTTCGATATTCCGGATAAAGGCCATGTCCATTTTCAGCACGTCGATGGGCATGGAGGAGAGCATGTTCAGCGAGGAATAGCCGGAGCCGAAATCGTCCATCTCGATTTGATAGCCCTTATCCCGCAGCGATTCGATGACGCGAATCAGGTGGTCGGCGTTTTCCGTATAGGCGGATTCGGTGACCTCCAGCTTCAGGTCGCCCCGGTCGAGCCCGTATCTGGCCACGATGCCATCCAGCGTTTCCGACAGGCTGGGATCGAACACGTCCACCCGGGACAGGTTGACGGACACCGGCAGTATGACGCCGTACTTATCCCGCCATTCGGCGATTTGCCGGGCGGCCTCCTCCCAGACATACTTGTCCACGGCGCTGATCTGTCCGCTGCGCTCGAACAGGGGCACAAAATCCCCCGGCGAGATCATGCCCAGCCTGGGATGGCGCCACCGCACCAGCGCCTCGGCGCTGGCGAGCCTTGCTGGATCGGACTGTATGTTGTATTTGGGCTGATAGTATACCTCCAGCGCACGTTGCTCCAGGGCCCGGGCAAGGTCGTTTTGAAGGCTCTGGTTGAGCGCGTCGCGGCGGCGCAGCTCCTCGTTGTAGATCATCAGGTGGCTCTTGAAGTCGCCGCGAACCATCGAGCATGCCGACTGCGCCCGGTCAAACAGCTCCTCCGGCTTGAGGCCCCCCTGCCAGTACATGACGCCCATGCGCAGGCGGATGTCCGAATTGCGGGCTATGGCGTTCATCCGGGTCTGGAAGTGGTTCAGCACGGATTCGTAGTCCTCACGGTGGGCGCAATACATGTCGAAGTGGTCGCCCTCCATGCGGCCCGCGATGCCGTCCGCCTCGGCAACGAAGCTTTCAATTTCCTTGCCCAGAGCGGTGAGCACCTCGTCGCCGTATTCGCGCCCGTTCAGCGTGTTCAGGATGTGGAAGCGCTCGATGTTCAACACGACGGCGTCCATGGGCTTTCCGGGATGATCCCGGTAAAGCCGATTGACATAGGCAATGAAGAAGCTGCGGTTGTACAGGCCCGTCAGCGGATCGTGCTCCGCTTCGGAAATGAGCTGGCGGCCTTCGCTCGCCTTCGATTCCGTGCGGACGTTCCACAGCAGCAGGAACAGTATCAGCGCTGCGATGATGGCGGCGACGGCGACCACCACGGCAAGGTTATCCTGCAGGTACTCGCCGAAGGTCACCCTTTCGTTGGCGAAGGAATAGCTGGTCAGCGAGGCGTTGAGCGCGGCGTTCGGCATGAGCCGGTTGATCTTGTTGAGTATGGAATACAGGCAGTCGTCCTCCGACCTGACGGCGAAGGCCATGTCCATGGCCTCGCCGGTGGCAAGGGGCGAGAGATCGTACTTTTCGCACAGTTTGCTCACCCGTTCGAGGCGGTAATTGCTCGCCAGCCCGGCGTCCGCCTCGCCTGCGGCCACCGCCTGGAAGGCGGCCTCGCCGGTGTCGTAGTACACGATCTTCCATTCCGGGAAATTGTCCATCAGAAAGGTCTCATAGTTGGGATTGCCCTTGATGACGGCCACAGTCATCGCCTCGTCCCGCGCAATGCCGCGCTGGTCAGCCGTTCGGACAATGGCGTACATCTCCGTTTTGAAGAGGGGATCGGTGACGACGACATTCAGCTTTTCACCGTCGTAGGCGCTCAGGGTGACGGGAAAAACGCAGTCGATTTCACCGTTGGTCAATGCCTGCAGCGCATCCTCCGTATTGTCGAAGGCACGGGGCTCGAAGCTGAGCTTTGCGTTCTTTTCGCAGGTCTCGGCAAATTTCAGGTAGTCGGAAAGAGTGCCGGTGATCTTTTTCGTCTCCGGATCGTACCCGCAGAAGGGCAGGAAGCCGTCCCGATAGCCCACCCGAATGGTGCCGTGCTCCGCGAGCCAATCCTTTTCATCGATGGATAGGAAGCTGTTGACGGCGCTGGCCCTGTTGAACTTTTCAGTAAGCTGCTGGTTAAAATCCCGGTTGTCGTCCAGGATCCGGTTCATGGCCACGTCCAGCTCCTGCTTCAAATCCGGACGGTTCCTGTTGACGCCGAAATAGGAATCCGCAGAGCCGATCTTGCACACGGGGATCACGTCGGCGCTGTTGCCATAGGTATCCAGCGTCACCAGCACGTCGATCTCCCCGCGCGCCAGCATTTCCAGCATCTCCGGCGTCTTGACCGACAGTTCGATGATCTCGGGATGGATGTCATGGCTCCTGGCCCACTCGACAAAAAGCTGCTCCTGGATGCTGTTCTTGTTGACGCCGACCTTTTTGCCGTTGAAGGTTTCAAAATCATTGGGGGAGATTTCGGCGTTGTCGGGGGCGATAAAGGCGAGATAGTCCTCCGAGCCCATGCCCAGCGCGGAATACAGTATCTTCTGGGCCCGCTCCTCGGTGTAGGAAACGTCGCTGAGCAGGTCGATTTCCCCCGCAATCAGCTTTTCCAGCAGCTCCGACCAGCTGCCCTCCACGTATTCATAATTCCATCCCGTATAGGTGGCGACGCGCTGCTGGTATTCGTAGCCATAGCCCGAGCGCCTGCCAAACCGATCTGTGCGGTGAAAGGCCGAATCGTACCAGCCGACGCGAACCGTCTTCCCCTGCGGCACAGACCCGTGCGCGGTAAGGGATGCGATCAGCGTCAGCACCAGCACAAGACACAATATGAGCGACGTCCTTTTCTTCATGGCGATCCTCTCCCCAATTTCCAGCGTATTAATCCTGTTTTTAACATTTCGGCCGGCATTACAAAGATTGTGTTTATATTATAGCACGACAGCCCCATAATTGTCCACAGAATACAGATAAAAAAGTTAAGGAAACACCGCACAATGCTCATGGCGCATTAACGGCTGAATTTCAGCCGCCTGCTGTCTGCTGATTTCTTGACTTGCCGCCAAAATGCTGCGCGGCCATCCAAAGCGGCCCTTATGGATAAGGGTTGCCCACTGGCCGTGGCGCATGGTCAGACCGTTGACGAAGGTACGTCAACGCGCTGAGGGGACGCCGTCATATTGCGGCGCCCCCTCAGTTTGTGTTTCAAAAAATGCCTCTGCCCTTTCGGCGGTTTTCCGCCAAGGCTGCGTTGAAAATCCTTTCCTTCGCAGACCGACATCCCTGTCAGGCCCTGCGCTTCATCTCCGGGTGCATGCGGTAGCAGTTCTCCTTGTCCTCATACATGCGGGCATCGGCCTCGGACAGCGCCTCGCGGATATCCCCGACCCGGTTCAGCAGACAATAGCCCGCGGCAAAGCTGACATTTTCAAACAGGCCGGCCTTTTTCTTGATGTCCGCGATCTTCCGCCGCATATCCGCCTCGTCCGTATCGCGCAGCAGCACCAGGAATTCGTCGCCGCCGACCCGATAGATGTCGTCGCCGAGGAATGTGCTCTGAAGGATCATCGCGGCGTTTTTGAGCATCTGGTCGCCCGCCATGTGGCCCTGGTTGTCGTTGATGTTCTTCAGGCCGTTCATGTCCACAAACACGATGCCCATGCTGCACGGCGCCTTTGCACCGGCTTCGCCCAGGGCGTCGATGCGGGCGTTCATGGCGTTTTGGTTCATCACGCCCGTCAGCATGTCGGTCATATTCAGCGTCTTGAGCTGGTCGATGAAGCGGTTGTTCGCGATTTCCGAGGCGATGAAATAGGTGGTCAGCTCCAGCGTATCCTTGATGTGCTGGGTGTTCTCCGTATCAAAATTGACGGCCATGATGTAGCCCAGGAACTGCCCGCGCGGTATGAGCGGGAACAGAACCAGCCGCTTTACCCCGGCTTCCGTCAACGACCGGTACCACTTCGGGTTTTGCTCGCGAATGAATTCCATGTCCCGTTCATCGCGTATGACGAGGCAATAGCTGCCGGCCATGGTCTCGCGCCAGGTTTGCACCAGGTCGTAAAAATCGTCGTCCTCTACTTTCGTCTGCCACACAATGCCGGATTCCGGCGCCCGCGCCTCGCTCAGGGACTGACAGCGCCGCTGGCTGTCGTCCAAAAGCAGCACACTGCAATAATCGGCGTCGCATATGCCGCGGATGTCCTCGATCACCTCCTGCATGATCTCGTCAAAGGGCTTGTCCTCGCGCAGCTTGATGCAGGTGTTGATGACCTCCAGGGCGGTCTGCTGGGATATATTCTGGGCCAGAAGATTGTCGTCCGATTTGGGCAGAAACACCTGGGTAAAGGTGCAGTACCCGTACCGTTCGTCGTCCCCCGCCAGGGGCATCATGATCACCATGATGTCAAAGGGATAGCGGCTCGCCCGAAGGATGTTGTGGATCGGCTGCTTCAACACGGCGCACTGATAGCAGACGTCCTCAAAGTTCAAATCCTTGGGAATGTAGCGGGTATATTCGCTGTTTGGCACGAATTCGACCTTTTTATCCGTGTCCAGGTCGACGCCCCCGGCGGCGAGCGCAATTGTGTTGATATAGGATTCGGTGCCCGTCACGATGTGAATCGTGCCGTATCCGCCGTCCGGCTTTTTTTCGACGGACAGAACGCAGGTCATTGATTCAAAGCGATCTATAAAGCTCTTCCAATCCATGCCATTACCCTCTCATTCGTCAAAACAGCGTTCTATGGTATGCTCAATCCAGTGGCGGACCTGTGCGGCGCAGACGGCTGCCGTCTGGGTTTTAGCTTAATACTATCCCTCGTGCGCCTGATTGCCTCCGCTGGCGAACCTTTCCGTGCCGTAGAACACGAAGCCCAGCATGGTGATGTCGTCGAACTGGTCCGCGTTCCCCACGAAATGGGCGATGTCCCTGCGCACGGCAGGCAAAACATCCTGCATCGTCGCGTCCTTCGCCGCGTTCAGCACGCGCACCAGGCGCTCCGTCCCGTACTGCTCCACCTGCTCGTCGATGGCCTCGGGAATGCCGTCGGTATAGACGAACAGCCTGTCGCCGGGATTCATCTGCAGCTCGTATTCCCTGAACTTCATGCCGTCCATGGCGGCCAGCGCCAGGCCGTGCTTGTCCTTGAGCAGCTCGTAATCGCCGCCCGCGCGCATCAGCACCGGGTATTCGTGGCCGGCGTTGGCGCAGCGCATCTGACCGGTGGAAAGGTCGATAATGCCCAGCCAGACCGTCACGAACATCTCCGCGTCGTTGCCCTCGCAAAGCGTCTTGTTGGCCCGGAACAGTATGTCCGCAGGATCCCTGCCCGATTCGGCCAGGCCGCGAATGGCCGTCTTGGCCCGCATCATGAACAGCGCCGCCGGAATGCCCTTGCCGGACACATCCGCGATGACCATCGCCAGCCGATTCTGGTCCACGAAGAAGAAATCGTAGAAATCGCCGCCCACCTCCTTGGCGGGGTCCATGATGGCGAAGAGCTCGAAATCGCGGCGGGCAAAGGTGAAGTTCTTGGGCAGCGCGGAATCCTGTATCGTGCGGGCGAACTCCAGCTCCTGCTCGATGCGCTTCTCCGCCGCCTCGATGTAGCCCTTCAGCGCCTCCACCGTCTGGTTGATGTCGTTGGACAGCGACGCGAATTCCGAGGAATTGCGCACCGACACCACCTCGTCCAGATTGCCGTTGGTGATGCGGTCCAGCGAAGCGTTGACCAGCTCCAGATTGTTGACGACGATGCTCTGCACCAGCAGGGAGATCAGCACGTAGATCACGGCGAACAGCATGATGTCGGCCAGGGCCGTCTCATAAGCCTGGGCGTCGCGGTTGGCGTAGACCTCCGTCATGGGAAGCCGCGTCAGCAGCGTCTGGCCGTCGTCCAGGTGCTCGATCCGGCACAGCGATTCGCTTCTGAACAGCGTGGCCACAAAGCAGGCGCCGTCCGGCTGCGCCTTGAGGAGCTTCAGTTCGTCCGTGGTCAGGCTAAACCCCTTGTGGTCGCCCACCGAGATGATGCCGCTGTTTCGAATGATATCAAAGCTGCCCTCGGTGCCCACGTGGAAATAGGACAGGGAATCGTTCAGCCCGGACAGGTTCAGGGCGTTGGCCAGGGTGTTGGTATCCAGCACCACCTGGACCATACCCTCCGAGCACCGCGCCCCCGCCGCCACCTGCATGGCGGCGGCGTTCACCGCGAGCGCCTCCGCGTCCCCCCGCAGAACCTCGGACAGCAGCTTCGGGTTCAGCTTTGAATCCCCCGCGGACGAGACGACCGCGCCTTCCCCGTTCACACTGGTCACGGACACCAGGTTGAATATGTTCCGCATGCGCTCCAAAAAGGCTTCGTCCGCGTTTTGCAGGCCGCCGCCGTGATCGATCGCCTCCGCGACAGCCATGGCGTCCATGCGCGCCGTGTTCTCGCCCATGGCCCGGGTGTTTTTGACGGTCTGGCTCAGCTCGGCATAGGTCTGGCGAATATCCCCGGAGACCGTGGCCAGCGTATCCCGGGCGTTCTGGTCCGCAGTCTTCGTCTGCATAAAGAAGGAAAAATTCAGGTTGAAGGCCAGTATGGCGAAGGTCACGGCGAACAGCCAGAACTGGAATTTCTGGGAGACCGGTATCTCCTCCGCGCTGACCTTGCGCAGGGGGTTTTTCCATTCTCCCGCGAGCGCCTTCAATACCGCAGATGACGCCGCCATGCCCAGTCCGGTAAATATGATCATGGGCGGCGCGCAGGTCTTGACCACGTAAAACGCCATATTCATGTCGCTTCGATGGGTGATGAACACCACATACATGTGGAAGACCTCCATCACCGCGCCCATGAAGAAGGCGTATATGGGCGAGGGCTTCTTGTGCTTGAATATGAAGATGTTCATCGCGGCGGACACGAAGCCCGCCAGACAGGTGGACACGCTGCACGCGATGCGGGTATAGCTGCCCACGCCCCAGTAGGTGCCGGCGATGTAGCGCTCAATGCCGCCGATCAGCCCCGCCACGATGCCGGAGATGGGGTCGAAGAACAGGCCTGCCGACAGCGGGCCCATGTCGCGCACGTTCAGCATCATGTTGACGTAATCCACCCCGAAATGGGTGGACAGCACCGCGCACAGGCCGTAAATCACGCCGATCACCAGCTTGGCGGACAGGGACAGCTTCCGCCCCTGCACGCGCTTCCAGATCAGCGCCGTCAGCAGCACGTACAGCGACGTGACCGCCGTCATCTTCAAAATCATGGTTAGCATATGACTACTTTTCCTCCTGCACCTGATAATCCTTCTTCATGCCGTGGGCTCCGAAGATTTGCCATTCCCCGACGCCCAGCCGCTGCATGATGGCCCCGCGCTCCCGGGCGCAGAGGCCGGGGTCGGTGTCCACCGAGGTCATCAGCACCGGCGCATACTGGTTGTAGGCCGACTGCTCGCGGGTCATGCCGTGAATGTTCACATAGATGTCGCCGGTAAAGGCCACATGATGGGCAAAATCGATCAGCACCGTCTCCCCCGCCAGGTGTCCGCCCTGGCCCTGATAGACCTCGAAGTCCATCTCGCCAAAGCTGAAAAACCCCGCCTGGGCAAGGGGCGCAACCTGTTCACCCGCCACGTCCCACAAGCCGAGAACCCTGTCGGGACCCGGCGGCGCATAGCCGGTCAGCGTCTTGCAGATGCTGACATAGGGCCTGTGCATCGGGTTCTGCTCCCGGAAGCCGTATTTGCCCGCGTATTCCAGCGCCAGACATGCCTTCGATTTCGCGCTGGCGAGAACCTCGTCAAACAGTGGCAGCAGGCCGCAGTGGTCCACGTCGGCGTGGGTGATGAGCACGCGCTTCTTCATGCCGTCCCAGTCGGGCAGCAGCTGGCGGAAGAGCGCCTCCATCTCCCGCCGGTACAGCGCGTAGCCGCAGTCGATGAACAGCGTCTCGCCCCCGCTTTGCAGTATGGCGGTGTTGCTGCCGCAGGGCGGCTCGATCAGTATCACCCGGGTGTTTTCGGCAATCTGATGGTGGGTGATGCGCGGCGAAAAGGCGTCTCCCCGGCTCCGGGCCAGCAGCTCGGCAAACCGGCTGATGCTCTCGAAGGTCTTGTAGGGGGAAAGCCCCTTGTCGTCCAGCAGCTGCATGACCAGATTGGAATTGACCAGCAGCGTCTCCCGGCAATCCTCGCTCAGCGCCAGCGTCTGCATCAGGCCCGAGACAAAGGATCGGTAGAAGATGCTGTTGTCATAGACCTTCTCCGAGTGGTTGTAGTCGATGACCCGCACCGGGCAAAGGGCCTCCACCTCGGACAGAAACGCCCTCAGCGCCCCTTCGTCCTCCACGAACAGGCCCATCTTGAAGGCCTGATAATCGCTGCCGTTCTCCTGGGAGCTGATATAGGATATGTTCAGCCGGTAACGGCTGATCAGCCGAAGCACCCCGGTGACGCTTCCGGGCACGTCCCGAAGGTGGAATTCCACCAGCACGATGCCCTTTTCGCCCGCCGGCGTTTGCAGATAGCCGATATTGCTCAGCTGTTCGTCGGCCGCCTTCAGCTGCCCTTCGCTGCCCTCGGCGTCGATGAACAGGGTGTGGGAATCCACGGCCTTGTTGTAGCTGACCCGCGTGATGTTGACGTCCAGCGCCGCAAAGCATTCGCTGGCCTTCAAAAATGCCCCGATGTGGTTGGGCATGGTGGTGATATAGGTCTTTTTCATGGATGGCTCCCCGATTCCCCCGATCCAGGCGCTCGATGCCCTACTTCCGCCACTCCCGGGCCTTGCGGGCGAGCGCCTCCTGTTCCTCCCGGCTCAGCTCCGGCAGGCGCTCCAGCTGTTCAAGGAACGCCTCCAGCTCCCCTTTGTGGCCCTGGGAGATGACCTGCTGAAAGTAGTTGACGACCACGGCGGTGAATATGGCAAGCGTCGCCGCCGCATAGACCGACAATATCATGGTCAGTGCCCTGGACAGGGGCGTACGCACCACCACATCGCCGAAGCCGATGGTGGAAAGCGCCGTGAAGCAATACCAGAGGGCGTCTCCATAGGTCTTGATATCGGGTTCGCGCACCCAGATCACCAAAGCGCACAGCAACACAAATACCACAAAGCCCATTATGACCTTGTCCGCGCCGGTGCTTTTAAGGATCCGCCCCAGCAGTCTCAATCGCTTCAACGCGCTCACTCCATTCTACATGATATTATAAATCATGGAACGGCGTTATTGTGTTAACGAAGTATTACAGTATTACATGCAATATTACCAGTTTGATAAGCATATGACATAAACCCGCATTGTTTCGCCATATCAAAAAGTACAGAGCCTTCGACGCAGCATCGGCGGCATCGAAGGCTCAATGTATGTGCCTCAAAAGGCGTATGGACGGGAAAGCAGGGTGCAGCGGCGACAGTCAAAGGCCACTGGCGGGTTGCCCGACGTCACACCCGCAAGGCCTCGTGGCCGGTCAGCGCCGCCGTGCGCGCGTCGGGCTGGCCCAGGCCCACCCAGAACGCCGGCGTTCCCTCATCGACGCTCTCCCCGGCGTCGTTGACGACCCTCAACCGGCTTGCGGGAACGTCCAGCCGCAGCTTTGCCGAGGCGCCCGCGGGCACATGGACGCGGGCAAAGGCGCAAAGCCTGGGATTGCGGGGTGCGTGGGCAGCGCCCTCGTTCTGCACGTAGACCTGAACCACTTCGTCGGTGTCCCTCGCGCCGGCGTTGACGACCTCGGCCTCAATGCCGCCCTCAACCCGCCGGGCGGCGGCCACACGGCAGTCGCCGTAGGTCAGGCCGTAGCCGAACGGGTACAGCGGGGCCTCCTCGATGTAGCGATAGGTGCGGCCCTGCATGGCATAGTCGGTGAACTCTGGCATGCGGGAGAGCTGTTCGTTCTTGTAGAACGTCACGGGCAGCTTGCCGGAGGGCGAGACCTTGCCCAGCAGTATGTCCGCCACGCTCCTGCCGCCCCGGGCCCCGGGATACCAGGTCAGCAGCACGGCGTTCGCCCGCTCGGCGGCGCCTCCAAGGTCGATGGCGCTGCCCGCCATCAGGCAGATCACCGTGGGCTTGCCCACGGCGAGCACCGCGTCCATCAGCTTCCGCTGGCTCTCGGGCAGCAGCAGATCCAGCTTGTCGCCGGAGGCGGCCGCGTTGCCGGTGTCGCCCTCCTCGCCCTCCAGGGTCTCGTCCAGTCCCACGGCCAGGATCACCGCGTCAGAGCGCTCCGCCACGGCCACGGCCTCGGAAATGCGGTCGTCCGGCAGGCCAAGGTGCTCCACCCTGTCCTTGAACAGGTGGCAGCCCTCGGCGTACAGCACCCGCGCCCTGCCCTCCAGGGCATCCTGCAGGCCCTCCAGCACCGTCACATAGCGGGAGGAGGTACCGTGATAGTTGCCCACCAGCGCCGCGCGGCTGTTGGCGTTGGGGCCGATCACGCCCAGGGTCGCCAGCTTCTCGGGGTCCAGCGGCAGCGTGCCGTCGTTTTTCAGCAGTACGCAGCACTTCTCCGCAGCCTCGCGGGCCTTTTCCAGGTGCTCCGGGGCTTCCACCGCCTCCAGCGGAATGCTGTCGTAGGGGCTGCCCTCCAGCAGGCCCAGCATGTAGCGGCAGGTGAAAAGCCGAACGGCGCTTCTGCGAATCTGCGCCTCGGTCACAAGACCCTCTTCATAGGCCTTCATCATGTAAACGTAGGTGCTGCCGCAATTCAGGTCACAGCCCACCTTCAGCGCCAGCGCCGCCGACGCCTCCGGCGAATCGGTGACCATGTGGCCGGTGTGGAAGTCGTTGATGGCCCAGCAGTCGGAGACGAAGTGTCCCTGAAAGCCCCAGTCCTCCCGCAGGGTTTTCATCAGGCCGGTGTGGGCGCAGCAGGGCTCGCCGTTGGTGCGGTTGTACGCGCCCATGACGGCCTCTACCCCCGCGTCCACCAGCGCGTGGAAGGCGGGCAGGTAGGTCTCGTTCATATCCTTTGCGTCGGCCACGGCGTCGAAGCGGTGGCGCAGCGCCTCGGGCCCGGAGTGCACCGCGAAGTGCTTGGCGCAGGCGGCGGATTTCATGGCCTCCCCCTCGCCCTGGAGCCCCTTTACATACTGTACGCCCAGCTCGGCGGTCAGGAAGGGATCCTCGCCGTAGGTCTCATGGCCCCGGCCCCATCGGGGATCGCGGAATATGTTGACGTTGGGCGACCAGAAGGTCAGCCCCTTGTAGATGTCCCGGTCGCCGTGGGCGGCGGCGGCGTTGTACTTGGCGCGGCCCTCCGTGGCGGCGATGTCGCCCAGGGCGCGCAGCAGCACGGGATCAAAGGTCGCCGCAAGGCCGATGGCCTGGGGAAAGGATGTGGCCGTGCCGGCCCTTGCCACGCCGTGCAGCGCCTCGTTCCACCAGTTGTAAGCGGGTATGCCCAGCCTGTCGATGGCGGGCGCGTCGTAGCGCAGCTGAGAGGCGGCCTCCTCCACAGTCATGCGGTTTACGAGCGCCATTGCCTTTTCCCGTGCCTGTTCGCGATTCATACCGTCGTCCTCCCCGTGTTATTTCGTCAAACTTTAACTCACATCATACAAATAAAAAACATTGGTGTCAAGGTCATTTACAAGCTCCCCGCCATCGGTTATAATAAAAAACAAATAGTAACAAGGAATGAAACAACATATGATTTATCTCGACCACGCCGCTACCACCCCGCCGGACCCCGCCGTTATCCGCGCGATGGACGATTGCATGGCCCGCGCCTGGCACAACCCCGGCGCGGCCTACACCGCCGCGAGCGAAGCCCGGCGCGCGCTGCGCCTGTGCCGCGAGTGCGTCGCCGGAATGCTGAACGCCCGTCCCCAGGAGATCGTATTCACCTCCGGCGGCAGCGAGGGGAACAACCAGGCGATGACCCTGGCCAGGGGCGGCCACGTGGTGGTGGGCGCGGTGGAGCACGCCTCGGTGCTGAACGCCGCCCGCCGGGTCGCGGGCGAGGTGACGGTGGCGCCGTCGGACGGGGAGGGCATCGTCTCCCCCGAGGCCGTCGAACGGGCTTTGCGGCCCGACACGCGGCTCGTCTGCGTTCAGTTCGCCAACAACGAGACCGGCGTCCTGCAGCCCGTCCGTGAAATCGGCGCGCTGACCCGATCCCGGCGGGTACCCTTCCTGTGCGACGCCGTGCAGGCCTTCGGGCGCGTGCCCATCGACGTGCAGGCGCTGAACGTCGACCTCATGACCCTGTCCGCCCACAAGTTCTTCGGGCCAAGGGGCGCGGGGGGGCTGTACGTGCGGCAGGGCGTGCCGCTCGGGCCGCTGATCGAGGGCGGCGGCCAGGAATTCGGCCTGCGCTCGGGCACGGAGAACGTGCCCGCCGTCGAGGGCATGCGCGTGGCCGCAGCGCTGGCGGCCCGTGACATAGCAGCGCGGGCCGGGCATGAGCGGGCGCTGGCCGCGACGTTTCTCAGGCGGCTGTCCGCACGCGTCCCCGACTGCCGCCTGCTGGCCCGGAGCGCGCCCCGGCTGCCCGGGGTGATGGCGGTGTACTTGCCAGGGCTACCGTCGGAGCAGGCCGTGGCGGAACTCGATCTGCTGGGCGTACAGGTGTCCGGCGGGGCCGCCTGCGCCGCAAGAAGCGGCAAGGCCAGCCACGTCTACCGGGCGATGGGGCTTTGCGAAGCGGACGCCCGGTGCGTGCTGCGCGTCAGCCTGGGGCGCGACAACACCGAAGCGGAAATGGAGACCGCGGCGGAGGCAATCGCCGGTGTATATATGAAGTTCAAGGGAGGCAAATCAGGATGAACAGCATTCGCAGAACCTGGCTGCCCTATTTGCCGGAGGACGTCCCCTCCCACTGTGAACACTGCGCCGACGTGGCGACCTTCGAGCTGTCCCTGGGGTGCCCCCGCCTGGGCGCGGCGGTTCCCGAGCTCAGGATCGACCCCGACATGGGCGAAGGCTACCGCATTTTTTCCAAGGACGGGAAAGTGCTCATCCTCGGCGGGGCGCGGGGCGTGCTCTATGGCGCATACGCCCTTTTAGAGGCGCTGGCCGCCGGCGATGCGCCGCCGGAGGGCGTACAGAGGCCCTTCTACGGCATGAGGATGCTGGATTGCTGGGACAACCCCGACGGCAGCGTGGAGCGGGGCTATTCCGGGCGCTCGCTCTGGTTCGAGGGCGGCGGCTTCCGATGGGAGCCCCGGCGCATCCGCCAGATGGGGCGCATGCTGGCCTCGGTGGGGATCAACGTGCTGTGCGTCAACAACGTGAACGTCCATCCCGAGGCCGAAGGGCTGATCGAGGACGCGGGCCTGCCGGAGCTGGCCCGCTTCGCCGCCGCGCTGCGCCCCTTCGGGGTTCGGCTGATGGTCGCCGTCAGCTTCGCCCAGCCCATGCGCCACGGCATCCCCACCGCCGACCCGCTGGACCCCGCCGTCGAAGGGTGGTGGGCCGGGCGCGCCGACGCCGTATGGAGGGCCGTGCCCGACCTGGCCGGCTTCCTGGTGAAGGCCGACAGCGAGCACAACCCCGGCCCCTTCACCTACGGGCGCAGCCACGCCGAGGGCGCGAACATGCTGGCCCGTGCCGTCGCGCCCCACGGCGGGGCGCTGGTATGGCGGGCCTTCGTCTACAACTGCGCGCAGGACTGGCGGGACGCGGAGACGGACCGGCCCATGGCGGCGTATCAGACCTACGCGCCCCTGGATGGGCAGTTCGACGACAATGTGATATTGCAGGTCAAGCACGGCCCCTTCGACTTCCAGGTCCGCGAGCCCGTCTCCCCCACCCTGCTGGCCATGCCCGACACCCGCCTGGCGCTGGAATTGCAGCTGGCCCAGGAGTACACCGGCCACCAGATCGACCTTTACGCCATGAATCCCATGTGGCGGGCGCTGACCGGGGATTTGCCGCCGGAGAAGGTCGTCGCCGTGGCCGCCGTGAGCAACCTCGGGCGGGACGACAACTACACCGGCCATCCCTTTGCCGCAGTGAACCTGTACGGCTACGGCAGGTACGCCTGGAACCCGCAGGTCGACCCGGAACGGGCCATCCGCCGCTGGGCGCGGCTGAGCTACGCCCTGCCCGATGGCCAGGAGGAGGCGCTGGTTCAGGCGCTGCTGAACAGCCGCGCAATTTATGAAAAGTACACCGCGCCCCTGGGCCTTTGCTGGATGGTGAAGCCGGGCACGCACTACGGCCCCGATCCCTGGGGCTACGAGTTCGACCTCTGGGGTACCTACAACCGCGCCGACCGGGATGCCGTGGGCATCGACCGCACGGCGGCGGGCACCGGCTACGTTCTGCAGTATCCCCCGGCGTTGCGGAAGCGCTACGAATCCCCTGAAACCTGCCCGGACGCGCTGCTGCTGTTCTTCCACCGGCTGCGCTACGACTACGTGATGCGCGACGGCCGGACGCTGATCCAGCGCATCTACGACGATCACTTCGAGGGCGTCGAAGCGGCGGAAGCGATGGCCGAAGCCCTTGCCGGGCTCGATCTGCCGGAGCCGGACAAAACCGAGGCCCGCGAGCGCATGGCGCTGCAATTGAAAAACGCCCGGGAATGGCGGGACGTGGTCAACACCTTCTTCCGTCGGCTCAGTGGCGCGGACGACGCGAAGGGGCGTTTAATCTATAATTAATAATATACCCTATTTCCCGCGTCCCGGCCCACGCCCATGCACTCTATGCACAAAAAAGAACGATTGAGAAGCAAAAACGCAACGAATGATCGAAACTAAGCCCGATCATTCGTTGCATTATTGTTATTCCCGGGTTATAATATAATCACTAAGCATACACATGCTTAAAATGAACAAGGGAGGCATCCAACATGAAGAAGCTGCTGTCTGTACTGTTGATGCTGGCGCTGGTATTGGCGCTGGTACCCGCCGCCATCGCGGAAGAGGAACCGATCACCGTTTCGGTGTTCGTCGGCAACCCCCGCGAGCAACCCACCCCCGACAACAAGATCTTCAAGAAGATCGAGGACGAGCTGGGCATCAAATTCGAGTTTGAATTCCTGGCCGGCGATCTGGACGAGACCCTGGCCATCAAGATAGCCGGCGAGGATTACGCCGACCTGATGGACGGCGGCAACAGCGCCGACACCCTGATCAACGCCGGCGCGCTGATCAACCTGATGGACTACATCAGCGAGGAAAAGACCCCCAACATCTGGACGCACATCCAGCCCTATCTGGGCCGCCTGCTCTATGACGACGGCAGCCTGTACATCATCCCCAATTTCGGCCGCAACTACAACGCCCAGATCCAGAACTACTGCAACGGCCCCGCCTTCTGGATTCAGAAGCAGGTGCTGGAGTGGGCCGGCTATCCCCAGGTCAAGACCCTGAACGAGTACTTCGACCTGATCGAGCGCTTCATTGCCGAGAATCCCACCAACGAGGACGGCAACCCCTATACCGGCTTTGAGATCCTGTGCGACGACTGGCGCTCCTTCTGCCTGCGCAATCCCGTGCAGCACCTGGTGGGCCGCCCCAACGACGGCGACGTGCTGGTGGATATCAACGACAACTACAGGGTCGAGGCCTTCGTCATCCAGCCCTACGCCAAGCCCTACTATGCCAAGCTGAACGAGGAGTTCCACAAGGGCATCATCAACAAGGACACCTTCGTGCAGAACTACGACCAGTACATCGCCAAGCTCTCCTCCGGCACCGTGCTGGGCATGTTCGACCAGTACTGGGACTTCCAGTCCGCCACCGACGCGCTGGTCACCGCCGGCATGGACAAGTACACCTACATCGGCCTGCCGCTGGTGTATGATCCCGAGTACGTGGACGGCAAGGAGATCGAGGAGCACTACCTGAACGGCGCCGTCATCAACGTGAACCGCGGCTACGGCATCTCCGTGAACTGCCCCTACCCCGAGCGCATGGTGCAGCTGTTCGAGACCCTGCTGAGCGACGAATGGCAGACGATCCTCGAGTGGGGCATCGAAGGCGAGGACTACTATGTGGAGGACGGCCGCTTCCTGAGGACCGACGAGCAGAAGAAGAACAGCCAGAGCCAGCCCTGGAAGAACGCCAACACCGCCTACGCCCTGATGGACGGCCTGCCGAAGAAGCAGGGCACCCGCGACGACGGCAACGCCTGGGAGCCCGGCAACCAGCCCGAGCTGTACTTCGACCTGATGAGCGACTATGACAAGGATTTCCTGAAGGCCTACGGCTACAAGGTGCCCGCCGACTTCTTCAACCCGCCCATCGAGCTGGCGCCCTACGGCGAGGCCTGGCAGATCGACTACGTCAACGAGCCCGACGTGTCCATCGCCGAGACCGACTTCGTCACCACCCAGATGAAGTATCTGCCCGAGATCATCATGTGCGATCCGGCTGAGATCGACGGCAAGTGGGACGAGTTCGTGCAGGCCGTCGAGGACATCCCGATTTCCACCTTCATCGACTACATGCAGGAGCAGGTCCTGAAGCTGGTGGAAAAGGCCAACGGCAACTGATTCTACCCGCCCATGGACATGGGGAGAGGCTGCTCTCCCCATGTCTTGTATCGGCCGCCTGTCATACAGGGTGGCGCGCGTCTCTCCGGCGCGCCTGAGAGACGCCCCCTGCCCTGAGGGCAAGCCCTGAAAAACACAGAAGGGAGAAAAACCGCATGAGTCAGATGGTGCAGGCCAAGCCAAAGAAGCGCGGCGGCATTGGCGAATTCTTCAGCAAGCTATGGAGCCAGAAGCAGCTGATGCTGATGTCGGTTCCCATAGCGATATACGTGTTTATATTCAGCTATGCGCCCATGTGGGGCTGGATCACGGCCTTCATGAAGTACAACCCCAAGAACAAGAACCTGTTCGACAACCCCTGGGTCGGCTGGGACAACTTCAAATGGCTGTTCAACCGTCAGGAATGGCTGGGCGTGCTGCGCAACACGCTGGCCATGAGCCTGATCAACCTGGTGTTCGGCACCGTGTCCGCCATACTGCTGGCCGTGCTGCTGAACGAGGTCGTCACAAAGGCCTTCAAGCGCACCGTGCAGACCGTCACCTATCTGCCCCACTTCCTGTCGCTGGTCATCGTCGTGTCCATGGCGCAGAACATATTCGCCAGCGACGGCGCGGTCAACCAGCTGCTGCTGAGCCTGCACATCATCAAGGAGCCGGTGTTCTGGCTGGGCGAGGGCAAATACTTCTGGTGGCTGGTGGGCGCCATCAACGTGTGGAAGGAGGTCGGCTGGAACTCCATCATCTACATCTCCACCATGACCTCCATCGACCCGAGCCTGTATGAGGCCGCCTCCATCGACGGCGCGGGCCGCTTCCAGAAGATACTGCACGTCACCCTTCCGGGCATCAAATCCACCTTCGTGGTGCTGCTGATCATGAACATCGGCCATCTGCTGGAGGCCGGCTTCGAGATCCAGTACCTGATGGGCCAGAACCTGGTGATCGACTGGTCCCAGACCATCGACGTGTTCGTCATGAAGTACGGCATCTCCAAGATGCAGTACAGCGTGGGCGTGGCCGCGGGCATGTTCAAGAGCGTGGTCTCCATACTGCTGCTGTTCCTGGCGAACTTCATCGCCAAGAAGCTGGACGAAGACACGTTGATTTGATGGGAAAGGAGCGATAACGATGACCGATACCAATCTTACCTATAAAAAGTCCAAGCGCCGTCAGGACATCGTGTTTCCCATTGTCAACGCCATCCTGCTAATCATACTGATGTTCGTGACGCTTTACCCGGTGCTCAACACGGTAGCCATCTCCTTCAACGACGGCACCGACGCCCTGCGCGGCGGCATCGGCCTGTGGCCCCGCGTATGGAGCTTCAAGAGCTATGAATCGCTGCTGTCCGACCCAGCGACCTACCAGGCGGCCTGGATCTCCGTCAGCCGCACCGTCATCACCACCATACTGAACCTGGTTCTGACCTCAATGCTGGCCTTCACCCTGTCCCGCAAGGAATACGTGCTGCGGCATTTCCTGACGACGATGATGGTTCTGACGATGTACGTCAACGCGGGCCTGATCCCCAACTACCTGCTGATTTCCAAGACGCTGAACCTGTCCAAGACCTATTGGGTGTACATCATCCCCACGATGTTCTCCTGCTTCAACATGATCGTGCTGCGCACCTACATCTCGGGCCTGCCGGAGGCGCTGGTGGAATCCGCCCGCATCGACGGCGCGGGGGATTTCCGCATCTTCTGGCAGATCATCTTCCCGCTGTGCAAGCCGGTGCTTGCGACGGTGGCGCTGTTCGTGGCCGTGGGCAGCTGGAACCAGTGGTTCGACACCCACCTGTACAACGCCGGCAAGCCCTATCTGCACACGCTGCAATACCTGCTCAAGATGAAGCTTGCCACCACCCAGGCCAGCGCCAACGCGGCCAAGTCCACCGCCGACGCCATGACCTCCACCACCCAGATGACGCCCATTACCATCCGCTGCGCCATCACCGTGGTCTCCGCCGTGCCGATACTGATCGTCTATCCGTTCCTGCAGCGCTACTTCGTCACCGGCATGGTGCTGGGCAGCGTGAAGGGATAAGCCCTGCACTGCCTTTGGGAAATCTCCCGTCGCGGTTGATCCCGACGGGGGATTTTTGGGTCATATGGCGGCAGGGACAATTCCGATTGCAGGCATGCTCGACAAATCAGCATTTTCCGAACCGACCGCTCATCACCCCGATTCGCAAAATCCGACCGGCATTTTTGCCTTTGCAGCGTATCGCCGCAGACCGTCGGCGCGCTATACTGACCGTAAAGCTGGGTTATCAGGGAGCTATCCCATCATTGACCATATTGACCGACAGGAGAGGAGTAACCGCCATGTCCTACGAGCATCGCAAAGCGCACGCCGTCCTTCGCGTCCGGGACGGCCAGGGCGCGCCCGTCACCAACGCGAAGCTGCATCTCGAGCAGCGGGAGCACGACTTTGGGTTTGGCTGCGGGGCCTTCGACGCCATCCCCTACACCAACGAAAAAAAGGGCGACCCCTTCTTTCGGGATCGCATGGAGAAGTGGCTGAAACTGTTCAACTACGGCACCATGTCCTTCTACTGGGGCCACTACGAGCCCGAGGAGGGCAAGCCCGAATTTGAAAGCCGCATGAACGCCTCCCGCTACCTGGTGGAAAACGGCAAGCGGGTCAAGGGCCATCCGCTGTGCTGGCACACCCTATGCGCCGACTGGCTGATGAAGTACGACGACAAGACGATCCTGGACAAGCAGCTTGAGCGCATCCACCGGGATGTCACCGCCTTCGCAGGGGTGATCGACATCTGGGACGTAATCAACGAAGTGGTCATCATGCCCGAATTCGACCGCTACGACAACGCCGTCACCCGCATCTGCAGGCACTATGGCCGTGTCGGGCTGGTGAAGGCAGTCTTTGACGCGGCGAAGGCTGCCAACCCGAAGGCGCTGCTGCTCATCAACGATTTCAACCTCAGCGACAAATACGCCGAGCTGATCCGCGACTGTCTGGACGCCGGCGCGCCCATCGGGGCCATCGGCCTGCAAACCCACCAGCACCAGGGCTACATGGGCGCCGAGAAGCTGCATGAGATCCTGCGCCGCTTCGAGGGCTTCGGCCTGCCGCTGCACTTCACCGAGAACACGCTGGTGTCCGGCCACCTGATGCCGGGGCACATCGTCGATCTGAACGACTACCAGATTCCCGAATGGCCCTCCACCCCCGAGGGCGAGGAACGCCAGGCGCGCCAGTGGGAGGAAATGCTTCGGCTGCTCTTCGACCACCCCGGCGTGGAGGCCGTCACCGGCTGGGACTTCACCGACGGCGCATGGCTGGGCGCGCCCAGCGGCCTGCTGGCCGTGGACAACCGCGTCAAGCCCGCCTATGAAGCGCTCTACCGCCTGATCCACGAGGAATGGCACACCGCCTGCGACGTGACCACCGACGAAAACGGCTGCGCCCGGGTCTGCGGCTTCAAGGGACAGTACGAACTGTCCGACGGCGCGTGGGCGACAACCCTTCACCTGGCCTCGGACGGCGAAACGCTGGATGTGACGCTGTAATTTATGAGCCCGGTCGGATTCGGCCGGGCTCCTCGTCTGCCCCCTTCAGTCGATCATCGTCGCCCGAAACTGGGTGGGCGAGCACCCCTTGACCTTGCGGAAGGCGCGGTTGAACGAGGATATGCTGGAAAAGCCGGACTCAAAGGCGATGTCGATGATGTGCAGCCGGGGATTCGGGAAATAGGATTCCGCCAGCTTGATGCGCTCCGCGGTCAAAAAATCCACGAAGGTCATGTTCGTATAGCTCTTGAAGAGGTGGGCAAAATGGGATTTGCTGACGCCGACCCGGGCCGCGACTTCGCTCAGGGTCAGCGATTTGACGCAGTTTTCGGCGATGTACAGGCAGGCCTGGGCCATCAGGCGCATGTTGGCCTGTTCCGTGCTCTCGCCCGCCGCGGACGCGGCGTCCCGGGATGGCAGGCACAGGCGGCCGATGTCCGCGAACAGCTCCAAAAGGGCCGCGTACACCCTGACTTCACGGAAGGGGTCCTCCGAAAAATAATGCCTCTCGATGTCCTGTATGCGCGCCAGCATGGCCGCATTCACGGGGTCGTTCGGGTCGCGGCGCACGCAGTTGCAGCGGGAAAGCTGGGGCAATATGCCGTTCAGCGCCCCCATGATCGCCAGCAGCGCGATGGGAAACTGAATGATGAGAAAGGCGTCCTCCCGGGCACAGTGCACGGCGTGGAGGTCGCCGGAAAACACCATGGCGATGTCGTCCCGGTTCAGGGCGTACCGGTTGAAATTGACCGTGGCGCCGTTGCCGTCGCACCGGCTGACGATCACCTCCACATAGGGGTGCCAGTGCACGGTATCGAAGAAATCCGCGTCCACCCGCCGGGAAACGTTGATCTTTGAGCCACCGCTGAAGATCAGGTTTTCATAATACTTGTTGATGCCCATAGCCATCCTCCCGTCGCGGGTTTGGTCGGCTTTTATTTAATACTCATCTCAATCTAAATATATGCAAGCATGCGAGCGGATTTTTCGTCATACCAAGGCGAAGACCTGCAGTCTTGCTGGCGGCAAGTCAAGGGACTTCAACGCCGGTATGGCGGAAAAGATGCCGCAGGATTGTATAGGTTTAGGTTGAGATTAGTATAACACAGGCGGCATCAATATACAATACGGGAAACACCGCACAAACGCATGGCGCATTGCTGCGCGATTCGATTGTGCGGTGTTTCCTGTAGCGATTACAATTCGGACGCCCGCTAACCCTTCGCGCACCCCTTCATGCCGATCGTCGTGCAGCAGATCACTTTGTCGAAGGTCAGCAGCATCGCCGGGAGCAGCACGATCACGACGACCATGCTGATGATCGCGCCCCGCGCAAGCAGCACCACGATGGCCTTGATCATATCCACATTGGAATAGAGGGCGACGCCCACCGTGGCCGAAAACAGGCTCAGGCCACTGGTGATGATCGAAATGACCGACGATTTGTGGGCGTTGAGCACCGCCTCGCGCTTGGCGAGGCCGCCCTTGCGCTCGCGGACGTAGTGGGTCGTCATCAATATGGCGTAGTCCACCGTCGCGCCCAGCTGTATCGTGCCCACCACCACAGGGGCGACGAAGGGCTGCTGCACGCCCGTGTAATACGACCAGGCCATATTGATGAATATGGCGAACTCGATCACCGTCACCAGTATCGCCGGAAGGGTGATCGACTTGAACACCAGCATCACGATGACGAATATGGCCAGCACCGAGACCGTATTCACGCGAACCAGGTCCACCGAGGTCACGTCCTCCAGGTCCTTCATCAGCGGCGCTTCGCCGATGACCATGCCCTTCGGGTCGTACTTCGAGACGATCTCGTCGATCCGGGCAATCTGGGCGTTGACCTCCGGCGTGGCGGCGGAATAATCCGAGCAGACCATCATCAGCTCATAGTTGTCCGTGCGCAGGTTGGAAACCAGCTTCCTGGGCAGCATGTCCTCTGGAATCATCGAAGAGGTTATGCTGCTGATGCCCAGCGCCCACTGCACGCCGTCCAGCTCTTCGATCTCGTCCAGTATCCTCAGCTTGTCCTTTCCCGGCAGCTGGCTGTCCACCATCAATATGTGCATGTTGGACATGTTGAACTCCTCCGCCAGCTTCCGGTTGGCAATGGCGCTGTCCAGCGTGTCGGGCAGGCCCTTGTCGATGTTGTAATAGAGCTGCACGGCGTTGTTGCCCCTGTATGCCGGGACGATCACGATCAGGAAGATGACGATCCATATCGCGGGATGCCTGATGATGAACTCGGAGGGCTTGTCCATGCTGGGGATGAAGGAGCGATGCTTCGTTTTTTCAATGGCCTTTTCAAAGGTCAGCACCATCGCCGGCAAAAACGTGGTGCAGCATATGACGCCGATCAGCACGCCCTTGATCATCACGACGCCCAGATCGCGGCCGAGGGCAAAGGTCATGAAGATCAGGGCCGCAAAGCCCGCGACGGTCGTCGTGCTGCTGCCGATGACCGATGTAAAAGTCTCCGAAATGGCTTCGCCCATCGCCTCCTCCCGATCCTCGATGGTCTGCTTGGCCGTCTCGTAGCTGTGCAGCAGGAATATGGAATAGTCCATCGTAACCCCCAGCTGCAAAACCGCCACCAGCGCCTGGGTGATATAGGAAATCTGGCCCAGGAAGACGTTGGTGCCCATGTTGTAGACGATGGCGACGCCGATGCTCGACAGGAAGATCAGCGGCACCACGAAGGAGGTCGTGGTCAGCATCAGCACGATCAGCGACAGCGCCCCGGCGATGACCACGTACATGGGCATTTCCGACATGGCCAGCGCCTTGATGTCCGTCACGATGCCGGCCATTCCGCTGATAAAGCACTGCTTGCCGACCACCTTGCGCAGCTCCTGAATCGCCTGCATGGTGGATTCGGCGGAGGTGGTATTGTCGAACAGCGCGATCATCAGGGTCGCGTCGCCATGGAAAAAGATCTTCCGAATGCGCTCGGGCAGCATCTCTTCGGGAATGTCCAGGCCCATTATGTCGTCGTACCAGAGCACCTCTTCCACATGCTCGACGCCTTCCATCGCCGCTTCCAGCTTCGCCTCGTCGCGCTTGCCCATGCCTTCCACGATCACCATCGAAAACGCGCCCTTGCCAAAGTCCCTGACCATGATGTCCTGGCCGTAGACCGTCTCCAGGCTGTCCGGCAGGTAGCTCAAAATATCATAGTTGATCTTCGTTCGGATATAGCCGATGCCGGACGGGATCAGCAGCGCCACCGCCACCAGAATCACGACGAACTTGTACCTTGCAATCAGCTTGCCAAATGCTTTCACAGTCGATCCCTCCAGAGGGCGTAGTATTGGTTACTGCTCAGCCTGCGGCTTCGCAGTAACTGTCGAAGGGGGACAGGTCCCCCTTCGAACAGGCGCGGCGCTTCAATCCGCAGGATTGAACCGTCCGCGTCCCGGCCTTTGGCC
>CACYZW010000011.1 GCA_902778995.1 uncultured Eubacteriales bacterium
ATTATCTGCGATAATCAAGCAAAATCTGTCGGGGGATGTCTCGAAGGGGGACCCGTCCCCCTTCGACAGTTACTGCGAAGCCGCAGGCTGAGCAGTAACGTCAAATCCATCCTAAACTGCATTTCCCCGCATTTAGTAACACTGTAGAACAATTTCAGCATGAGCAATCGGAGGGCTTCAATGGTCAAGATACTGTTTGTGTGCCACGGCAACATCTGTCGTTCGCCGATGGCGGAGTATGTGATGAAAAAGCTGGTAAAGGACGCGGGCCTGGTGAATAAATATGAAATCGCCTCCGCCGCCACCAGCCGGGAGGAGATCGGCAACCCGGTGTATCCGCCGGCGCGCTCGGAGCTGGCCAGGCACGGCATATCCTGCAAGGGACACGCCGCGCGGCAGATGACCCGGGCCGATTACGATGATTACGACTGGCTGGTGGGCATGGAGCCCTACAATTTGCGGAACATGCTGCGCATCACCGGCGGCGACCCGGCGGGAAAAATTCGCCTGCTGATGTCCTTTGCCGGCAGCGACGAAGCCATCGACGACCCCTGGTACACCGGGCGGTTTTCCGAGGTCTACGGGCAGATCGAGCGGGGCTGCCGGGGGATGCTGGCGGCGACGCGGACGGCGGAATGAGTGCTTGATCCGGAGTGCATGATCGGGGGGCGTCTCAAAATGGCAACGACTCGGTTAAACGTGGCGTAGCGGCGGCGTCTGCGCCGCCGCAGACCGCTGACAAAGGCCGCAGGCGCAGAAAATCCTTCCGGGTCCTGATGCGCTGTATGATGATGTGGGTAAACGATACGGGCATCGCGCCACAGGCGGCGATTGCCTGAACCCGGCAATACGGGCCGTGGACAGTGGTCCTCACGGCCCCTGTCTCAGGCGCCCCTGTGCGCCCGTCATGGCGTCCTCGACGCCTTCTTTTCCTTCTTGGTCCTGTACATCAGCGCGTCGGCTTCCGCCACGTATTCGTCCAGCGATTTGCCGCCGTCCGGGCTGGCGAGCACAAAACCGACGCTGACCTCCGGAGCGACGGGCACGCCGAGGGCCTTCGCCTCCCCGGGAAGGGCGGCGGAGATGGCCGCAAGCAGCTTCCTGACCGGTTCCTCGCCCTCCGTCGGCAGAAGGACCATGAATTCGTCCCCGCCGTAGCGAATGGGGACCGCGTTTTCCGGGATGCAGTGGCTTATCGCGTTGGCGACGCATTGGATCGCCCTGTCCCCGTGGGCATGGCCATAGTTGTCGTTGATGTATTTCAGCCGGTCCATGTCGATGAACAGTATGCCGGACCTGCCGCCGCTTTCACAGAGTCTTCGAAACAGGGGACAGGCCACGTTGTGATAGCCAAGCCGGTTGTACAGGCCGGTGAGATCGTCCTTCATGGATATGCCGGACAGCACCCGATTGACGTAGGTCAGGTTTTTTCTGGTGAAGAAGTTGCGCAGGGCGACCGTCAGCGCGTTGACGATGGTGGAGACCGCGTGGATGCGCACCATCTCCACGCAATCCCAAATGCAGAAGTAGCCGACGGTGTATTCCATGAAGTGCAGCGGCGCGAACAGGTAGTTTTCGCGGTCGCCCGCATATCGTGAAGTCTCAAGGTGGCTTCCGATCCTCTGCCGGGTGAATTGCGCGGCCTTTCCGGCGTCCCAGGAGAACACAAGCTCCATGGTGTCGGAATAGCCGCAGGTCGGCAGTCCGTCTGCGCTCTCCCAGAGCGTGCCGTCGTGATTCTGGATCTGAATCGCCCGTCCGTATTCAAAGAGGGTGCTGTCAAGGATCAGGCGCATGCCCTTGAGGTTCAGTATGCCGACGCATTGCACGAACGCGAGGCAGATTTCCTCGATGGAGGAACACTGCGGAAGCCGGTATTGCAGGGCGCTCAGCTTATAGCTGAAATCGGAGACGATGGAATTCTGGTTCATGTATTCGGCGATCTGCTTCCTCTGGTGGGTCTGGTCTTGTGTGGAATGGCCCGTGCTTTCGCGAAAAACGATTTCGGTGGGCGTATAAATTCTTCTGGGCAGCGCTTCGCCGCGCCAGATCCTGCGCATGGCGTCCACACAGGTTTCTCCCGTGGTCCAGCTGAGCTGGTCGACGCTGGTGATGGAGGGCGTCAAAAACGACGAAGCGTCGTCGTTGTCGAAGCCCGTGACCATGAAATCGCGGGGAATGCAGTAGCCGGCGGTTTCCGCCGCATGGCACACGCCCAGGGCGATGCGGTCGTTCGCGCAGATCACCGCCTGCGGGAGCGCGCCGCCAAAGCGGGCGCGCAGCTGTTCAAAGGCATGGGCGCCGCATTCCATGGTGAAGCTCTCGTAATAGAAGCGGCCTTCTTCGCAGGGCAGGCCGTTGTCCCGGCAGTAATCCATCAGGGCCCGGGCGCGCCGCTGCGCCTCAAAATTGTCGGTCGGTCCCATGGCGAACCAGAAGTCCGCGAGCCCCTGGGCCTTGTGCAGATGCCTGATGACCGATTGCATCGCGGCATAATTGTCGATTCCCACAAAATAGAAATCCTCCAGGTCGTTCGCGATGGAAATGACGGGTTTGCCCGAGGCGCGGGCGGCTCTGACCGCGTACAGGACGCTTTCGCTGAAGGAATCGTCGGATTTGCCGTTGTAAATGCTGTTGATGTCCAGCAGTATGCCGTCAAAGTCGCCGTAATTGGGCAGGCGGAAGATGTTGTATTCCCCGTGGTTGTGCTCCGGGGCAAAGGCGGAGTGTCCGTCCGTGCGAATGATGTAGAGGTTGGTCGGCTCGTCCATCCGCCGTACCGCCTGACACAGGCCGGCGATGCGCTCGTAGGAAAACCTTCTCATGCAGTCGTTCAGTATGTAAAGCAGCTTTTTCATCCTGCCGTCCTCCGTATTCGCACTCTGTCACGGAAACCGAACCGTACATCGGTCACATCATACCGATCATCGAATCCCTGATGGCGTCGTAGTGGGCGTCGATCAGCCCGAAATCCTTGCGCTTGTAGTTCCACAGCGCCCGGCCGATGCCGTGCCGGTTGAATACCGCGCTGATGTCCTTGAGCCAGCGCAGGGTATCCGCGGTCGGGGCGCGGTCGATGACGCCGTATTCGCCGCAATACAACGGCGCGTCGTTGCGCTCTGCGGCCTCCAGCGCCGGCGCGAAGAGCGCCTCGAAGAATTGCGGCCCCAGCGCCCTCACCTTATGCCCGGCGATGGCCCCGGCCAGGTCGAAGGACAGCTGCTCCGACAGGGCCAGGTAGCGCTCCAGGCTGTCGGGATAGGCCACATTCAGGTCGGAAGGCATGCCCTCGACCCAATAGGCCTTCTGGTGGGTGAAGACCATCGGCTCGTAGCAGTGGAAGTTATAGACGATCCGCCCGTCGTGGGGCGGCGCGAGCAGCGGAACGCTGCGCACGTCGTTGTAGTCCACGCCGCCCACCACGATCCAGGTGTCGGGGGCGATTTCGCGGATGGCGGCGATGGTGCGCCCGGCGATGTCGTTCCAGGCGTCTGCCACGGCGGGGGAGACGACCTCGTTGAGAAGGTCGAAGGCCACGCCGGGGCGCGCGCCGTAGCGCGCCGCAAGCCGCCGCCACAGCGCGATGAAGCGGGCCTGCAGCGCCGCGTCGCGGAAGAAGATTTCCCGGTCGGCGTCCTTTTCCAGCGGATCGAAGGTGTAGCCGAAGGCCTTGTGCAGGTCGAGCAGCAGGTTGAGCCCGACGGCCTCGCACCAATCGACGCAGTCGTCGATGTGCTTAAGGCCGGCCTCGATGGGGTTGCCCGCTTCGTCCTCGATCCAGTTGTAATCCACCGGCAGGCGCACGTGATCGAGGCCCATGCCGTTGATCCACTTGATGTCGGCGTCGGTGATGAAGGTGTCGAAGTGCTCTTCGGTGGTGGCGTCGCACTGGGAAAGCCAGCCGCCCAGATTCACACCGTGCTGAAAACCGTCAAATTTGCGCATAGCGTCCTCCTGATCGTTGCGGGGTCGGTTTGTTTCGAGGGTTGAAGTCGGGACGGAAACCCACGGGTCATGAATGACTGTCCGCATGTCTGGGTCGAATCCATGAATATTTAATGCCACTTTTATTTTACCACAATATTCCCGCCCCGTCCATAGATATTTCTTCCCGCAGGGCAGGGCGGATGAAAGAACTGCAATTCTGCAAAAGACGCATGCGCCACAATAATACAGCGCCCCGCGTTTTACATCCGCCGGGCGCCATTGTATATATATGTGATGCGATCCGCCATTGCAGTCGTCCCGTAAACCGATCAGAAGCACACCGTCGCCCAGTACGTGCCCACGGCCCCGACGGCGCAGGCCAGGGCGGGGAGGGGCAGGCCCGCCAGCAGCAGCGCGGCCATGCCGACGCAGCAGGCCAGCGTCGCGGCGGCCAGCCCTTTTTTCGCTTCGACGGCCAGCGCAATGGCGGCGCAGGTCAGCACCGCGGCGAGGCTGAGCAGCTGGGATACGCGGAAGGGGCCCAGGTACAGGCTGTCGGTGCGCAGCCCCTCCACCAGCGCCCGTTCGATGGCGTAGAGGAACACATAGGCCCGGAAGATGTCCCCATCGCGGCGGAACAGGCGATGGCGCTCGGCGATCAGCAGCATCGCCACGATGGCAAGGCACCAGGCGGACTCATAGAAAAAGGTGGCGAAGTGCCACTGTCCGTCGGCGTTTATGAACACCGAAATGGGAAAGCGCTGCTGCCAGGCCTGGGTGGCGACGGCCCCATAGGCCTCCTGGTTGACGAAGTTGCCCCAGCGCCCTATGGCCTGTCCCAGGGCGATGGAGGGCGCGGCAAGGTCGGCCAGGCGCAGGAAGGGCAGCTTTTTGCGGCGGGCGTAAAAATATCCGGCCAGCACGCCGCCGATGATGCCGCCGTAGATGGCCATGCCGCCCTCCCAGATGTACAGCGCCCGGATGGGATTGGCGGCGTATTCGCGCCATGAAAACAGCACGTAGTAGATGCGCGCGCCCAGGATGGCCGCAGGTATGCCGATCAGCGCAAGGTCCAGCGCCGTATCCCGGGGAACATCCATGCGCCTTTCCCTGGCGCAGGCCAGCGCCACCGCAAGCGCCATGCCTGCGGCGATGATCACGCCGTACCAGTGAAAGCTCAGGCCGAACAGCGTCGCGCCGGTGGATGTGAATCGGAACATGACAATCTCCCCTGGTAACGTATATACGCCTCAGCTCTGATGGGTATGCATCTCCTTCTTCTGGGCGTACATCTTTTGGTCGGCCTCGTCCAGCAGCTTCTGGAAGCTGGTCTGGCCGACCTCCTCGGCATAGGCGTAGCCCAGAGAGATGCTCACGTTCTGGGCCTTTTCAGCCTCCTCGAAGCGCTTTACCATGTCTTCGATGGCTTCGGGGGTGCAGTCCTTGACGATGGCGGCAAATTCGTCGCCGCCGAAGCGGAAGCAGTTTTCCCCGAAGCAGGACGAGATGCAGTCCGCTGCGGTCCGCAGCAGCCGGTCGCCGGCCAGGTGGCCTTTTGTGTCGTTGGTCTGCTTCAGAAAGTTGACGTCGAACAGCAGCACCGCCATGGAATAGCCGCTGGATTCGGATTCCAGCAGATACTGCTCAAAGCGATACCGGTTGGGCAGGTTGGTCAGCGCGTCGGTCTCCGCCGCCGAGCGCAGTATGTTGTCCAGGGCGTTGCGGCGCGTCAGCACGTCGTTGTAGGCCGCCGCCACCAGCCGAACCTCCCGGAAGCCCCGGGTTTCGTCCAGCGGCACATCCTCGGGAATCAGCGTGACGAATCGTCCCAGCGGCGAGAGCAGCTGTCGGTACAGCGTGGCGAAGGTGACGATGAGCACGATCACGATGGAGATGGTGATGACCCACAGTATGATGCGCAGCATGGCGATGCGCCGGGAGAGCTGGGCCGCCATGCGCTCGGAGGTGCTCTGCATGACGCCCACGCAGCCGTTGACGTTTTGAGACACCGATTGCTTGTTCATGCCGTAGACCGAGCCGAGGATCAGCGTCCGCGCCGCAGCCAGCCTTTGCTCGTCGGTCATCGCCAGCTCCTCTTCGGTCAGCTCGACCCTGGGGATGTCCGTCAGCGGCTTCATTTCGGGCAGCGGGTACACCGAGCGAACCAGGCTGATGGCGTGGAGTTGGGCGTCGAGCATGTAATCGGCGCTCTGGGTCGCGTTTTCAAGCAGCTCCATCTCTTCCGGGTTGATCTTGTGGCTCCTGAACAGCGCCAGCACATCTTCACCCCGCCGCGGCTGGGCCAGCTCGTTGGCATAGGCCTGGAGGGGCATCACGTTCACCTCGCCGTTTTCGGTCAGGGGCATCAGCACATAGTTGGAGGCGGTCTCCGAGAGCAGACTGGAGCCCGCCAGCAGCGATGTGGCCTCCTGGGTATACTGCCCGGCGTTGCGCATGATGGTGGAGAGGTTGCTGCTGGAGGTGTTGATCATTACAATGACGGCGATAATCAATATGTGTAAAACAGACAGTATGATTACAATGGGCATCACCAGGGCGTTCGCCGAAACGCCGCTGACGCGATTGCTGCGCTCGATTTTTCGCACTGTCGGGCTTCCTTTCTGCTGTTTGTATGCCAAGTCAATAAATTTGACACAATAAAGCCAGAATATCCCATACATTATAGCATTTTCGTCTTTATTTGTCTACTGGCTTTGGAAAAAAGAGCGACACATTATAATGCATATGGCGAAAAAAAGTCAAGCGATGCGCATTGAATCATAACCGAACAGAGGGTATAATATAGAATACGATGGTTGTACCCTGTCCATTTTGCCGCCATGGGGGAAGGGACGGCCTATTCTACGAGCGATCGGAGCGTGAGCTATGCGCAGAAAGAAAGTGACCGGCAGGTTCTTCCTGTTCCTGTTGGCCCTGCTCGTCATCGCGTTCCTGATCGTAAGACCCAGGCTGTTTCCCGATTCCAAGGAGACGGTCATCATGATGGCCAACGCCGACCAGCGCCAGACGGTGGATTGCGTGCTCCTGAGGGATGAATCGGTTACGATGTCGGAATCCACGGCGCGGGTGGAGTACATCGCGGCGGAAAATTCCTGGGTGGACGAGGGCAGCACCGTGGCGAACCTGTACGCCACCGGCTATTCCGAAAACCTGCTGAACAGCCTGGAGGCCACGCGCAAGAAGATACAGGATTACCACAAGCAGCTGTTGGCCAACATCGTGGATTCCCAGCTGCAGGAGCTGGATCAAAAGGTCAACCGCAAGGCGATCGAGTTCAAGAACCTGATCACCCGCCAGACCACCGGCAATCTGAAGACGGTGGCCAGCCAGCTGGAGACGGAGATGGTGCGCCGACAGGAATACATGCGCCAGAACAAGCGGGGCGACAGCAAGCTGACCAAGCTGTACGACGAGGAAAACGCCCGGCTGGCCAGCATACAGTCGTGGCGCACGGTTTCCAACGCCGACCGGAGCGGCGTGGTGTCCTTCTACATAGACGGCTATGAAAACGACCTGACCCCCGATAAGCTGAACACGCTGTCCATTGCCGACGTGCGCGCTGTGCTGGCGGGGGACAGGCTTGAAAACACCCGCAAGACGTTGAACGACGGCATCTATCGCATCGTCAATCAGAACCGATGGTACGTGGCGGTGCTCTACAGCGGCAATACCTGGACGCCCATGGTGGGCCAGGACAATTACTTCGTGCAGATGGAGGGCTTCGACGACCTCACCTATACCGCCACAGTGCACAGCGTTCAGAAGGAAAACGATTCCACGCTGGCGATATTCGAGGTGCGCGACCCCATCGGGCCGCTGATCTACAGGCGCACCGGCAGGGCGCAGTTCAGCATCACCCTGACGGGCCTGTCCGTGCGCGTCGAGGCGCTGTACAACGAGAACGGACAGATGGGCGTTTGGGTGTACGATGTGCCCGGGGGCACGTTTGTACCGGTTGAGGTGCTTTCCACCGACGGCAGCATCGCCATGATCCAGCCGGTCGTGGAGGGCGCGCTGCAGCTGGGGCAGACGGTATTGATCAAATAGTATCGGAGAACACAGATGAATCGCAAGGATTTGCTTTCGAACATAGCCCGCTGGCAGCAGCGCATCAGCGAGGCCTCGGCCAAATGGGGCGGGGCTGAAATCTGCGGCGTCAGCAAGACCATCGATCCCGACACGATCAACATGGCCTGGGACGGCGGCATTCGCATACTGGGCGAAAACCGCGTGCAGGAGCTGGTGGGCAAGCAGGACAGGCTGAACCCGGGCTTTGAGATCCACCTGATCGGCAGGCTGCAAACCAACAAGGTGAAGGCGGCAGTGGAACGGGTGGCCATGATCCAATCGCTGGATCGGGAAGCGCTGGCTCTTGAAATATCCCGCCGGGCGGAGGCGCTGGGCCGCGTGATGCCGGTGCTGGTGCAGGTGAACATCGCCCGCGAGCCGCAGAAGGCAGGCGTGGACGAAGACGCGCTGGTGCCCTTCCTGCGCCAGTGCGCCGCTCTGCCGGGCCTGTCGGTGCAGGGGCTGATGGCCATCATGCCCATTGCCGACGACCCCGAGGACGTGCGCCCCCTGTTCCGCCGGATGCGCGCGTGGTTCGACCGCCTGCGGGAGATGGATCTGCCGGGCATCGGGATGCGGACGCTCTCCATGGGCATGTCCGACGACTGCGTCGTCGCCGCCGAGGAGGGCGCGACGATGGTTCGGCTGGGACGGGCGCTGTTCGGCGAAAGGCCGGCAAAGCCGTGATGTTTTTTGACGTATGACGCGATAAAGAGGGGAAGACCATGGCGCGCAACAAATCCGGAGGCTTTAACAAGCTGTTGAATTTTATCGGCCTGGTGGACGATGAGGATACGCAGGACACCTATGGCGAGGAGTATTCCAGCGACAACTATGGGCGCAGGGCGGCCTATACCCCTGCGCGACAGCAGCGGACGACCAGCAGCCGCGCGCCGCAGTCCCGTCAGAGCGCCCAGCGGCGCCTGCCGGAAAATCCGCCCCGCTCCAGCCGCTATGACAGCCGCGCACCCCGGGGCTACGACGATTATCGCGCCGGCGAGCGCCGCACCGCTTCGCGCTTCGACGATTCCGGCTACAGCGCCCCGCGCGCATCCCGCGCGCCACGCCAGCCGTCCCGCTACAGCCAGCAGCCGGATCCCCGCTACAGCGAGAATTTGCCCCAGCGGGTCAGTCCGCAGCGCTCCATGCGGGTCAGCCAGCGTTCCCGCACGGTGATGTACTCGCTGCACTCCCTGGAGGATTGCTGCGAGGTGATCGATCAGCTGATCGCCAATAACACCGTTGTGCTCACCATGGACGAGCTGGACGGTCATCTGCTCCAGCGGGCCGTGGATACACTGTCCGGCGCGGTTTTTGCCCTTCACGCCAGCATCCGCAAGGCGTCGGACAAGACCTATCTGGTCGCGCCGATGTCGGTGGAGATCAACGATACCTTTGACCTGGATCGAAGGTTTTGAAGCGGATGCGGACGACGAACGGAGGTGACGGCGCATGCGAGGCCTTTACGAGGTGTTTTACGCGGGGCATATCTTCCTGCGGCTGATCACGATGGCCATACTGGTCTACTGTGTGCTGAGCTGGTTTCGGCCCCGCTTCCGGGCCTTCGATATGCTGGGCGCGTTTATCCGGCCCTTTGTCGCGCCCTTTCAGGGGCTTTCGATGAAGCTGCGGCAGTATTTTCAGGCGCCGGTGGACTTTTCCTTCCTGTTTGCGATCATCTTCTATCAGGTGCTGGATCGGGTCTGGTGGTGGCTGTACGCCCTGCTGGCGCGGAGGCTCTGACCGATGGACAACGCCCTGGAAAAGCGCTTGAACGAGTTGGCGCTGCGATCGAAGCACACGGGCAGGGTCTGTGTCACGCGCTTTCTGGAGCCTTCGTCGGCGGGCGCGGTGAACGCCGCGGCTGCCGGGGCGGGGGTAAAGGCCGCCTTCTGGGGCGGCTACGAGGGCGCGGAGCGCTGCCTGGCGGCGTTCTATGCCGATGAACCGCCCGGGCCGGGAGACTGGCCGATCCTTGCGCTTCGGATCCAGTGGAACAGCCGGTTTGCCTCGCCCGGCCATCGCGACCTGCTGGGGGCGGTGATGGGGCTGGGCATCGAACGGGAGACCACCGGCGACATCGCCATGGGGGAATACCGGGGCGCGCCCTGCGCCTACCTGTTCGCACTTCAGGAGGTGGCGGATTACATCGCCGCCAATCTGGAGAGCGCGGGACGGGCTTCGCTGAAGGTGAGCGCGGCAGGGGAGACGCCGGTCCTGACGCCCCCTGAGGGCGAGAGTCTGCGGCTGACGGTGCAGCAGCAGCGCCTGGACGCCGTGCTGGCCGCAGCCTGCCGGCTGTCGCGGGGCGAAGCGCAGCGGTTGATCGCTGCGGGGCTGGTCAAGCTGAACCACGTGCCGCAGATCAGAGCGGACGCCCGCGTCAATGAGGGCGACCTGATCTCCGCCCGGGGCCTTGGGCGCGTGCGCGTGACGGCCTTTCAGGGGGAATCCAGGCGGGGCCGGCAGATCGTGCAGGTATTCCGCTACGGGGAGCCCCGGAAAAAATGAAATGGAGCAATACCGCGCAATGCCCGCGCTCCGGCGTACAAGCCGCCGCACCCGATGGTAAAGGAGCCTTGAGTAGTAACGTATTCGTAACGTCTTACGGCAGGAATAACGCCCTGTAGCGGCGAAATATTTAAGGATAGAGCAGCGTTTTCGATGGAAACCAACATACATCAGCGATGAAAGGACGGTATCGACATGGCGATCAGCGTAAGGGATATTCAGGAGAAGGAATTTGGCACGCAGGCGACCGGCGGTTATAATATCGAACAGGTCGATGATTTTCTGGATGAGATTTCCGAACAGATGGCGGCGCTTGTGCGCGAGAACCTCGAGCTGAACCGGCAGATCAAGACCCTGGAGGGCGACGTGCTTGCAGCCCGCAAGCGGGCGGAGGAGGCCGAAGCCCGCACCCCCGATTACAATGAGAAGGGCTATTTCCAGAACCTCCAGAATGCCATGCGGGAATCCCTGATCGGGGCGCAGCGCATCGCCGATGAGACCACCGAGGAGGCCAACCGCAAGGCCCAGAAGGCCGTCAGCGACGCCCAGGCCCAGGCCGATCAGATTACCGTCACCGCCAGGGACAAGGCGGACGCGCTGGTGAGCAAGGCCCAGGAGGAGGCGGACGCCATTACCACCGAGGCCAAGAACCGCGTGGATACGCTTCAGGCCCGCTTTGACGCCCTGAAGGCCTCTGCCGCCGCCTATAAGGAGGAATTCAGCCGCCTGCTGGATTCCCAGGCGAACGCGCTGCGGGAGAGCAACGGACTGTTCTGAGCGCAGCTATACGATGATATTCAACACCCCCGGGACGAGCGATCGCCCGGGGGTGTTGGCTTGGGTTGGATACTCATGGAAACGCCGCACAATGCTCGTGGCGCATGAACGGCTGATATTCGGTCCTTCACGGAAAGTTGTGGGAGGATAACGCCCTTCGGCCTCTCTGCGTTCGGCCACCTCCCTCGGCGAGGGAGGCAGGAAGACCGCCTTCGCTACCTGAAGGCTCCCTCCCTGAGGGAGCTGGCATGCGCAGCATGACTGAGGGAGTTTCCCAAATTCCCACAAGAAAACGAGAAGAACCTGACATTCAGCCGCCTGGCGGCGATGCGCGTTTTAGAGATCACCAAAAACAGGGGAGGGGGCGATGCGCCCCCTCCTTTTGCGGTTTAGCGTCTGCGTTTCTTCTTCCGTCCGAGTACGATGAACAGGATTATGGCTGCGATACCGATTCCGACGCAGACCCACACCCAGACGGGAATCTGGTCGCCGGTTCCCAGTATGCCGTACAACGGCGTGTTGTAGCCGAAGATGTCAAACAGCTCTTCCAGTTCCTCGTCGCTCTTATCCTCAAATTGCGGTACCGGAGTGCCGGACTTGCGTTCGGGGATATCCTCGGGCTTCTCAGGCGTGTTGGGCGTCGTACCACCGGGAGGCGGCGTCTCGTCGTCATCGGTGGGTGTCGGCGGCGTGGAGCCGTCGATCAGGGAGTTGATGAGGTTCGTGCCGTCGACGCGGCTGTAATAGCCCGGTACGCCATCCTCGCGCAATTCGTAGGTGTAGACGTTACCGTAGCCGTCATCCACCGGCAGATCGCCGAAGGTATACTTCCAACCGGTTCCCGCCGTAACGGTGCGGCTGTCAATTACAACGCCGTCGCGCAGCAGATGCACCGTGATGGATGTGGGCCGCTTGCCCTTGGCATTGTCGTTGTCCCTCCAGGTCTTTTCGCCGGAGATTTCGGTCTGCCTCGTCGGCTCCTTTTCGATCAGCTTGTTCGTAATCGTCAGGCCGGATATGCTGGTCTCGTACATATCCACAGGCGTCTCGACGACGGTGTAGCTGATCTCATTGCCGGTGCTGTCCACCTTGGGCAGTCCGCTGAAGGTGAAGGTCCAGCGGTCGCCGCTCTTGGACCAGCTGGGTTCGGCGTTGACCGGCGAGCCGTCCGCCAGCAGCTTGACCTCGATGGAATCCGGGCGCACCTTGTGGACGTTGCCCTCGTCGTCCCAGACCTTGGTGCCGCTGATATCGACGGTCGGAACAGCCGTCGGCTGCGGGACGTCGCCGCCACCGCCGCCACCTTCCGGAGGAGTCGTCGGGGTAGTCGTCGGTGTGGCCGAAGGCACGGTCGTCGGAGTGGCCGAAGGCACGGTCGTCGGAGTGGCCGAAGGCACGGTCGTCGGGGTGGCCGAAGGCCTGGTCGTCGGGGTAGCCGAAGGCTTGGTAGTCGGAGTGGCCGAAGGCCTGGTCGTCGGGGTGGCCGAAGGCATGACTGTCGGCGTGGCCGAAGGCATGACTGTCGGCGTGGCCGAAGGCTTGACTGTCGGTGTGGCCGAAGGCTTGGTCGTCGGGGAAGGCGTCGGCTCCTCATAGCTGCCCTTGACCGTAACGTCGTATTCCTTGCGCAATTCCTTCGTCTCGGGGTCCCTGGCAGGGATCGTTGCGATGAAGGGCGTAGCAGACAATCCCTTGGGCGCATGCGTCAAAACGCCCAGGTAAATGCCGTAAGACAAACCGGAGAACACGGCGACGCCATCGTTGGACAGAGCCTTTGTCGTGCCCTTGATATTCCCGCCAACGATGTCCTTGGCCAGTGCGGTCGCCGCCTTGCCCAAATCATCAGAAGTGCTGGCCTGGAGGATCTTGTAGCGCTCAAATTCGCTGTCGATCGTCCATCCAGCGGCGGTCTCCGGGGCGGCCTTGCCGATCTGGTAGAGCGTAAACTCGATCCTGGCGTTCGCGGGCAGCTTCTTTTTGATGTCATCCTTCAGGATGACATGCAGACTGCCCGTGTTGTTTTTCCTCGTCGCGTCCTTTTTTTTCTTCGCGCCCAAAGCGCCGAACGACGGCAACATGCCAATCAGCAGGAGGAGGCACAACAGAAGCGCCAAAATCCTGCCAGGCTGCGCGTATTTGCCCATTCTCTTCATCATTACAACACGCTCCAAACACTATTCGATCGCAATCGCCAAAACCATCCATCGTATGAAAAGCGGATAAACCGCGTTTCAGGATTATAACCGCATGCGCCGACGCATGCGCCTCTTCAGGGGGCGTCGCAGCCCCTCCGTGACCGCCAGCAGTACAAGGCCTGCGGCCATTACAGGCGTCCCAAGAATGAGCCCGGAAGCCCAGTCGGGCAGCGCTCGGGAATCGTCTCTCGGCGACGCGCTTTTGCGGGGGACACGGCGCCCCCGCGCAACGAACATCTGCCCGCCGGCGGGCAGCTCGGCCACCAGAACGCACTCGTCCTCGTCGCCCTGGCTCTGGAACTGATCCAGATTCTGGGGCAGCGTCACGGCGACCTGAAACACCTCGTAGGTCTGTGTATCCTGCAGCACGCGCAGGAAGAAGCAATCTCCGTCGATCAAGCGGTTCAGCCCTGCAAAGGGGTCAAAGAAGCGCTCCCGGGGGGCGTACAACACGCAGGGCCCCTTTGCCTTGCCCGAGGGCAGCCGGGTCTGGGGCGCGTGCATCACCCGTGCAACGGGGCTGCCCGCTTCGCCGCCGTGGTATACGGGCAGCGAAACGCCCTGCTTCGGCAGATCAAGCACCGCCATCACGCCGTCGCCCGCAGGATTGAGAAGCGAGCGGTACTGCTCGTTCTCCTCCGCCCCGGCGGCGGGCGCGGGGACGTAGGGATCCGTCCAGACGTCGTCGTTCAGCGCTTCGTTGTATTCCCGCGCCTGGGCAAGCAGCGTTCCGCAATCCGACGGGCTTAAGCGGTCCGCCGCGGCCCGATAGTTCAATACGACCTTCGCGCTTTCCTGCAGCCGGTATTGCCGAAGCGCCACGGGTGCCAGGACGAGCGCTCCAAGCGCGGCCACGAGCACGAGGATCAACAGCGTTAACAGAAATCTCTTCATATATTATCCGGCGGCTGCAACGTTTTCCAACAGTCCGGCGCGGTATACCGGCCATATGATCGCCTGCACCATGCCCTTTATATCGGCTTCAGCCACCAACCCAAAGCGGCTGCTCCGGCTGTCCAGCCAGTTATTCCGGTTGTCGCAGAGCACAAACGCCGCGCCTTCCGGCACAGTGAAGGGGTAATCCATGTCGTCCGTGCCTTCCGCGGTTTCCGGCTGTTCCGCCGGCTCCTGATTCGGCGCGCCCGGTTGGGGCTGAGCAAAGGGGTTTTCCAGCGCGCCGCCGGGGATCGCTTCGCCGCCGGGCAGGTCGTCGCTCTCGGTACGGTAGGTAGCGTAGGGCTCCTCCAGCGCTTCGCCGTTGAGGGTTACGCGGCCCTCGTCGTCCACCCATATCTCGTCGCCGGCCAGGGCGATCAGCCGCCGCACCGTCAAGCGCTTGATGCCCTGCTCTTCATAACGCACCAGTGCCAGCGCGCCGCGACGGATCTCCAGTGGCCAAAGCGGGTTGTCCATGCGCAGGCACATCGCCACGTCGCCGCTCATCAGCGCGTCCGTCATGCCGTCCGTGCGCATGTCCACCGCCGCGAACAGGAAGCGCGTCGCCAACGCCCCCAATGTCAGCGCCACCACCGCGATGACTGCCGCGCATATGCGAACGCGCCGTCTGGCCACGTTGTCGTCCATGTGCGTCAGGACGCGGCGGACCTGCGCCTCGGTCACCCTCTTGTTGTCTTCACTCATTTTATGATCTTCCGCCTTTGCTGTTTCCTGCCGGTGGATATCAGCATCCACACCAGCAGTATCAGCAGCATCGGAGCGGCGAGCACCGGCGCGACCAGGATCGGCTTGATCTGCGTGGCATCCGAAACGACCTTGATGATCTGCTCCATCTCCACATTTTCGGTACGCCGTCCCCGAACCAGCAGCCTGTGGGAGTTGATGCCGTAGGGCGTGCAGGTTACCAGCGTACAATAATCCTGGTCGGGGTCGATGGACAGCGCGTCCATTTCCTCAGGCAGCACGATCAACACCTGATCCACGATGTAGGTCATGACGCGATCCAACACGCGGATAACGAACAGGTCGTCCGGTTCTATCTGATCCAGATCGGTGAACAGCCGCGCGGAGGGCAGGCCGCGGTGCCCTGAAAGCACCGTATGGGTTCCCTCGCCGCCCGTGGGAAGGGACGAGCCCTCGATGTGGCCTACCGCGATCTGCAACACGGCTTCGTCCGTGCCATGATAAATCGGAAGAGAGCAGTTGATCTTCGGTATCTCTATGTAGCCCATGATTCCCGAACCGGTCAGATTCAGCAGCGTGTCATATTCGGCGTACTCTTCTTCGCTTAGGCTGAACCGATTCGGCTTACCGCGCAATTCACGGTTGTATTGTTCCGCCCGGGCCCATTCCCTTTCATAGTCGACGGGATCGATGTTCTCGATTTCCTCGAGATAACTGGCGATGGCGCGGCTCTGGTGGAAGGAGTTCCAGTAATCGCTGACGGTGGGGTACAGCAGTATCATCACGCCCAGGATCAGTATTGTTACCAGGATTATAGTGGACAGATGCTTCCTCATGGCGCTCCTTCCCAGCTTGGAATCATATTACCCTTAGTATATCACTTTTTTCCCGACTTCGCAATATGAAACGGTCTCATACTATATAATACCCATTTTGGGTTACATGAACGGTGACATGGCAAGAAAAAACCAGTTATTTGAGAATTTTGAAGATATTTAATATTTTAAGGCGACACGATGGAGACGCATGATCGCATTTTAGCGCGGCGACACACAAAAGCAAACGCTTTAAATATTAAAAAACTGTTAAAATATGACATGTAACCCGATGTGTAACCCCTTCTCGATAAAATAAGAAGCATACCATAGGTAGGGATATAGGCAAATTTGCCTGTTATGCAGACAAAAGGCAAAAAACGGAAGATAACGGGACTGTACAGCCCGAGGGAAATGGATCTATGACGGATAAAGAGCTTAGAAAGCTGCGGCGCGACGATCTGCTGCAAATTCTGATCGACCTGCAAAAGCAGATCGACGCATTGAAGGAAGAAGTACAGCAGGGCAAGGAAGCGCTGGCCAATCGGGACATGGCGATTCGGGAATCGGGCACCCTGGCGGAGGCCGCGCTGAAGATGAACGGCGTGTTCGACGCGGCGCAGAGCGCGGCGGACGAATACATGCGGCAAATGCGCAAGCGGGCCGACGAGCTGGTGGCCGAAGCCGAACAGAAGACGGAGGAAGCCCAAAAACTGGCGGATACCGTGGTTCGCAACGCCCGTTCGGAGGCGGAGCAGATTCTGAAAAGGGCGAAGAGCGAAGCCGGAGCGATGTCGCTTCAACCGCAGGCCGAGACGCCCTCCCGACCGCAGGCGGGCGAGGAAGCTGACATGGACGATGCGGATGGCAAGCGCCGCCGCAGGCTTTTGTGGGGGAACAAGAGGACATGAAACGGGGCTTGACACAGGTTACCCTGACGGTTGAACAGCTGCAGCGCGAGCTGCAGCGCGAGCGCCACAGGCGCAGCTATCGCAGTACGCTGCTCAGTACCGTCAGCGTGCTGGTGATCGTGGCGGCGGTGGCCGTGCTGGTGTCGATGCTGGCCCTGCCGGTGCTCCAGGTGGTGGGCGAATCGATGACGCCCTGCCTGCACCAGGGCGAGATCGTGGTCGCGCCAAAGGGTACGTCGTTTCAGAAGGGCGACATCATCGCGTTTTACTTCAACAACAAGATCCTGGTAAAGCGGGTCATCGCCAACGCCGGCGAATGGGTGAACATCGACGCCGACGGAAACGTGTTCATCAACGACGTGCCGCTGGAGGAGCCCTACATCGAAGAGAAGGCTTTGGGCGATTGCAACATCGCGTTGCCCTACCAGGTGCCCGACGGAAAGATATTCGTCATGGGCGATCACCGAAGCACCAGCTCGGACAGCCGGAATACAGCCGTGGGTTGCGTGGCGCAGGAGCAAATCGTGGGTCGCGTAGTGCTGCGGGTATGGCCGATGGACAAAATCGGCGTCATAAGTTAGCGGTTATCCACAGAACAGAGCCAAAACAGACCGCGGTCCGTGGAAAACGAGGATGGATTTGAGACTTTTATCGCATCCCGACGCATAGAAGCGGTGGCCGCGCACAAAAAAAGGAATGGGAGATAAAAAATGGACAATAAGATTCATGAGTTATCAACAAAGTATTCCAGAAAGCGCCTGCTCAAGAGGGCGGTTTCCCTTTTGTGCGTGGTGGTGCTGCTCTTTACCATGAACACGCTCAAGCGCAACGCGAATACGCTGGAGCGCATACCGACATGCGGTCTGGCGGAGCACAGTCACAGCAGCGCGTGTTACAACAAAGCCGGCAAGCTGGTTTGCGGGATGCAGGAGCATGTCCACACCGATGCCTGCTATCAGGAGGCCCCCAAAAAGAGGAAGGGGTCAAAGGGTGATCTGGACATCAACCTTGATGGCTATGACGATTCAAGCAATTTGATCGAATCCGGCAAGGTGCAGAACCTGGATGTTTCCCTGGATCTGGATCAGGGCGGCCTGCTCGACTTTGTCCAGGATCCCAACAATGCCCGGAGCGCCGACGATAACAGCATGGAAGCGCTCAACGGCGACTTGCAGTTGGACACTTCGGATAATAAGGAAAAGGGTTCCGTGGCGAACAACGCCTCCAGCCAGGAGCAGGAGGTTACGCTGGAGTTTGCCGATGAGAAGGCATCGAGCAATGGTCGGTCTGCGGCAAATATGCAGCCCACCGTCGACCAGCCCGCTGCCGACCAGCCCGTCGCCGACCAGCCCGCTGCCGATCAGCCCGTCGCCGATCAGCCCGTCGCCGATCAGCCTGTCGCTGACCAGCCCGCTGCCGACCAGCCTGTTGCCGAGCAGCCCGCTGTTGACCAGCCCGTTGCCGATCAGCCCGTCGCCGACCAGCCGACTGACGACGCGCAGCAGCCCGTCGCTGACCAGCCGACTGACGACGCGCAGCAGCCCGTCGCCGACCAGCCCACTGACGACGCGCAGCAGCCCGTCGCTGACCAGCCGACTGACGACGCGCAGCAGCCCGTCGCCGACCAGCCGACTGACGACGCGCAGCAGCCCGTTGCTGACCAGCCGACTGACGACGCGCAGCAGCCCGCCGCCGACGTAGATCAGCCTTCTGTCGATCAGCCTGCTGCCGATGACGGTGAGCAACAGCCCTCCGTCGACGCACAGCTTCCCATTGACGGCGACCAGCAGCTTCCCGGTGATGACCAGCAGGTGACTGTCGACGTCGGCACACAGCAGCTTGTCACTGACGAACAGAAGCCTGTCGCCGACATTGATCAGCCTTCTGTCGATCAGCCGACATCCGACGACGACGCGCAGCAGCCCGCCGCCGACATAGATCAGCCCGCTGCCGACCAGCCTGCCGACGACGACGCGCAGCAGCCCACCGACATAGAGCAGCCCGCTGTCGACCAGCCGACTTCCGACGACGACGCGCAGCAGCCCGCCGCCGACATAGATCAGCCTTCTGTCGATCAGCCGACATCCGACGACGAAGCGCAGCAGCCCGCCGCCGACATAGATCAGCCCGCTGCTGACCAACCTGCCGACGACGACGCGCAGCAGCCCACCGACATAGAGCAGCCTGTTGCTGACCAGCCGACTGACGACGACGCGCAGCAGCCCACTGACGACGAGCAGCCCGCTGCCGACCAGCCTGCCGACGACGACGCGCAGCAGCCCACCGACATAGAGCAGCCCTCTGTCGATCAGCCTGCCGACGACGCGCAGCAGCCCGCCGCCGACATTGATCAGCCCGCTGCTGACCAGCCTGCCGACGACGCGCAGCAGCCTACCGATATTGAGCAGCCTGTTGCTGACCAGCCGACTTCTGACGACGACGCGCAGCAGCCCACTGACGACGCGCAGCCCGCTGCCGACCAGCCTGCCGACGACGACGCGCAGCAGCCCACCGACGACGAGCAGCCCGCTGCTGACCAGCCTGCCGACGACGACGCGCAGCAGCCCACCGACGACGAGCAGCCCGCTGCTGACCAGCCTGCCGACGACGATGCGCAGCAGCCCACTGACGATGAGCAGCCCGCTGCTGACCAGCCTGCCGACGACGCGCAGCAGCCCACCGACGACGAGCAGCCCGCTGCCGACCAGCCTGCTGCCGACGACGCGCAGCAGCCCACCGACGACGAGCAGCCCGCTGCTGACCAGCCTGCCGACGACGACGCGCAGCAGCCCGCCGAGCGTCGCTATACCGCTACCGTCGATATGGCCGGGGTTGAGACCTATCCCATCTCCCTGCGCGCGGTGATCGCCAATGCGGTTCCCGCAGAGGAGACGAATATCGAATCCAACGATGCCGATGCCCAGGCCCCCGACGCCGAGGCGCAGTCCGCAGAGGAAGAAACGGTGCTGCCGATGGGCGAGTGGTCCGTTGAATTCGACCCCGATCTGTTTGAGATCGAAAATACGGAAGACGACATACTGCTCATGCCCCTGGCGGATTTTGAGAGCACGGAAGTCGAACTGTATAACGGCAGCCGCTATGCGCTGACGCTGGTGAACTGCGTCCTCCAGCAGCCTCAGACAGAGGCTGAGCCGCAGGCCGAAATCGCCTACCCGGCGCAGCACTTCGAGGACAGCACCGATTATATCAGCGTCGTGGTGGACGCGCCCGTGGGTGCGCTCCCCGAGGGCACCGTCATGGTGCTCGCGGACGTGGTGGATCAGGGCACCATCGACAACATCGAACAGAGCGTTACCGAGGACTTTGTCGAGGTCAAGAGCGTCCACGCCGTGGACATTACCTTCCTATATAATAATGCAGAGATCGAGCCGAAGCAGCTCATCTCCGTGGTGATGCGCGAGCTGGAGGCCGAGGAATCCCACCCGCAGCAGGACACCGTGGTGGTGCACGTCGACAATGACGGCGCGGCTCAGGTGGTGGCAAGCGAAGCCACCACCGAGCCGGGCGCGCCCGAAGCCCAGCCCACGGCGCAGGCCTTTGAGGCGGACGCCTTTTCGGTCTACGCGCTGGTGAAAGTCGAAAAGATCGAGACCAAGTACATCGACGATGCCGGGGAGACCTGGAGCATCAAGCTGGCCTACACCAAGGAGGCCAGGATTCCCGAGGGGTCGACCCTGCAGGTGGCGGAGGTCAAGGACGAAGGCTACCTGACCGAGGCCGAGGCGGCCCTGGAGAGCGGCAAGCGCATCACCAAGGCCCGCTTTTTCGATATCAAGATCATGGACAAAGAGGGGCAGGAGGTTCAACCCCAGGACAAGGTTCAGGTGATCGTCACCCTGGACGGCGACGAGGGTACCATTGAAGTCGGCCCAGAACAGACCGAAGTCGGCGACTCCGCAGTCTGCGCGATGCACTTCGTGGAGCAGAACGACGAGGTCGTGAAGGTCGAAAAGAAGGAGGCCGAGGAGACGGACAGCGGCGTCCAGTTTGACGCGGAGGGCTTCTCCGTGTGGGGCGTCGTATATACGGTGGAATTTGAGGTCGAGGGCGACCAGGGCGAAATCACCCTGGACTTCACGGCCTTTGACGCGCTGACCCTGCCCGGGGCGGGCGATATCTGCTACAATACCGAGGATTGCAGCATCCACGTGGCGCTGAGCCTGCTGTCCGGCATCGTCAGCAGCGAGGCCGAAGCCGGCTATGACATCGACGTCAACGCCGACCTGGTCAACAATTATGAATTCGACTTCGCCAAGGCCGAGATGGGCAAGGCCGACAGCGGCATCCGCTTTGAAGGCGGCGAGCTGGTGATCGAAGCCGACGGCTTTGTGGAGCTGACCGAGGGCGAGCGGCTGCTGCGCGTCCGTGCGACGGGCCTGACCGCCCTGAAGGAGGCGCAGCTGGAGACCGAGGGCGCGTCCATCGAGGTCGTCGAGGGCAACGTGCCCCTGGGCTCCGAGGCCTCTTTCACCGCCCACACGGAAGAGGAGACCGCCCAGCTGGTTGAAAATTACATAAATAATAATGAAGAAAACGGCGACAGCGAAGTGGCCGGCTATTCTGCTGCCGATCTGAAGATCGTGCGCAACGAAGAGACCCTGCCCGTGGAGGGCCAGTTCAAGGTCACCGTCGATAAGGAAAGCCTCGTGCCCGTCGGCATGAAGCTGGACAAGCTGTACCACATCCACGACGGGGCAGTGGAACCGCTGGACGTCAACGAGACCGAAGCGGGACTTGAGTTCACCATGACCGGGTTCTCGGATATCGTGGCGAGCTATACCGTGGACCTTGAATACGAGGGTATCCAGTGGAGCCTCCCCGGCTTTGGAAGCTACAGCATCGCCTCCATCATGTCGCAGATTGGCGTGGAGGGAAGGGTTGACAGTGCCGATCTGCTGCTGCTTGAGGGCGAAGAGGTCGAGAACGCGCTGTACATGGAACAGGATCAGGATGGAACCTGGTACCTGTGCAGTTACGCGCCCTTTGACGAGGTCTACCGCCTGACGGTGGTCGTGGACGGGGCGACCTATATCCTGACCGTGACGGACGATGAGCAGGCCTGGAACGTCACCGTCAACCTGTTCGATTACGACGGCTCATCAGCTGCCACCAGTGCCGAGATGAGCGTGATCCAAAATAAGAAATATGGCGTTCTCGCCGTCGTTACAGACAAGACGACGGGTGAACTTGTGGGCTACAAAGCCAGTGGCTTTGCGGTTGATTCAAATCCGAGTTCTACCATCAGCGGCATCAGCGTGGGCCAGAACTATTTGAAGGTTCATGTTGAAGACAACAAGGTGGTTGAAGATTATCAATGGGCAAATTATGATTCGCAAACCCAGAATGTAAGCTTCCGCCTGTACGAAGGGAACATTGCACCCGATCAGTGGCAGTACCAGTCATACAGTACGATAACCAGCCTGCCCGACTCCATGACCGGCTTCGAGTTCCTGGCGGAGCCTTATGGCAATAAAGTCAACGGAGACTCTGTGACCCTGAACCTCAAGCGCGCCTACGACAAGCGGTACAACATTCGCTTCAACATTGAGCCCGCCGATATGGGAATCAGTGCGGAAGACGAGTACTATGCCTTCGTCACTGTCGAGCATGCGACTTCGGGCAATACCTACGGCTGGACCAAGATCACCATTCCGAAGGGCCAGTCTACGGTTGATTTCCCGATCACGACTTGGTACAACTGGAACGGAAACGAGCTGCCTAACGAGAAATTCACCGGCAACGAGCGGGTGACGGTGCAGCTCTACACCACCAACCAGAAGCCTGACGGCACGAAGGATGGCTTTGCCAACTTTAACAACATCAAGGACAGCCAGGTCAAGGTGCTGGTGGCGGAAGGCAGCTCCATCAACAGGTACAACCTCTACTACGGCACCCGCACCAGCGAGAATGTCGACGCCAGTCATCTCACGAACTATTACGACAATCTGTACCTGCGCGCGCCCAACGGCAACATCTCCAAGGGCGACATCGACGCCCTGCTGGAGGATGCCACGGACTTCGGCTACTACACCAACCGCTATGTGGGCCATTCCGGCGATATCGAGGCGACGATCGGCGCGGATTTCATGGATACCGATTTCCTGGCGGACTTCGGCTATTCCAGCGCAAACGTCAACGTCAACCGCCTGAAGGTTCTGAAGATTTACACGGACAACCAGGGCCGGCCGGTTCAGAAGCCCGTGGAGATCCGCCTGAAGCAGAACGGTGTCGTGGTGGCCACGAAGACTGGCACGACGAACGCGGAAGGCAAGCTGGAAGTGGAATTCGACGGCCTGAATTCCGGCGAGTACGAGATCGATGAGATCATCGACGGTAAGGTGGTTTCCGGCCAGGGCAGCGCCCAGGTCACCGGTGAAACCATCTACTACAACTTCAGCATCGACAAGGCTCACTTTGCCAACAACAAGAACGTCAACTACTTCGGCACCATCGGTCCCAATCAGGATCTGGACAAGCTGAAGACCATGCTCCAGAAGGCCTCCCGTGTGGATGTGGTCATCCTCACGGATACCACGAAGGACAAGGCCAGGATCGACGCGGCAAAGGAGACCCAGACCACCGGCAAGCAGATCGACGTCCTCCTCAACGGCACCGGGGGCTACAAGAAATACAACATCCCCAACGACATGCTCAGGCTGAAGCAGCTCTCCGACGACCTTGCCAGCGCCCAGAGCAGCAGCACCGTTCGCGTGGTAAATGCCAAGGCCTCAGAGATGTCGGAGAACGGCATGTACTTCGAGGACGACGGCCGCTACATCGTCATCAACATCGAGATGGATCAGGATACCTTCTGCCCGATGTGTTATCTTGACGGCCAGTTGCTGGATTGCGACTACGGCCAGAGCGGCAAGTCGAATTCCTCTCATGTGCTGTACAACCTGCGCCACAACGGCACCTATTACGACGGGGACGTCAACACCTCCAAGCTGGGCGCGGGTGTCATACTGGCTCCCGCCGCGAACGCGCATATCCTGGGCGGCCCCTTCGGCGGCACGATCATCACGGATCGCGTGAACCGCGCCGGCAACGAGCTGCACTCCAACAACCCCAACCAGATCCAGACCCTGAACGCGACGATCCAGAATACCATCGGCAGCCCCACCACGGGCTCCCTGGAGCTGCGCAAGGAATTCTCGAATACCTCCATCAAGGACAAGGTGACCTACTTCACCTTCGAGGTGCAGCTGCACAACGATGACATAACGAAGGTTCAGGACCAGTCCTTCCCGGCCTCCGGCCTGAAGAAGGGCGATTCCGTCACCTTTGATGCCGAGGGCAAGGCCCAGGTGCTGGTTCGCGCGGGCAACAGCGTGTCCATCGCCAACCTGCCTGCGGGTACCACCTTCACCGTGAAGGAGATTTCCACCCCGGAGACCGCCCACTTCACCCTGGATCACTATGAGGTGAACGAGGAAAGGAGCGATACCGGCACCATCGTTGCCGGCGATACCCAGAAGGCGAAGGTTCTGAATACGGTCAAGACGGCTGACCTGACCATCGAGAAGGCGGTTGCCGGCACCACCGATGAGGATAAGGAATTCGAGTTTACCCTGGTACTGGAGAACAAGACCAGCGGCGAGGGTGAGACCGAAGTTTGGGAGGCCTATCCCGACACATTCAGCATTTCCATCGCCGGCGGTGAATATCATGAAGTGAGCGGACCCCAGACCTTCCGCCTGAAGGCCGGCCAGAAGGCCCAGCTTCAGGGCCTGAAGGACGACGGAGACATCATTCGCTACAGGGCCACCGAGACCGCGGTCTATATCAATGATGTGCGCTATGAAATCAACCCGGACAACCAGCCGGTGAAGGGTTATTCGAACAGCGATCTCGTTGTACAGAATGGCTGTACGGCCGGCGATCACGTGGTGTACGTCAATAAGTACAGCGCAGAGACCCGGGTCAAATTTGTGGCCCACAAGGTGATGCGGGGCAGCGATCTGGCGGAGAACGAATTCACCTTCGAACTGCGCGAGGGCAGCCCGACGGGTACGGTAATCGGCACGGCCAAGCAAAATGCCGCCGACGGCACCGTCACCTTCGACGACATCGAATACCAGATCGAGCACCGGACCGGACAGGCGATCTCCGACTGCATGGCTGGCGCGACCATCAAGGCGGACGGCACCCGTGAAAAGATATTCACCTACTATATCTGCGAGGTTGAAGATCCTGCAAAGACGGATGTGGCCTTTGCCGCGCCTGTCGAAGTGAAGGTAAAGGTCGTAGACGACGGCCTGGGCACCCTGCGCGTCTACGATATGGAAGGCAACCAGATCACCGAATACACCGAGGATGAGACGACGCACAGGCTCGTCCTTGGCAACCATACCTACACGCTGCCTGCGGCGAAGAACATCGTCAATACCCTCAAGACCCAGCAGACCCTGGAGGGCACCAAGACCCTGACGGGCCGCGACATGACCGAGGGCGAGAAGTTCTACTTCAACGTGACCGAGACGGTTCACAACCCCGAGACCGACGCGGACGAGGACGTGGTTGTCGCGACAGGCGAGGCCACGGGTGGCGCCGACGGCCAGGCCGTGAGCATCGCGTTCACGCCCATCGAGTATAAGTACAGCGGCGTGGCCAGCGATTATCCGCAGACCCACACCTATGCCATCGCCGAGGACAACAGCAAGCTGTCCTCCGACTTGAAGCAGAACAGCCAGGTCGTCTATGCCAGGGTTGTCGTGAGCTACGATGCGGCGGGACATGCGCTGAGTGCGGGTACCCCGGAATACAGCCTGGATGGCAGTGCGTGGAGCGGCAGCGCCGACCTCGTGAGCTTCATCAACACGCAGGATACCATCGGCTTCACGGTGACCAAGGAATGGTATGTCGCCAGCGGCGATGCCGCTTATGCGCCCCGGACGATCACCTTCTCCGTGAAGCGGGAGGGCGAGGACTTCGACCTTACCAACGAAACCGTCGAGCAGACAAACCCCGGCGTGGGCAGCTTCACCAAGCTCGGCAACACCGTGACCCTGAACGCCGGCGAATCCGGATGGCCGGTGGTGGCGATCAGGGATGTGCTCAAGGGCACTTATGTGGTCACTGAGACCGCATTCACCGGACAGGCGGATGGCACAACCGTGGAAACCACGTACAGCCTGAACGCAGGGGCGTTCCAGGCCACTACGCCGGGCATCACGGCGGACAACGACGCCCTGGTGATCAAGAATACCGAGACGGACCACGTTGAGAACCCCGCCGAGCTGACGCTGAAGAAGATTTGGGACAGTTCCGTGCCTGCAAATGAGAAAAAGACCGTGACCTATGAGCTGTACCGGGTTGAGACCAGCGCTTCCGGCAGCAGCGGCGGCGAGAACAGCTTTGTCGTAATGTTCTATGGGAACTGGGGATCGGAAATTGACAGGACCACGGTTCACTATGACAATATCGGCGATTCTGTATCGGTCACGGTTACCAACCCCACAAAGGCATCGACGGGCTATACGGTGCAGAATAACGGGGAAATCACCGTGAGTACAACTGGTGCGGTTGCCCAGGTGAACTTTATCGTTACTGACTATATCGCTCAGAATGGCCTGATCCTGTACGACTACACTGGAAACAGCGATCAGTTCACCGGCGCGAGGATCGAGGCCGGCGGTTCGACCCCGCTGGTCGTCACACAGCTGACCGCGACGCCCACCGACCACGCCACCGTGATGGCCATGGGCGGCAAGAAGGTTCGCGAGGTCGAGCTGGACGCGGAGCATTGGGACACCGGCGTCACCTTCGAGGTCTCCAAGGGCACCGAAACCGTGGCCTACCAGTATTATGTGGTTGAGAAGGACGGCGACAGGACCCAGGCCCAGTATACCAAGACCGGCGACAGCGAGATCACCGTCACCAACTTCAAGGACGAGACGGTCTCTGTCAATGTGAAGAAGGCTTGGAATGGCGGCGACGGCGATGCCGCGACCCTCTATTTGCTGCGCTTCACGAAGGACAGCGACGTGACGCCTGAATCGTCCGATACACCAGAACCCGCCTCGACGGATGCTACTGAAAATGCCGTCCATGTGAAAGTGAATTGGGTGTTTGACAGCAGCATGAGCCAGGCTTCGGACTTCAAGGTCTTTACACAGCAGTTCCCGTTCTCTGGCTCGATTACCTGGACGCCCGACAGCAACCAAAATTGGCATGAGAGCACCGCGTCAACGTCCTATGAATATAACTATACCGGCGTTACAAGCGAAGGCGTCCAGAAGGATTACGCAGTCCAGTATGGCATCATACAGGCCTCTGGGAATCAGTGGGTGGACCGTGGCAATGAGTTCGAGATGTCTGTGCAGACGACGAATTTCTCTGAAAAAGCGGGCAATTGTCCGTTGATCCGTGGCAATGCCAGTAAAACCCAGGAGATCACGATCACCGTCAGCTATAAGAATGCCACGACGGAGCCTGGGGATGAACCGTCTACGGAACCTGATGATCCGATACCGTCTGGTGATACGGTCAGATTAACCATCCTGTATGGGAACAATGGGACAGACAATATCCTTGTAGAAGATAGTGAGATTGCCAAGGGAAGTACTGTAACTATAAACGTCACATCTCATGATGGATTTAATGCAGGCAAGTATTGGGACCTGAATAGTGCTATACAGGGGTACGATAATGTATCTACTACCTTGGCTGCCCCGACAACATCTGTGATCAGAACAGATAATTATTGGGGACAAGATCATCCCTTGACGCAGTATACATTCACTGCTGTAATAAACAGTGATACGGGCATAGGAATTAGCGTCATGGATAATAGCGGCATGTCGGATGCAGTACAGGCTTCCTATACTGTAACTCCTCCGAGCACCGCAAGTCTCCATGGGAATCCTTCCGAATCCCCCTTCCAGCTCGTCTTCAATCCCTTCGTGGCTTACGCGGACGAGTCGGGGATCATCTCGGGTGACGTGAGCGTCAGCGGTGTGGATTACTCCGCCCTCAACACGGAAGGCTACACGCTGGATACCTCCTTCGGCAAGGCGGTCACGCTGGCAAGCCCCATCTGGGAGTATACCTTTGACGGCCTGCCCAAGACCAGCGCCTCCGGCCAGCCCTACTACTATGCCATGGTCGAGGGCCCGGTCAGCGGCTATAACGTTGAGTATGACCACACGGGACCCGTTGCGGCCTCAACCCTCGCGAGCGACACGCTGGTCACCCTGAAGGCCACCAACACCCCGAAAACGGGCGACCTGTCCGTCACCAAGACGGTGGCTACCGGCTACACCGACAAGGCCTTCTCCTTTACCGTGACGCTGGGCGATACCTCTGTCAATGGCACCTACGGCGACATGACCTTTGCAAACGGCGTGGCGACCTTCATGCTGAAGCACAACCAGACCAAGACCGCCACGGGGCTGCCGGCTGATATCAGCTACGAGGTGGTTGAGTCCAGCGCGGCGGGCTATACCGCCACCTACTCCGGCGCTACAGGCACAATCCCCGATGGAGCAGAGGCGTCCGCCACTGTCACCAACAATTACTCCAGCAGCGGCTCCGTCCCCTTCAAGGCGAAGAAGACGTTGGAAGGCGGAGATCTCGCGGCGAATCAGTTCCGCTTCACGTTGGTGGAGTACACGGACAATACCTTCCAGACCGTGAAGGACGGCGGCGTGAGCCAGTCCAAGGGCAACGCGATTGGCGGTGACATTGCCTTTGACGAGGTTGCGCTGGCCGATACCGCCACCCGCTACTTCAAGATCAAGGAAACGGTGCCCACCGGCCAGAATGCCGACGGCACGATCATCTATGACACCCGCGAGACGAACGTCACCGTCACTGTCAACGACGATGGCGAGGGCCACCTGATCGCTTCCAAGAGCCCGGCGGCGGATACTAACGGCTATGACGCCAGCTTCGTGAACACCAAGAAGGGCGCGCTGACCGTCACCAAGGCCGTGACGGTGAACAATCAGCAGGTGACGGACAACACCAAGCCCTCCCTGGCGGATGGCACCTATACCTTCACCGTCACCGGGCCGAGCAACTACAGCAATACCGGCTCCATCACGGTGACGAACGGCGTGGCCCAGTCCAGCATCGAGCTGACCGGCCTCACTCCCGGCGAATATATTGTCACCGAGGATGCGGTGGACAACCATACCACTTTGACCGGCAGGAACGGTGACAGCACGGGCACTGACGGCGAACGGGGCATCAAGCTGAATGTTGCGGCGGGTGACCTGGCCTCGGCCAATGTCGCGGCCTTCACCAACAACGTGAATACCGGCGAAGCGACGGTTCCCGATTCCGTGACCGTCAACAAGCAGGATGACAAGGGTACAGCACTGCCCGGCGCGATGTTCACGCTGTATTCCACGAATACGGAGGGAACGCTGAGCGGGGAAGTTGCCACCTATGGCGGCAGCGACGTCAGCAGCTTCACCATCAACACCGGTGATTCCGCCCTGGCAAGCTACCTGCCCACTACCAACGGCGGTTCCGTGACCCTGTACCTGAAGGAGACCGAAGCGCCGTCGGGCTACCTGCTGAGCGATACGATCTACAACGTGGTCATCACCACATCGATCTCAGAGCTCACCTGGAATGAGGACTCCGGAAAGTACATCACCACCACGACCTACACCATGACCATCGGCGGCGGAGAGTCGCAGAACGTGCCCAACACGCCCAAGACCGGCTCCGTCACCTTCACGCAGAAGAAGACCTTCACAAACGGCGCGCAGGCGACCAAATTCGGCTATTCCGTAACGGAGTATACCGATAATACCTATGGGAAGGTCAAACTGGTCATCACCGATAATGGTGAAATGAGCGCGTCTGAGAATGGCGTGACCACGGTGTACTACGAGCTGGAAGACGTGGGCCATCACTACTACATCGTCAAGGAGAACCTGCCCACAGGCGTGACGCCCACGGCAGCGGACAAGAAGAATGGCTACATTATCCACGAAGGCGTCAAGTACGACCTGAAAGAATATAAGTATGACGTGGAGGTCTCCATCGGCGATACCGCGCTGGATGTGAAGAAGGACAGCGTGACGGTTGGCAACATCGACACCACCTTCACCAACGAACAGCTGGGCCAGCTGGAGATCACCAAGAGGGTTGTGGCGAATGGCGAAGGCGTCACCAAGTCCGGCACCTTCTGGTACGCGGTGTTCAAGGCGGCAGATGTCAATTCGGAGACCAGACAGCCGATATCCGGCAGACATACGGTAAGCTACGGCTCCATCGTTGTGGATGCGTCCGGCACAGGAACCGCGACCGTTAACGATCTGTCCTATGGCGATTACTATGTGTTCGAGCTGGAGGGGCAGCCGTCCACAGACAAAGACGGCAATGAACACCTGTCGATCATTCCCGACGGCACTACCATGGCCATCGTCACCACGGTCTACACCGTCACCGACTCCGGCACGACCGCCGCAACCGTTGGGGATACACCCGGCGAGGCGGGACTCACCAACACCGTTCCCGAGACCGACATCACGGCAGAGAAGACCTGGAAGCCCTTCACCCGCGACCTGGGCGAACGCAAGAACCCGGTGAACACGACGCTGAAGCTGACGCTGACGCGGTATACTGTCAGTGAGAATGAAAATGGCAACAAGGTGTACAACGGTGAAACTCCGGTTGGTACCGTGACCATCTCCACGGACGCGAATGGCACGATCACCAAGTCAGATGGCACGAATACCACCACTGTAACCCTGCCTGATACCAGCGCTTCAGCCTATGAAGCCGAATACAACGCCGCCTGGAGCTACACCTGGGAGAACCTGCCGCTGTACGGCAGCACCACGGATGTCAGGTATGCCTACAGGGTGACTGAGACGGTTGACAACAACTTGTTCTCCCGCAAGGATAACGAGAATAGCGACTATCTGCCGAAGACCGGTTTGAACGGTGAAGAGATAACGACCCAGCAATTCACCAATGTCGAGAAGTCGCCCGTCGCCCTGCCCGCCACCGGCGGCGTGGGCACCGGCGTGATCTACGGCGCGGGCGCGGCGCTGCTGCTGCTGGCCGTGCTGGGCCTGATCCTGCGGAACAAAAAGCGGGGTGAAGGCGCCGGAATTCGGTAAGCCGCCTCCTCCTCCCGGCTGCATGGCCGGGAGGAGGCAGGCGCAGCCGAGGCGCGACAGCCCCGGATCACATTGGCGTTGCAGCCCAGGGCCCCTTTTCCAATCGAGGGCGACGTTTGCGCCGACCCCTGGCGGGCGGTCCCGTTCCCGGAGGGAAAGCCTGCCAGCGGGTCGTTTCGAAGGGGGAACTGGCCCCCTTTGACCGTCGCGGCGAAAGCCGCAGCCCGGGCTGCAATCATTTGTTACACCCCTTTATTCACAGGTATAACCGACGATTGTGTGCGATCTACCAGCTGAAGACCGCGCGCGGGGTCCAAGCGCGTTGCGAAGTCCGAAATCCTTTTCGCTGACGCCGGTTTTGGCGGCGGCGGGAGGCAAAAAGGCCTCAGCAGGCGCTTTTTCTGGAAACGTAACATAAAAATCATATTGTTAATTTCCAAAAAATGGCTCATGTGACCGACGGTGTAACCATTCTTTGGTATAATCGAAGCATAAAATGAGCGTGAGCCTAAGGACACCCGCTCGTAACGGCTCCACCCCCCTCAGGTGCACACTGGCGGGGACGGAACCACCGGACAATCATCGGCTTATATACATTGGCCGCCCCCCTCCGAAAGGATGGCGCGGCGGCGACAGGAAAGGATGTGATGCTTCACAAAGACGCGTCGCAGGTCGGTTCCCCGCCGAGGCCCCGGGCCGAGGACGAGGCGAAGCCGACGCCCGCCTGCAGGCGGGCTTGTGTGTGAAAGGGACGCTTTACCCCGGTAAAGTGCCAAAGCGCACAGCCCCCGCCGTCCACCGACGGTTCCAGGCGGTAACACCCGCGCACACCGGTGCGCACAAAGAATAGGAACAACCATGCTGAGCATGGAACGTCCCACAGGGTAACCCGTTATCAACGGACAACTACTCCATGCGACGGCATGGATCATGAAGAAAGGAAAGAAGAACATGAAGAAGATTTTTGCTCTGGTTCTGGCTATGATGCTCGTGTTCGCGAGCGTTGCTGCGCTGGCTGAAGGCAGCAAAGTGACGATTACCAAGGCGGCTAACGATACTGCTACTCATACCTACGAAGCGTACCAGATTTTCGCTGGTGTTGTTGAGGGATCTGGTAGTTCCGCTCAGTTGAAGCAGATCACTTGGGGCAATGGCGTCGATGTGGCAACCTTGAAGACTGCTTTGGCGACGGCCTTTGGTACCAACACAACTGCTACTAGCAAGGTAAAACCCGGCACCGATCCTGCAGAGTATTACACCATCGGTGAGATTTTCTCAGATGCTGCGACGGTCAATACTGCTGCCGCTTACGCTGATGCGATGGGCTATCTGACCAGCGCGGCCAATGCCGAGTTGCTGGCGGAGACCATCGAGAGTGCTCTTAACAATACTACGTCTGGTACCGGCGATAACACCGGCGTTTCTGGTTTAGCTCCCGGCTACTACATTGTGAAGGATCGCGATGGTTCTCTGGCGAACACCGAAAATGGTGCTTACACCAAGTATGTTTTGAGAATCGTTGGCGCAGACCTTACTGTGACTGAGAAGGCTGATGTTCCCACCGTTGACAAGACTGCAGAGGATAAGACGGGAGCCTATCAGGAGACTGTCGATCAGAAGATCAATAAGACCTTCAGTTTCAAGGTTGTGGCTACGATTCCCGCTGATGTCGGTCTCGCGGATTACGATACCTACAAGGTGAACTTCGTTGATACCATGTCTGACGGTGTGACCTACGAAGGCCTTACCTCCGTGACCGTCAATGAGCATGTAATCCAGGCTTACGACGCTACTTCCAATCCGAATGGTTATAAACTGAACACTACCTCTATCGGAGCCAATGGCGGCGGCAGCTTCCAGCTGGGCATTGACGACATTCTGCCGATTCTGAGCGCCAACGAGAAGGCTGCAGCTGTGACCATCACTGCTATCTACACCGCTCACCTGAACGAGAATGCGATTGTTAGCACTGCGTCTGACAATGCGTTCGATGACAACTACAACAAAGTTAAGCTGGAGTACTCCAACAACGCAAATGCCGACGGCGATGGCACAGGCACGACCCCCGAGGATTATGTCTGGGTGTTCACCTTCGACAAGACGAATACCAAGTGGGCTGACGATACCAATACTGGCCATGAGCTGGCTGGCGCGGGCTTCCGTCTGTACAGTGTAACGGGCACGGGCGATAGCGCGACTGAGACTGAGATTCCTGTAGTCTGGAACGCGACGAAGAAGGCTTATGTCCCCGCTGCTGAAGGCGCGACGGGCGTGGAAATGGTTTCCTCCTCTGATTCCAGCATCCTCGGTCAGTTCAACATCATCGGTCTCGATGCCGGTTCCTACAGGTTGAAGGAGACCACGGTTCCCACTGGTTACAATGCTGTTGCTGATATTGACTTCACCATCGGCACGACCCATAATGAGAATGAGGGCGGCGCAAGCGCTACCATGACGCTGTCGAATCCGACCCAGCATAGCGACGTCATCGACTTGTCTGGTACCACCCTGCCCTCCACCGGCGGCATCGGCACCACGCTGTTCTACATCGGCGGCGGCATCCTGGTTGTCCTGGCTGTGGTGATGCTGGTGACCAAGCGTCGCATGAGCAGCAACGACTAATCCCCACAACGTGGACATTAGCCAAGTGACGAATGTGCAGGCGCCTCCGGGCGCAGGCTAAAGCGTCATCTCCCCGCCTCATCTTCGGATGGGGCGGGGTTCTTTTTGGGGCTTCACGGTTGACGTTCAGCCACAGACGGCCCCCCGTCTCAAAACGCCATGGGCGAATGGCAACGATATCGGGGAAAATATTGTATATTACAATAAAATAGGGCTGTGCATGAGCACTTTTATATGGTATACTGTAATCGGTACGATGTGAAAAAGCTGAATCGCGACAGAAGGAAATAAGAACACCAACGATCGAAATGCCGATGGACAGGCCTCGGAGAATGTGTCCGTGGCAGGGAAATGGGATGTATCTGTAAAACCAATGACAAAGGAGAATCAATATGCAGGTTGTTAGCATGGTCCTTTCTTTGCTGTGCGGTGTTGCATTGTTCCTGTTCGGAATGTCCCTGATGGGGGATGGACTGAAGCGCGTTGCCGGCAATAAGCTCGAAACGTTTTTATATAAGATGACGAATACCCCGTTGAAGGGCATTCTTCTGGGCGCCGGCGTCACTTCTGTCATTCAGTCGTCATCGGCAACCACTGTCATGGTCATCGGTTTTGTCAATTCAGGCATGATGAAGCTGCACCAGGCGATCGCCATTACATTGGGCGCAAACATCGGCACGAGCATAACGGGCTGGATATTGTGCCTGTCATATATCGAAGGATCGGCCGGTATCGCAAAGCTCCTCTCCTCCGCGACCATAAGCGCCATAGCGGCTATCGCAGGTATATTGTGCCGGATGCTCTCCAAGAGAAGCGTATATAAAAACATCGGCAACATCCTTCTTGGCTTTGCCGTCCTGATGGTGGGCATGCAGACGATGAGCGCGGCGGTCTCCCCCTTAAAGGACAGCAAAGCCTTCACGCAAGCGGTCACCATGTTTGCAAATCCGTTCCTGGGTATACTGCTTGGCATCGTGATGACCGCAATCCTGCAGAGCGCTTCGGCATCCATCGGTATCGTGCAGGCTTTGTCTGTGACCGGCGCACTGACCTTTGCCACCGCCTTTCCGGTGATTCTGGGTATTGGCGTGGGCGCCGCCGGACCGGTCATGCTCTCGGCCATTGGGGCAAACAAAAACGGCAAGCGCACGGCATTGGCCTACCTGTTGGAGAATGTGTTTGGAATGCTGTTATGGGCGATTGGCTTCTATGCCCTCAATGCCGTGTTTTCCTTCTCATTCATGCATATGACTGTCAACCCGATGCTGATTGCGCTGATCAATTCCGTCGTTCGCATTGTCACCGCCATAATTTTGTTCCCCTTCATCAAAGCGATGGAAAAACTGCTCATGCTGCTTGTCAAGGATTCGGCGGAGGATCTTGAGGATATCGCGGACAGCGCGGATTTTGACCTGCTGGAAGAACGCCTTTTACCCTTGCCCGCCGTGGCCCTCGGACAGGTGGAACGGGTGGTCTATGGTATGACCAAGAAGGTCCGCAAAAACGTCGGCAGGGCCCTCAACCTGATCCACGAATTTACACAGAAGAAGTATGAAAAGGTGCAGCGGAAAGAAGACCTGATCGACAAATACGAGTCGAAAACCGGAGAGTATCTGATCCAACTCACAAAACAGCAGATGAATTCACAGCAAACCCGAAAGGCAACCATGCTCCTGCGCGTTATTGGCGACCTGGAGCGGATCGGCGACTATGCGTCCAATGTGGCGCGCATGACCAACGAGATAAACGATCAAAATATCACCTTTTCAGAAGATGCCCAGAGAGATCTGAACATTGTGATTGAAGCCACGCGCGATATGGTCAACAGCACGATGAAGGCTTATCAGGAGCATGACCTGCAGACGGCCATGCGGACAAAACCCAGCTCCGCCGCTTTGGCTAATCTCTGCGAGATATTAAAGGCGCGGCATATCGGCAGGCTGTCGCGGGGCGAGTGCAACCTCACCCAGGGCACCGCTTATACCGAGCTGCTCAACAGCTTTGAGAGGATCGCCTCCCACTGCGTGGCTGTTTCCGGCGCGGTCCGCAGGGAATACCAGGCGAACCCTGATATTCATGTCCATTCGGCAAAGGCATATGAGCTCAGTGAGCAGCAGTATCAGGAGATATTTGATGCGTTTATGGCTAAATACGATGTCCTGAGCAGTGAAGAACGCCCCCTCAGTGTGGAAGATGAAGACGTTGAGTGAAAACGCGGGCTGACGGTCTGGAAATAGGGAGATCGGGTTGAATGTGAGCTTCGTCCGCGTGATGGTTCCGCTGAGCGAACAGGGCGCAGGGCTCCCGCTGGTGAACACACTGGCGGGAGCCGGTTTTTTTGTTTTGGGGATATGTATAGCAGGCGTCAAATGATTCTTCGACTTCGGCTTCGCCTCCGCTCAGAATGACACCGACAGGACAGGGCCTCCGCGATGCGTCATTCTGAGCTAAGCGAAGCATCTTATGTCGTTTACGATAGATCGACCTGGGGTCGCCGGCGTGGTCATTTGCGCGGAGAATTCCTCCACGGTCGACAGGGCGCATACAAGCGGGTCGAAAAGTCGCGTACAAAAGCGGCCCCCGGGCGTTCGGGCCCGGGTGCCTGTCGAAAGGGGGCCAATGCGTTCAAATGCCCCGCATTATCTCGGATTAAGTTTATGCGCGTCAGGGTATTTTCTCCGGCAGCCAGCACTGATCCTCTGCCAGCTTCATCGAGAAGAAGCGGGAGGCATCTCTCTCATATTTCGCCTGGTGGTATTTGAACAGCATTTCCTCGCCGTCGGGCCTGCCCAGTATCTCGATCTTCCCCGTCATATGGGACATGACGTAGCGGAACTGTTTTGCCTGGCCGTTCATGTCCTTTTTGGCCTCGTCCACGATGCGCTGGCCCTTCAGGAGCGGTACCTGGAATTGATGCTTGACGCCCATTGCGGGGCGGCACTGGAACAGATAGTAGGGGAGCACCCCTGCGGAGGTCAGGCCGTTCATCAGCTCGGACAAGACGCGAGGATCGTCGTTGATGCCCTTCAGCAGGACGGTCTGGTTCCGGACAGGGCAGCCGATGCCCAGCAGCGCTTGCACCGCGCAGCGCGCCTCCTGGGTCAGCTCATGGGGGTGGTTGAAGTGCGTGACGATGATGATCTGTTTGCGCCGGTTGTACCGCTCCAGCAGCTCCAGCAGCGCGTGGTCCCGCAATATGCGCTGGGGGAGCACCACCGGAACCCTCGTGCCGATGCGGATGTAATCCAAATGCGCGATGCCTGAAAACGCTTCCAGGTATTGCCTGAGCCTTTCGTTTTCGTTGATCAGGGCGTCTCCGCCGGAGAGCAGCACGTTGTCAATTTCGGGGTGGGAGGCGACATAGGCCACCATCTCGCCGATATGATGGGCGATTTCGTCGGCATTGCTGCCGACCATCCGCTTGCGGAAACAGTGGCGGCAGTACATAGAGCATTGATTGGTGGTTAGAACGAGGGCGGTCTGCCTGTATTTGTGCTGCATGCCCACAACCACGGTGTTGTCGCCCTCGCCGCTGGTGTCTTTATGGCCATCCGTGGAGGATTCCAGGGGATCGGGAATGCACAGGCGGCGAATCGGGTCGTGTTGCCAGTCGGATTCGATCAGCCGCAGATAATAGGGCGGAATGCAAATGGGGTATTGATCCGCTATGGTTTTCAGGTGTGCGACTTCGCCGTCGCTCAAATGAAGGGGCTCCCGCAGCTGCTCGGGGGAACGAATACACTCAGATAATAGTTGCTGTAATACGCTCATCTCGCTCTCCTTTCAGTCGTGGCATTGGGTAAAATCCATCAATAATATTATAATATATAAAAGTTAATTGAATATTAACCGGCGCAAAACGAAAAAGAGAGCGCCCCAGGGTGAACAGGGGCGCTCTGTGAGCGGGCAATTCATGGCCGGCATTGGGCGTCGGGCCGCGAGGCAGTTGCGTCTACCACAGATCGACGCTGCCTGACTTCGTTCCCTTGACCCAATATGCCTTGTTGTGATCGGTTCGAATATAAATGGTGTCCACGTCGCCGACCTTGGCAAGGATGGAAAAAACGGTGACCTCGCCGCCATAGGGGGATTGGATGATGATGCGGGGCTCGGACTGCTTCTTCGTCCCCGACTTCTCCTTCTTCGCGGGAACAGCTTCAACAGTGTCGTCCAGCTCCACGCCATAGGCCTTCTTGATCAAAGTGCGGATCTTTGCGCTGGGATTTGCCTTGCCGGTTTCGTAAGAGCGGAGCGTGACCACGCTTATGCCGAACGCCTTGGCAAATTCATCCTGTGTGAGCTTGCTTTGCTTGCGCAGTTCCTTGATGTTCATGTTCTCGCGTCCTTTTTTCGATATTGTATTCCCGTTTTAGCCGGGAAAGAGAAGCGTGTCAACGGCAGGCGTCCGAGGCGATCCGAACGCTTCAAAGGCCCCGAAGGGAGCGGCGGCTTCGCTGTGGCGGTTTCCGGCAATGCAATGGATCCCGCCCCGGGATTACCACAGATTGATGGCGCCGCTTTCCTCGCCCTTGATCCAGTACGCCGCGTTTTGATCGATGCGCACATACACCTTGTCCACGTCGCCGACGCGCTTCAGAATCTCCTCCGGCGTGATCTCGCCGCCCATGGGGGACTGGATGATCACGACGGCTTTCGCGTCCTTCTTCGCGGCAGGCTTCTTAGCGGGGGCCGCCGCTGCCTTCTTCGCAGGGGCCGCCGCTGCCTTCTTCGCAGGAGCCGCCGCTGCCTTCTTTGCGGAAGCCGCTGCGGCCTTCTTCGCGGGAGCCGCCTTTTCCTTCGGCGCGGGGGCGGCAGACGTGTCCAGCGTCACGCCGTACATTTCCTTCACCGTGGCGATTGTCTTCGCGCTCGGCTCCCGCTTCCCGGCTTCATAAGCGGTCAGTGTGGACATGCCGATGCCGATGGCTTTGGCAAACGCTGCCAGGGTAAGGCCTTTCTCTTTGCGCAGTTCTTTGATGGTCATGTTGTGAGCCTCCGTTTCTGTATTGTTGCTTTAGGGTCTATGACATGCGGCGGCGTCGACGCCGCCACGCTGTCTTTACTTGAGGTATCGGTGTGCGGGCGACGGGCCCCGGGGGGAAGCCTGGGGAGACGAGCCGTCGCCGGCGCATCCCCCACAGAGCAGTATTTCCCCGGCGGCGTCGGGCTGGCGGCAGGTTATTCCATCGACAGCTCGATTGCCCCGTCCGGCTGCTCGTCGGTCGGCAGGTTCGAATCATCCACGCCGTCAAGCAGCACGATGCCCTCAGCGTCTTTGACCTGAACGGTAACCGACGACTCGTCGCCATCCTCGTTGGCAACGGTTATGCGGGCTTTACCGGCCTTCAGCGCCATCACGACGCCCTCGTCAGACACTGCGGCGACATCCGCGTCGCTGCTCTGCCAGGTCAGTCCGGCGTCCTTCAACGACAGCGCCGACTTCAGGTCGAGCGTATCACCCACGGTCATTGTGAATTTCCTGGTCGCTCCATTGGGCAGGATTTGCGCCTTGCCGCCCTTGGTCCTGATCTTAACGGCCTTGCTCCAGTTGGAGCCCACGCCTTCGCCGTCCACAAGCCGGGCCCGGACGTAATAGATCGTGTTCTCCTTCAGCTTCGACAGGGCCGTCTTTGCCTTCGACTTGTTCACGGTCCCCTTCTCGACCGTCTTCGTCTTGACGTTCTTCATGAAATTCTTGTCGGTGCCATACTGTATCTCTATGTATTTCGCATTCTTCCAGACCTTGCTGTTCTTGATCTTGTTGCGGAATGATTTCCAGTCGATGCTCAGCTTTCCGTTCTTCTGCGCGGTCATGGAAAGGGAATTCCGGCTCATCTTCCGCTCATAGTTCACCGGAATGAGCTGCCAGAGCTTGTTGTCTGTGTCATGGTCCTTGTTTGCGTTGACATAGATGAGGTCGCTGTGGAAAAGCCTGACCTCCTTGTGCCTGTTGAACGTATAGTTATCGTCATGGGACCTTATCGTGAGGTTGGTGGTGTAATCGGGGCCGTTTTCGCAGACGAAATAGAATGCGTCGTCCTGGTTGCTAAAGCTGCCGCAAAAGACGTGCGGGCCCTTCGTGCTCATAAGATACGGCTGGTCCCTGCCCGTCAAGTTGTCTATCTCGATGCGCTTGGATTTGTCCTTATTGCCAGTGTAGCTCTTGTACAGGTAAATGCCGTAGTGGTCGGTGTAGTATCGGTTCGAGGTGATGAACCATACTTCATAGTCCGCGTGCGACCCGCCGCATGATTCAAACATCATGCTAGTGTTTTGGTCGCTGGCCTTTTCATTCCAGTAGAGCACCTGGCCCTTTGCGTTCCCGTTGATCGCCTTGATATAGTATGTCCCTTCTTCGACATCTACCTTTGTTGCTGCCAGGGCGGAAACGCACGTAAAGCACGTCAGAAGCATAACGGACAGTGCCAGGAAGAGAAGCCGTCTTGCCTTGTGAATTCCCGGTGCCTTCATATTCTGTTCCTCCTTATTATGTCGGGAGATTCTTTCTCCTATACTGACATTATAGCGGAGAAAGCGAGAAGTGTCAAGATGGGCAAGAATGCGCAAATGGGGGAAAAGGAGAAATTCGGTTACAGTTCAGGGTTCTCGTTTTCAATCGGGGGCGGCGGCGTGTATGCCGACCCCGTGGGCTTTTTTCTGGCGTAATTTCCATTTTTACAGAAGGAAACACCGCACAATCGAATCGTGCAGTGTATATGCATCATGGACATTGTGCGGCGTTTCCTTGAGTCCCGAGAGGCGCGCGGGCTGTCGCGGCCGTTGACGCTGTTGGTCAGAAGTGAAAGCCCAGGTCGTCGTAGTCAACCAACGGAACCTCCTTGATCGTGCCATAGTTGGACAGGCTGTTGACGTAATCGTCAGAGGTCAGCATCGCCGCCGGGTCGGTCATCTGCAGGTAGCCGTTTTCCATCATGACCTTCTTGTTCGCGGTCACATCCAGGTCGTCGAAATGCATCGCGAAATGCACATATCCATCGACGGTGTAGACCTCATGGCTGGCGAAATCCAACTGACTGATGTTGGGATAGGCCTTATTGGGATCGTAGTTTTCAATGAATTCCTCGGTCACGCCGCTTTCGGGCGGGAAACGGGTGATGATCGTCACAGCCTTCAGGCAGTGCGTATTGTTTCCATAATAGACGATCTGGTATACCGAATAGTGCTCGGTTTGACTGGTAAGGAGGACCCGGTGCTGGGTCTCGGTGTCCTGGTCAGCGGCGACGTCGGCGTAAGCGGCAGTAAGGGCCATCAACAGGCACAGCAAAACTGCGAACAAGACCTTTAAGGCCGGTCTCTCCGGCAATGTACGGCGGTTATTCATGCGCATATCCCCCCTTTATTCCCTCGTTCATGCCTCGATGAATCGCTCGAAGTCGTAAAAATCATGTATGACCGCTTTGACGGCGCTGATGCCCTCGAAGGCATTTGGCCCCATCGTCGTGTCGATGGCGATAATACTCTTGATGTCAGCGCCGATGGCGGACTGAATACCGGACATGGAATCCTCGACGACGGTGACTTCGTTGGGCTTGTAGCCCAACTGGTGCATCGCAAGGCGATAGATGGCCGGATCGGGTTTGCCCGGCAGATCGGCCTCATGGAAAAACACGTGCCTTCGATCAAACCAGCGGCCAATCCCCAGCGTGTTGAAGTAAAAGTCGGCGTTATCCGGCATGGAGGCTGTGGCTATGGCGTGGGGAATCCCCCTGCTCGAGAGGGTTTCCAGCATTTCCTCTGTGCCGGGCGTCAAAACCTGGAGCCTTGTGTCCTCCAGCGCGATTTCACGGTACATGGCTTCCTTTATCGCCGAGAGGCGTCGAACCTCCCGCAAGGGCAGGCTGTTGCCCAAATAGCGACGGACGATCACGTCGTTCGCCGGTCCGTACATGTATTTCTCATATTCTTCATCGGAAAAACCAATGCCTCTTTCCGTCAGAAACCGCTTCCAGGCCAAGCGGTGCAGCTCCTTGTCCGGATAGAGGGTTCCATTGAAATCAAAGATAAACGATTGCATTTGCTACTCCTTTTGTCGTCTGTTTTTTCTTGCAGCGGCGGGATGGTTGCGACACACGCTTCAAACACTTATATTAGCATATTATTTTTAACTGTTCAGTCCGCAACTGAATAATTACGATGATTACAATGTTGAATTTCTCTTGCATTTTGTTCATTGTTATGGTAGGCTTGTCACAGCGGCTATCGGCTGCGAAGCGTATCAGTGCGAAGATAAAGATTCGCGGGATCGCGCCCGTTTTCGAACGGATCGACTGCTTTTCAGAAAGGCTGTGTACATCGATGATGCGTTACATCAAAAAAGCCCTGTTGGTCGTGCTGGTGGGCTTGCTCGCATGCGCCCTGGGCGCCGTGGGCTTTGCCTCGGAATATCAGGATTCCGCCCTGATGCCCGAAAACCTGAGCGAAAGCGACATCGTCGGCGTCTGGAGATTGACGACGATGATTGTCGAGGGCTCAAGCATGTCGCCGGAGAGTCTCGGCATCGAAATGCGCTATGAGTTTCAGGCGGATCACACGGCCCTGGGCACCTATGAGGGCAGGCTTGGCGACAGCGGCTCGGCGACAGAGACATGGACGCTGGATGCCCGGCAGGCCCTTGTTTACGCCAACGGCAAACCGTTGGTAAAGGTGCGCTGTGAGGACGGCACCCTTTTTCTGCTGATGGACGAGGAAATAAATGCAGAAGCCGGCGGCATACTGGTGTTCACGCGCATGGATAATCCGTAGAGTGTGTTTCTAAATGGAAGGAGATGCAGTTTCGGATGGATTTGACTGCATTTCAAGGCGCTTTTCCGCAGCTTTAGTGGACCCTAAGGCAAGGAACCACGCCAGAAGGCGTCGACGCCTGCATATCCAGCGGCAGCCCCGAAGCGTACATGCAACGGGGCTGCCGATGTATACACTTGGGCATCAGAACTTGAAGGCAACCTTGAAATCTCCGTATTTGCCGGTCGCCCGATCGAAGGCCTCCTGCCAGTCCTTCAGATCGTACAGGCTGCTGACTACGCCGTCGGTCTTCAGCGTTCCGTTGGCGATGCCCTCAATGACGTAGGGGAAGCAGTAGGGGCTCAGGTGAGAACCCAGCACATCCAGCTCCTTGCGGTCGCCGATGATGGACCAGTCCAGAAGCGTCGGTGCGCCGAAGACCGAGAACTCCACGAAGCGGCCCAGCTTGCGGATCATCTGCATGCCCTGGATGACGGAAGAAGGATGGCCCGTGGCCTCGATGTAGGTGTCGCAGCCGTAGCCGTCGGTCAGCTTCATGATCTCATCAACCACGTTGACCTTGGAGGGATTCCACACGATGTCCGCGCCGAATTCCTTCGCCTTCTCCAGACGGTTGTCCAGCATATCCAGTACGATCAGCTTTTTGGGGTTGCGGGTGCGGGCATATGTAATCATGCCCAGGCCCAGCGTTCCCGCGCCGGAGAGCACCACGACGTCCTCGGCGTGAATATCCGCGCGATCAACGCAATGCTTGGAACAGCCGTAGGGCTCGATGCAAATGGCCTGCTCCAGCGTAAGGGATTCAGGTACCCGGTGGATGACGGCGTGCTTGGTGCGGATGCGCACGTATTCGGCCATGCCGCCGCAGAAGTCCTTGAAGAAACCGTACATCTGGTGGGGCTGGCACATCCAATAGTGGCCGTCCTTGCAGAAGCGGCACTCGCCGCAGGGCGCGATCTGATCCACGCAAATGCGGTCGCCTTCGGCGTAACCCTTCACGTTTGCGCCGGCAAACACAACCCTGCCGAGGAATTCATGGCCGGGGATGAAGGGCGGCTGGACCCAGGAGGGCTGGGTGCCGTCGTCGGAGCCCCAGAACATGTCCGCGCCATGCTGACATTTCAGGTCGCCCGCGCATATGCCGCAGCCTTCTGTCTTGATGAGTATGTCGTCCGGGCCGCATTCCGGCACCGGATAGTCGGTCTCATACCGGTAATCGGTCTTGCTGTAAGCGACCAACGCCTTCATTGTCTTTGGGATGTTCATGATGCTTTTCCTCCATTCGTTTTATTGTATTTCCTTGTTGAACAGATAATGAAGCGGTTCACCATTGATGAAGCGCTCCACGTCCTCCACGATCATGATCGAGTGGTGGATGGTCACATCCGCCGAAGAGCCGGCAATATGGGGCGTAAAGACCACATTGTCCATTTTCAAAAGCGGGTGGTTGGCGGGCAGCGGCTCTTCCCAGAATACGTCCAGTACGGCGCCGCCGATTTTCCGCTGCTCCAGGGCCTCCATCAGCGCCTTTTGTTGTACGATGATACCGCGGGCCGTATTGATGAATACTGCCGTGGGCTTCATCAGTGAAAATTCGCGTTCACCGATCATGCCCTTGGTTTCATCGGTGACTTTGCAATGCAGGGACACGAAGTCGCTCGTGCGCAAGAGCTCGTCCAGCGACAGCATTTCCACGCCTTCCGCCTCCGCCGCTTCCCGTGGGAGATAGGGGTCGTAGATGACCACGCGCATATCCATCGCCTTGAGGAACCTCGACAGCCTTCTGCCCACCGCGCCATAGCCGATCATGCCGAAGGTCCGGTGAAACAGCTCGTAGCCCTCGTAGGTCTTGAAGGGGTTGTCGTCCTGATTCATGCTCAAGCCCCATACGATGTCGTCCCGCTGGGGCACGCGATAGATGTCGTCCGAAGGGGGGCCAAGGTAGCGGCCGCCCCTAATCTGGTAGAACGAGAGGGGAATCCGGCGGATCAGGCCGATCAACGCGCCCAGCAGGAATTCCGCCACAGAGTTGGCGTTGCGTCCAGGCGTATTGATAATGGGTATCCGGCGCGCGCTTGCCGCCGCGCGGTCAATATTGACCGGGTTGCCCCGCGTGCAGGCGATGAGCTTCAGGTTGGGGCAGGCATCCAGCACCCGCTTTGTGACGACGTCGTAGCCAACGACCAGTATTTCAGCGTTTCTGAATACCTCGACCGCCTCATCCTCGTTCAGGATCCAACCGTCCTTCACCAGCCAGCCGCTGAGCTTTACATCGCATATCTGCTGTAGGCGGTTCAGGTATTCTGTGGTCATCTGCGTGGTAACAACTGCTCTGTATCTTGCCATACACGCTCACCTCTGACCGTATTTATTCATGAAGAAATCGTGCATCGATTCGACGTCTTTGTGATCCAACTGCACCGCCCCCCCGAGAGACAGGGTGCCGATGTAGACCTGCGCGGTCTTTTCCAGGATGACGGAGGCCAACAGCGCCTTTTCCAGCGTCTCGCCGATGGTTACGGCGCCGTGGTTGGGAATCAGCGCGCCGGCGCGCCCGCGCATGGCTTCGGCGACTGTCTTTGCCATTTCAATGGTGCCGGGCATCGAATATTCGGCGACGCGGATGTCTCCGCCCAGGATCTGTACCTGGTCGTCGCATATCGGAGGAATCGGCTTGCGCGCGCTGGCCATCATCAGGGCATAGGTGGAATGGGTATGTACCACGGCATTGGCTCCCGGGTTTTTCAACAACAGCTCGGCATGCATGAAGTATTCGATGCTTGGCTTGCGGCTTCCCAGATAGGCATAATCGTGCATGTTCATGATGACCATGTCCTTGGGATCCAGCGTGTCATAGTTCATGCCGGAGGGCGTGACCACCATATAATCCGCGTCGATCCTTGCCGAAAGGTTTCCCCAGGTACCGGCCACCAGGCCGCTGTGATACATCTTTTTGGCCATTTCGCACAGCAGCGTCTGCATTGTCCTTGCGCTCTGTTCGTCCATCATACATCCTCCCTGCCGTTCGGGCTTACCAGTGTGGTGCGCTTTTTCCAGAAATCCCCCATCGCGTCCTGCAGATCCTTGAACAGCCTGTAGACTTCAAGGTACTTCTCGTGCCGCGCCATGTCCGGCTTGAATTCGGTTGCCCTTTGATCCTCGAACGCCTCGAAGGACGGCTGTATGCCCAGGGCTACCTCCAGTATTCTCGCCATGCCCAGCGTGCCAAGCTCCTTCGCTTCGACCCTGCGGCAGGGCAGGCCGATCATATCGCAGAACATCTGGCAAACCGTCGGGCTGACCGACGCGCCGCCGGACAGGTAGATGTTTTTATACCGCCCCTCGAATACCTGATAACAATCGTAGAAGGAACAGGCAAGCCCCTCGAAGACGCTGCGCATCATGTGCAGCGTCGTGTGGTTTTGCGTCAGCCCAAAGAAGCCCGCCGTCGCAAAGGGATTCTTGATGGGAGCGCGTTCGCCGCATATATACGGATGATAAACCAGCCCTTCGCTGCCGATGGGCAGCCGCTCCAACCGCTTTTCCAGGGCGGGATAGGGCTCGTCCGGGAAGAACAACCCCTTGGTGTAGTCCATCGTCGAAGCGCCGGAGAGGGTCGGAACGACCCGCATATACAGATGGGGGATGGCGTGATGCACCAGCAGCCCGCGATCCTCGCTGTAGTTGATCTGGTCCTTGGCCAGCGCGATTTCGCAGCAGAGCGTTGTGCCGATGATCGTGCAGCTGCTGCCCGGACGGGTCACGTCGCTGCCCACGGCAACACCGCAGACATCCACACAGCCCTCGGCGACCTTCGTCCCCTGGGGTATCATGGTCAGCGCGCTGGCCTCCGGCGTAATCGCGCCGATAATATCGGTGCTCCGCACGATGGGCGGCAGCTTTTCCAGGGCTTCCCCGATACCGGCCAGCTCCAGCAGCTTCGGGACATAGCGGCCGTTCACATGATCGTAGACGCATGTCGAGGCGTCGCTGTTGTCGGTGCAGATACGGCCCGTGAGCTTATAGTTCAGCCAATCCTTGCAGTGCAGCGCCCAACGAATCCGGCCATATTCCGAGGGCCGGTTGCGCTTCATCCATGTCAGCAGCGCACACACGGAACCGGCGAAGATTTGGTTGGTGTGGTTTTCCCGTATGGTTTCACAGATGCCGGGAATGGCTTCAAAGTCGATATCCTTGGAGCGCGTGTCGTTCCACAACAGGGCGTGACCCACCGGCTCGCCGTTTGCGTCGACAGGCCACATGCCGTCGCCCTGTCCGGTGATGCCCACGCCGATCAGCGCCTGCCAGCATTCCGGATTGCGCCGTGCCAGATCGCGGGTGACTTCGCAGAGCGCCTGCCAAATCTGGTTCATATCGGCTTCACTGGCACTTGGGAAGGGAGAAAACACGGTTACCGGCCGATTGGCTTCGTCGATCAGCTTGAAATTGACATCCGTCAGAGTCGCCTTGATGATCGTCGTTCCGCAATCGATGCACAGCAAACAGGGCGTGTTCACACAATCACCTCCTGATACATACTCGGGTCGGCGCGATATCGCAGCATCGATACGCGCCGACCCAAATATCCGACTAAATCAACTCGATCATGGCATCGGCCATGGTTTGCAGGATCAGGTTACAGCTGGTCGCGCCGGCATCCAGCACGCCCCTGGATCGTTCGCCCAGTCGGCTCGCGCGCCCGATCTTTGCCACCAAATCCTTGGTGGAGCGCCAGCCTTCATCAGAGGCCTTCTTCATGTCCTCCAGGCAGCCGGCGAAATCCTTGTCTGCCGCCAGCGCCTTTTTATAGGCCTCGTCTGCGGGGATCAGCACGTCCATCAGCGTCTTGTCGCCCACCTTCGCATTGCCAAGCTCTGAAATGCCCGCCACGGCGTCGGACAGCATCCTGCCGTAAACCTCGCGCGTGATCACTTCCTCGCCTTTGCTTGCCCGGGCCATCTTGCTGAACAAGGTGCCGTACAGAGGGCCCATGGATCCGCCGATTTCCATCATCAGAACGCGGCCGAGGGTCTTGAGCGCCTCGCTCATGTTCATGCCGTCCTCGAGGCGCTCCTGGCACATGGTGAAGCCCTTGTTCATATTGATGCCGTGGTCGCCGTCGCCGATCAGCCCGTCGATATCCGAAAGGTATTCCTTGTTGGCCTGGATCGTCGCGATCAGCTTTTCAACGATCACCCGACCGTCTTTGTTCAAAAATCCGCTCATTTCAGCCCTTCCTTTCAGGTGACCGTCAAGCCCATGGTTTCGCAGGGCGTGTCGAGCAGCTCCTTAAGCTCATCGTCGAGCTTCATCGCGGTGAACGTCGCGCCCATCATCTCAAGGGAAGTGAAATAGTTGCCGACAAATGCCTTGTACACCTTGATGCCCTTTTCGCTGAGGAGCTCTTCGATCCTGTTATAAAGTATGTAGAGCTCCATCACCGGTGTCGCGCCAAGGCCCGATATGATCACGGCCAGCTCGTCGCCCTCGACAAAGGGCATGTCGGGCACCACGATGTCCACCATGGTCTTCGCCATTTCATCCGCGGTCTTCAATTCGCTGACTTCCACGCCGGGCTCCCCGTGATGGCCGATGCCGACTTCCATTGTGCCGGGCTTGATTTCAAAGTTGGGATGCCCCACGGCTGGAATGGTGCAGGGGGTGAGACCAATGCCCACGGAGCGCGTGTTGTCGATGGCTTTCTGGGCCGCCGCAATGACCTCGTCCAGCGTGCCGCCCTTCGCCGCCTTCGCGCCGCCGATTTTCCACATCAGCACCTCGCCGGCAACGCCACGCCTTTTCTCGGGCTCGGTCTTGGGCGCGGAGGCCACGTCGTCGTTGGCGACGACCTTCTTGACCACGATATCGTCCTCTTCAGCCAGCTCGATGGCCATCCGGACGTTCATGTTGTCGCCGGCATAGTTGCCGTAAAGGCAGGCCACGCCCGCGCCGCCGTCGGCCTCGCGGAAGGCGTCGTAGAAGGCCTTTGCCGTTGGAGACGAAAAGATTTCACCCACTGCGATGGCGTCGCACATGTTCTTGCCACAGTAACCGATGAAGGCGGGCTTGTGGCCGGAGCCGCCGCCGGTGACCACGCCGACGCGGCCCTTTTCGCCGGCCCACTTGCTCTTCAGCACGCGGGGATTTTTTGTCGGCTTGACCAGATCGGAATGCGCTTTGACAAAGCCCTTGAGCATATCCTCCACAACCATATCGGGGATGTTGATTATTCTCTGCATATTAACCTCCTGAAGCGCTGAATAAATCCCTTGTTCACAAGGATGAAGCGCTGCCCGACAGCTGCGGGATCAGCGCTTCTCTGTCGAAATCACTTGCGATTCGTCTTGTCGTACTCCTGATACGCAGCTACCTTCGGCGCCGAACTGCTGTTTGGGTCAAATGTCAGGGACAAAAAGACCTTCAGCAGCTCCTGCGCCAGTTTATCGCCTATGGTGAATGCGCCAAGGCATGCGATATTCGCGTTGTTGCTGAGGATCGCCCTTTGGGCCGAGTAGACATCCGTCAGCAGGGCGGCATAAGCGCCCCTGACCTTGTTGGCGGCGATACTCATCCCCAGCCCGGTTCCACAAACCAGCACGCCCTTGTCTGCCTTTCCCGCGGCCACCGCTTCCGCCACCTGAAATGCGGTATGCCCATAGATCGGGTCGTCGCTGCCCATGTCGACACACTCATGGCCCAATTTTTCAGCCGTGGCCATCAGACTCTTCTTCAGTTCCGCCGCGTTGGGGTCGCATCCAAACAGAAGCTTCATATTGGCCTCCTTTACGGGATCAGAGCCACCTTGAAGGAATTATCCTTGCCCGTGGCCGCGTATTCAAAGCCGGTCTGCCACTGCTCCAACGGGAACTTATGGGACACGACGCCATCGGTGGGCATGGTGCCGTCGCCGATCCACTGGATCACGGAATCGTAGCTGTAGGGGCTCAGGTGGACGCCCAGCAAATCCAGCTCCTTGCGGTCGGAAATGATGGACCAGTCGACCGTGACCGGAGAGCCGAACACGGAGAACTCCACGAAGCGCCCCATCTTGCGGATCATGTCGAGACCCTGCTGCACGCTGGAGGGATGCCCGCTGGCTTCGATGTAGATGTCGCAGCCGTATCCGCCGGTGAGGTCCTTGACCTTCTTGACCACATCCTCCTTGCCGGGGTTCATGACCATATCCGCGCCGAAGGCCTTCGCCTTCGCCAGGCGCACGTCGTTCATGTCAAGCGCGATCAACAGCTTGGGATTGCGCTTGCGCAGGCCGCCCACCATGCCCAGGCCCAGGGTGCCGACGCCGGAGAGCACGACCACGTCTTCGTTGGTGGGCGCGGCGCGATCCACGCAGTGCTTGGAGCAACTGTAGGGCTCGATCAGCAGCGCCTGTTCGATGGGCATGTCATCCGGCACCTTGTAGGGGCGGGCTTCCTTCGTAATGCGCACATACTCGGCCATGCCGCCGTTGACGTTGTTCTGGAAGCCGAACAGGTCGTGCTTTTCGCACATCCAGTAGCGGCCGGACTTGCAGAACATGCACTTGCCGCAGGGCACGATCTGTTCGGGGCAGATCCTGTCGCCGATTTTCCAGTCGCCTTCGACGTTGGGGCCGATCTCGACGACCTTGCCGACAAATTCATGGCCCGGGATCACGGGCTCCTTGATGTATTTTGCCTGGCCGTCCAGACCCCAGAAGGAGGGCGCGCCGTGGAGGGCCTTGACGTCGCCCGCACAGATGCCGCAGGCCTCGACCTTGAGGATCATTTCGCCTTCGCCGGCGCGGGGCGTTTCCACCTGCTCCAGCCTGTAGTCGCCGGGCGCATAGGCCACCAGGGCCTTCATCGTCTTCGGGATATTACTCATGCTCATATACCTCCTGTTGTGAAATGTCGCAGATTACTGACCGGAACGGATGCGATCGCCGGTCTCTATGTCAAACAGGTGTGTCTTTTCACCGTTGACCTCGAGGCGAATGACGTCTCCCTGCCTGTAGCGGGTCTCGTCCTCGGTGATCAGCATCATCAGATTGTCGCCCACGCGCACGCCGATACGGCGCTCGTCGCCCAGGTTCTCAAACATGGCGACGCGCTCCGGCGTGCCCTTGGAATCGGCGCCGCCGATGTAAAGATCCATCGGGCGAACGCCCATCTTGACAAGCATGCCGTCGGAAACCTTGTTGTAGTAGCGCCTCGGTACCAGTATGCGCAGGTTGCTCTCTTCGAACGTGAAGAAGAATTCTCCCTCGTGCTTGATGACCTTGGTTTTGAGGATATTCATCGGCGGTTCACCTATGAAGGCGGCGACGAATTCGTTGACGGGATCGTCGTAGACCTCCATGGGCGTGCCAAACTGCTGCAGCACACCCAGATCCATGATGGCGATGCGGTCGGCAAGGCTCATGGCCTCCAGCTGATCGTGGGTGACGTACACCGAGGTGCACTCGATCTCATTGTGCAGGCGTTTGATCTCCACGCGCATGGCCTGCCGCATCTTGCCGTCCAAATGGGAGAGGGGCTCGTCCATCAGCAGCAGCTCCGGGCGGCGCACGATGGCGCGGGCGATGTTGACGCGCTGCTTCTGGCCGCCGGAGAGCTTGACCGGCATCATGTTCAGCAGCTCTTCGCAGCGCAGCAGCTTTGCGATCTCGCGGACGCGGCGGTCTATTTCGGCCTTATCCACCTTCTTGGCCCTCAGGTTGAACGCGATGTTTTCATACACCGTCAGCGGCGGATACATCGCATAATCCTCAAAAGCCAGGCCGATATGGCGATCCTTTGGGTGGAGATTGTTCACCAGGCGGTCACCGATAAAGATTTCGCCCTTGGTGATGTCCTCCAGGCCCGCAATCATGCGCAGGGTCGTCGTTTTGCCACAGCCGGAGGGGCCCAAAAGCGCCACGAATTCACCGTCCCGGCAATCCAGGTTCAGGTCGTTTACGGCAAAGTTGTTTACCGTCTTGTGCTTCTTGCCGCTGTTGTCATAGCGCTTATAAAGATTCTTGAGCGTCAGTTTTGCCATGCTTACGCCTCCTTTGCCTGGGCCGCAGCCAGTTCGCGGATCGCCGCCTCGTCGAAGCGCCCGATGTACTCGGTGGATCCGGCATCGAAGAAGATGGCGCGGTCAATATCGAAGGTGACATAGACATCCTGATCCAGATTGACCGGCAGGCCGTTCGGCGCGATCATGCGCAGATGAGTGTCGCCAATCTGAGCCGTCAGCACAGACTTGTTGCCGATGGTTTCAAAGGCGTAGACCGTTCCCCTGATGGCGCCTTCCACAGGCTCGAAGTGATAGTGGGCGTTCTGGGGGCGGATGCCCATGTGAATGTCCGCGCGGGAAAGCTTCTCGAAGCGATCGAAGAGCGCGTTGTTGGCCGGCATGAACATCCTGTGCTCAGGCGCCTCGTCCCAAACAACGCTGTAGCCGCCATCCCCCTTGACAAGCCTGCAGGAGAGCAGATTGATTTCAGGGTCGCCCATCAGCTGCGCGACGAATTCATTGCACGGCATGTAATAAATCTCATCGCCGGTGCCCAGCTGGACGATCTCGCCGTTGTTGATGATGGCGATGCGGTCGCCCAGGCTCATGGCCTCCATAAAATCGTGGGTTACGTAGATCGAGGTCGTGGCGAAGGCAGCCTGCATCTCCTTCAGCTCGCTGCGCATGTGGTTGCGCAGCTTGGCGTCCAGGTGGGCCAGGGGCTCGTCCATCAGGAATACGTTGGGCTCACGCACCAGGGCCCGCCCCAGCGCCACGCGCTGGCGCTGTCCGTTGGACAGCTGGCTGGGCAAGCGCTCGAGGAGCATCTCGATTTTCATCAGTGCGGCCACGCGCTGAACGGCGTCCTTGATGTAGCCCTCATCCTTTTTATAGCGCGGTGACCGCAGCGGGGAAGCAATATTGTCGTAGACGGTCATGTGCGGGTACAGCGCGTAGTTTTCGAACACCATGGCCACATTTCGTTCGGCAGGGTCCACCTGATTGACGATCTGGCCGCCAATTTTCACCATGCCCTCCTCCGGAATCTGTATGCCGGCGATGTTGTTCAACAGCGTCGTCTTGCCTGCGCCCGCCGGACCGAACAGGACGAAGAATTCCTTGTCATGGACTTCCAACGTCACGTTGTTCAGTGCGGTGGTCTTGCCAAAGCGCTTGGTGACGCCAATCAGTTCAATCTTTGCCATACAATCACCTTAACCCTTCACGGCGCCAAAGCTCAAGCCGCGCACGAGATGCTTCTGAATGCAAATGGCGAAGATGATGGACGGCAGCGCTGAGAAGGTTGCCGCGACAGCCATCTGGCCATAATGCACGGTGTTTTGGGCCAGGTACTTGGTCGCCGCAACCGTGATCGGCTCAATCTTGATGCCGGCCAGAAGCAGCGGGAAAGTGAAGCTGTTCCATGCGAAGATGAAGCACAGCAGCGCCGAGGCAACCAGGCCGGGCCGGATCAGCGGCACCAGTATTTTGAAAAATATCTGCCACCACGAGTAGCCGTCCACCTGAGCGGCGTGTTCGATCTCGACGGAAATGTCTTCAAAGTATCCGCGCACCACCCAGATGATCAACGGCATGGAGATCAGCTGGTAGACCCAGATCAGGCCGAAGTAGGTGTCATACAGGCCGAGCTTGTCGTAGATCATGTAGAGCGGCAGCACGACCAGGATCTCCGGCGCAAACTTAAAGGAGAGGATCTGGAAGGCGATGTCCTCCTTCTTCTTGAAGTTGTAGCGCGCCAGGGCATAGGCCGCCGGAACGCCGGCGAGCACGGAGATGATCACCGCGCCGCCCGCCACGATGATCGAATCCTTGATGTAGCGGAAGTAGTCCGTCTTCAGCAGTACTTCCTCGTAGTTGACCAGCGTGGGATGGAACACAAACGTTGTGGTCAGCATTTCCGCGTCCGACTTGAAGGTAAGTAAAACCATCCAAAGCAGCGGAAACAGCGCGAATATGGCGTAAATTGCCAAGCCTGCGTTTTTCAGGATGGAATAGAGTCTCTTTTGCGCCGTCATTTCGCTTTACCTCCCTTCACAAGCCTCTTGATAAGGCCCTCTTTTTTCGCGACCTCTTCGAGTTCCTTCCCGGTAGCCTGATACTGGCTCTTGCGCCAGGCCGTGACGATGCGCTTGGCGACGGTGTTGACGATGAACCACAGCACCAGTATGAACGGCAGCGCGCCGGAGAACTTCTGATACAGGAATGCGCGGGTATATGCGGTGACCGAAAGGCTCATCAGCGTATCGCCCGGGCCACCCTTGGTCAGCGCGAATATGATGCCAAACTCCTGCAGCGCCGCCATCAGGCGGAACAACAGGGCGATGAGGATCGTGGGCTTCAGCATGGGCAGGGTCAGCGTCTTGAAGTTGAACCATGCGCTGCCGCCGTCAATCTTTGCCGATTCAAAGGGAGACTTTGGCAACGACTGTATGCCCGCCAGCACCAGGATGATTACGAACGGACAGTTGACCCACACGTCGATCATAACCACCGTGAGCATGGCAGTCTTCGATGAAGCGCCCCACTGCATGCCGTAGATACCCAGGGTGTTCAGAAATTTATCGATGATGCCGACACCGCTGCGCAGCATCAGCTGCCAGATCAGCGTACCGATAACGGGCGCAACCATCAGCGGGAAGATCAGCGCCACGCGCAGAATCCGCGAGAATCGATTGTCCGTGTTGCCCAAGAGCATCGCGATGCCCAAACCGAGCAGCAGCTCGATGATCGTGGACCAGAACGCATAGCGAAGCGTTACCCACACGGCGTTCCAAAACTGAGCGTCCTGAAACATGCGTATCCAGTTCTTTAAGAACGCAAAGTCCTTAAAGCCAAGGAACGTAGGATCCGGGTTACGGAATGTGTATCCCGTCATCGAAAAATAAATGGCCATCCCGAACGGGATCAGTATGCCGATGGTGATCAACAGCGCGGGCGCTACGATCAGGTAGGGCCGAATGCGCCTGCTCAACGGAGCGACATTCAGATCCGTAGGGGCCGTGCCGCCATTATTTGTACTGTTATTTTGAATCAAGCCTATCCATCTCCCTCTACGGTGCATAGGTCAAAGGAATCCCCTTAGCAATCAGGGTGTGTCCCAATGATTTGAAACACACCCTGCGGTACGGTGAAAGGCAGGAATCTTCCCCTTAACCGATTTTACTTATTGCTATTCTCGCCCTTTCACAGATCGACCGAATACATTATTCGCAAACCAGGTCTTCAACAGCGATGTCCAGCTTCGCCTTCAGGGCCTTCATGGCGCCTTCGGTGTCGCAGGAGCCCGTGTCGCGATAGGCCTGCACCAGATCCTGCAGCGTCGCGGCCCATTCGGTCGTGGTCTCGAAGAAGTAGGGCTGGGGCGTGAACTGGATGGTGGCATTGGGCAGCAGCGCGTCCAGGGACTCCAGATAGTTGAACTGCTGGCCAACGATGGCCTTGTATTCTTCGGATTCGGCGACGGAAGCGCGCGGGCTGTCGGCGCAGGCGCCCTCGGTGCCGGAGAACAGCATGAACTCGGGGCCGGTGAAGTACTTCAGGAACAGCCACGCGGCGCCCTTGTTGTCGGAGTTGGCGTTCATGCCCATGGACCACACCCAGACGTTGGACTTGATGTCGTTCTCGGTCAGACCGGAGTCGTCCGGCACCACGCCGGGGATCCAGCCGAAGTTGCCGGCCTCAGCGGAGGCATCCGCCGGATAGCTCTGGAAGTAGGCGTTGCAGGTGGCATCATAGAGGATGGCGGCAACGCCGGCACCGAAGTTCGCACCGGCCTCGTACCAGGTGAAGGTGGCCCACTGCGGGGAGGAGCCTTCGACGATCAGCTTGACCCAGTAGTCGGTCATCGCGATTGCCTCGGGGCTGTCCAGCTTGCAGACCAGCTTGCCATCTTCGACCTCGAAGTCCTTGGCGCCCCAGGTGGCGAACAGGGACATATAGCCGGGATGGATGGTGGCCCAGTTACGGGTGCCGCGCACGGCGATGCCGTAATCGTTCTCGCCGCCGTGCCAGCCCTTCAGGCTCTTGGAGAGCTCCAGCAGCTCGCCGGTGGTCTTGGGCACCGCGATGTTGTTTTCGTCGAAGTATTTCTTGTTGTAGGCGATGTCGTTCAGCTCATAGCCCATGGGGAGCGCCCACTGATGGCCGGAACCGACGGCGTGACCGGGGATGCAGTCCCAGGCCAGGGTGCCCGCAACGCCGGGATAGAAATCGGCGAAGTTGTAGTCGGGATCGGTGATATACTCGTCCAGCGGCTCCATGTAACCGGCGGAGGCGTAGTCCCAAACCTGATAGGCACCGGTCATGAAGATGTCGGGATCGCCGCCCTTGGAGGACAGCGCCACGCTCAGCTTGTCGAAGTAGTTCTCCTCGGGGGTGACGGAATACTCGACCTCGATGCCGGTCAGCTCCTGGAAGGCTTCCAGCTTGCCGTAGTCGGTGATGGCCTTCTGGTAGTTGTGCTGGTTGAACATGACCTGGATCTTGGTTCCCGCGTAGGCTTTCCAGTCAAATTCGCCTTCGGCGGAGCCAACACCCACGAACAGCGTGGCCATCAGGGTGACGACCAAAAGAAGCGCAAAAAGTTTCTTCATTTTGAAATCCTCCCTTAAAATCGATTCACCAGTGAAAACGCTCTGCCTGCGGACCTGTGGAGCTGCCCGAAATGAACCGTTCCCCCCTCACTTTCGGCTTGATTCGCTCTCGCAGTCCTGCCAATGTTTCCATTTATACATCCGTTCAACGAATACATGTCAATGTTTTCTATCTTGTATCGGGGATATACACAATGAGTGCGCCTTGAGTGTTACCTTATTTAACTGCACCTTATCGCAATCATAAAGATTATAAGAGATTCTCAACATTATTTCAGCAAATGCCCGAACAGTGTATTGAAGGAACGAATCATAACAAATATAATATGTAAAATAGATTACACTATATCAAATTTAACTTTACAAATTGCGCTTTATCACATAACATGTTATTAGAAAATTGCAGAGAAGTTTATTATTTCGCGACTTCATTGATTCCCCCTCAAAAAAACGCCAGGTACATCCGGCCGACAGGAGAACATGCATGATAAATGTCTTTACCATAACTTCTCCCGTTCAATCCAATCCAGAGCTGGAGTCTGTCTTACGCAAACAGGCTTCCGTCCTCACGATACCCGCCAGGAAGGTGATTCTCGAGGCCGAGACCACCGCCAGGGGGGTCTACTATATCAGCAGCGGGCGAACCCGCCACTACCTGCTGGGCGCCGACGGGATGGAAAAGGTCATCATGGTGTTGACCGCCGGATGGTTCTTTGGTGAAACCGCCGGCTTTCTGGATGTCCAGACGCATTTGTACGTCATGACCGAGGAACTGACCGAGCTTTTATTCATTCCCACAACCAAATTCCGCGCGCTGTTGCGCCAGAATCCATCCTTCAACGAGGCGATCATGGCCAGCTTCGCGTACAAGAACCAGCTGATGTGTCGCGAAATCGAGAGCCAGGTCTTTTACACCAGCCGGGAAAGGCTTTTGCAGCTGTTATATTTCAGCGCCGACACCACCCTTGCCGTCGACGGCAACTGGTATTTCCTGAAACACAACTATACCCAGCACGAGCTGGGGACGATCCTCGGCGTCTCGCGCGTGACCATCAGTAAATTTGTCAATGAATTTTGCAACGACGGCATCATTCGCGTCGTCAATCGGCGGATGCAGATCAACATCCGCCACTATGACAGCCTGGGCAGACAGATGTCGGTTCGCTGAAATATGAAAGAAATATAAGGAAATACCGCACAATGCTCATGGCGCATTAACGGCTGAATTTCAGCCGCCTGCTGCCTGCTGATTTCTTGACTTGCCGCCAGCAAGCCTTCGAAAATGCGGTATTTCCATAAGGAAACACCGCACAATGCCCATGGCGCGTCAACGGCTGAATTTCAGCCGCCTCCTGCCTTCGAAATTTGCAGTATGAGGCATTGTCATGCTGTTGCCGTCCCTTTTCCAACGCCGATGAGAAAAAGGCAAGAATGATCAATATGAAAGGAGCATGTCAAAATCATGAAAGCAGTCGTAAAGACAGAGGTCGGCTTCGACCACATGGTCTTCATGGACATCCCTGAACCGGAGGCCACCGGCGATCTGGTAAAAATCAAGATTGCCTATTCCGGTATTTGCGGCACTGACCTGCACGCCTTCAGAGGCACCTATGCCAGTACAAAGCCTCCCGTCGTGCTGGGCCATGAATTTTCCGGCATCGTCACCGCGGTCGGGCCGGATGTAAAGCGGATAAAAGTCGGCGACAGAGTCACCAGCGAAACGACCTTCGCCACCTGTGGAAAATGTGCCTGCTGTCGCTCCAGGGACTATAATCTCTGCTCAAACCGCAAGGGGATCGGTACCCATGTCAACGGCAGCATGGCTCAGTACGTGGTGAGCCGCGAGGAGAGCGTTCACCTTTTGCCGGACAATGTCAGCCTGTTGAGCGCGTCGCTGTTGGAGCCGCTTGCCTGCGGCGTCCACGCCAGCATCGAGAAGGGAAATGTCGGCAAGGGAGACGTCGTGTGCGTATTTGGCGTAGGGGCCATTGGGCAGATGGTGGCCCAGGTATGCAAGTCTCAGGGGGCGACGGTGATCGTGGCGGGCATTGCATCCGATGTCGAACGCTTTGAGATTGCCGTGAAGAACGGCGCGGACCGGGCTGTCGATCAGACCAGGGAGGATCTTGCGGCGATCGTGAAGGAAATGACGGATGGGGAAGGCGTCGATATTGCGTTCGAATGCTCCGGCGCGGTTCCGGCCGCCAATGCCGCCCTGGCGATCACGCGCCGCAAGGGCAGGGTTATACAGATGGGCGTATTTCCGGAGCCCAAGGAACCGATATGGACGGATTTGATCCTGCACAGGGAGCTGTGCTACATGGGATCGCGCAGCCAGAAACCCAGCTCATGGAGGACCGCCATCCAATTGCTGGAGGCCGGTACCGTCATCCCGGAAAAAATCGTTACCGCCGTCGTTTCGTTGGAGAATTGGAGGGAGGCGTTTGATGCCAGCATCCGCGGGGAGGGGGTAAAGGGCGTGATTTGCTGTAACGAAGGGATGGAATAACCTGCTCGCCGATGACCATGTTTTGATAATGACAGCAATCAGGCCTGTCAGCGGAAAGTGTATTCAATCAATTTGAAGAAAGGAGAACGTATTCACCATGTCGAAGACTGCTTATACCAACGAGGAAATCAAAAGAGCGGCCCACAATGTGCGAAAGCGTGTCCTGGGTCTTTGCATTGATCGTGGAGGCTGTTATCTGACCCAGGCATGCTCCTCGGCTGAAATTCTCAATACCCTCTACATGAGAATCCTGAACCTTGGCCCGAGCCTGGGCAATCCCGATGCGCAACGCTTTCCGGGCGTGCCTGGCCCCGAAAACATGAATTACCCCAAGGGATCCCTGTACAACGGCTTTGATTACGCCAACCCCGATTATACCAGGGACCGGCTGTTCTTCTCATGCTGCCATTACGCGGTCGTGCTGTACTGCTCTCTGGTTGAGTGTGGCCGGCTCGGTGAAAAGGCCATCGAAAAGTTCAATGTCGACGGCTGGAACATGGAGATGATCGGCGCGGAGCATTCGCCCGGCTTTGAAAACACCGCCGGCTCGCTAGGCCAGACGGTGAGCATCGCCGCCGGCACCGCCCATGCCTACAAGCTGAAGGGCCACACCGGCCGCATCTTCTGCATGCTCTCGGACGGGGAATTGCAGGAGGGGCAGGACTGGGAATGCTTCAACATGGCCGCCTACTACAACCTTGACAACTTCATCGTGGTGGCCGATATGAACGGCCAGCAGCTGGAAGGCTGGACGAAGGATCAGATGAACAACGAGCCCCTGATCGATCGACTCAGAGCCTTCGGCTGGGAAGTGCAGGAATGCGACGGCCACGACATCGACGCCATCACCCGGGCTGTCGATACGCCCCACCCAGGCAAACCGCTGATGGTGCTCTGCCGGACGCATCCCGATCAGGGCATGCCGATCATTTCCCCGCTGATGCCCAAGCACTTTATTACGGTCAATGACGCGGTTCGTGAATCGTACACCAGGTTCTACGAAAATATGTGAGCAGGGAGGGAAAGCGCATGAAACTGGAAGTCAACCGGCATAACGCGAATATTCTGCGCATGGCGGAGCAACACCCGGAAATACTGGTACTGTCTGCCGACCTGGGCACTTCCTGCGAAGTCAAGGAATTCCGCCAGAAATACCCGGATCGCTATATCACTACCGGCATCGCCGAGCAGAACATGGTCTCCTGGGCGGCCGGCCTTGCCCGCGAAGGCTTCAGGCCCTTCCTGCATACCTTCGCGGTGTTCCTCTATCGACGCGTTTTGGATCAGGTGGAAATGAGCATCGCCTATCCGAACCTTCCCGTGGTGTTCTGCGGCTTCGTGCCGGGCATCACCACCCCCGGAGGCGTGACCCATCAGTCCACCAACGACATCGGCGTCATCCGCACGGTGCCCAATTTTGCGATCTTTGACATCGGCGACGCAACGGAGATTGACAGCGTGCTGGATATAGCCTATGATTACAATGGCCCCGTGTTCATCCGCCAGCTTCGCAAGAATGTCCCGCGCCTGTTCCCGGCGAACCAGCCGATGCAATTCAACAGGGCGCGCATACTGCGCAGCGAATCCGCCGCCGATCTGACCATCTTCTCCTCCTCCATCTGCACCGAGGAAGCCATGAAGGCCGCCGCCGCGCTGGCCGGCAAAGGCGTGAAGGTGAACCACCTGCACGTCTCCACCCTGAAGCCCTTTACCGACCCCCAGGTGGTCGAAGCCTGCAGGAACGCCAAATACGGCGTGATAACCGTCGAAAACGGCACCGTCATCGGCGGCCTGGGAACGTGCGTGGCTGAGGTCATGGCGGAAAAAGGCATCGCAAAGCCCCTCGTCAAAATCGGCTTGCGGGATACTTACGCCCACGGCGCGTCCAAGATGTTCCTGCTCAAGCACTATGGCATGGACGCCATGTCCCTCGTTCAGGGTGCGGAAAAGCTCATGGGCAAGCCGCTCGGCATCACGGAAGAGGACATCGGGGAGATTCGATTCGAGGACTTCTCCGCTGTATAATACCGATTAAGGAGTGGAAAGCAAATGTTTGAAAAGGAAAAAAGGGAAATCATCAAAGGCGGCATGAAGCTGGACAGGTACGGCCTCGTTTCGCTGGCTGGTGGCAACCTCAGCATGCGCATGCCTTCCGGCGAAATCCTGGTCACTCCGTCGGGCATGATCTACGAGGATATGGTCGAATCCGACGTCGTGGTCATGGACGTCAACGGAAATATCATCGAAGGCGATCGCAAGCCCTCCTCCGATACCGAAGCCATACTCTACATCTTCCGCGAACGGGCGGACATCAATGCCGTCATCCACACCCACCAGCCCTACGCAACCGCCATCAGCCTGATCCAGGATGAATTCAGGGCCGACCTGACGACCCTGGGCAACGCCTGTCGCGGCAACGTCAAATGTACGCCCTACTCGTCGGCGGCAAGCATTGAAATGGGCATTGACACGGTCAAATACCTGGGCGACCAGCTGGCTGTGATCCTCTCCCACCATGGCGTGATGACCGTCGGCGACAGCCTCAAGCAGGCGCTCAATGCCGCCGTATATCTGGAAGAATGCGCCAAGGGCTATCTTGCTGCCCGCGCCTGCGGTGAGATTCGGCACCTGACGGACGATCAGATCCGTCAAACCGCTGAGATCTACAAGTACGTGGGGCAGGGCAAAGGCCAAATTCCCAAGGAACTCCTTGGGCGCGAGGGCGTCCAGGCACAATAATCCAGCGGAACACAATTCCGGGCTGTCTCATAACAGAGGCAGCCCCTTGTGCGCAATAGCAATTGCGTTCAGGTGATGGGGGTATTTGCTGCTTACCATGACGGAATACTGTAAGCTCAAAAAGTGCTCCAGCGGCGATCCGCCGGTTTGTCCGGCACATGCGTCCGGGAATGGGACTGCTTCACTTTTTGCGGCGACGTGACAATTTCGCAAAGGACGAAAGGGGTTGGAGGCATGAAGTACTACCTGGGACTCGACAACGGCGGCACCACCACCAAGGCGGCGATCTATGACAAAAGCGGTCGGGAGATCGGCGTGGCGAGCCGCGAGACAAAGATGATCACCCCGAAGCCCGGCTGGACGGAGCGGGACATGGACGAAATGTGGGAGGCAAACTGCGCGGTAATAGGGGACGTTCTCGAAAGGACCGGCATTTCGCCGGAGGCGATAGCGGGCGTTGCGGTTTGCGGCCACGGCAAGGGACTGTATCTGTGGGGCAAGGACGGCAGGCCTGCCCGCAACGGCATCATATCCACGGATAACAGGGCCTATGCCTACCCCGTAAAGTGGCGGGAGGACGGCACTGAGGCCCGGGCCTACGAGCGCTCCTGCCAGCATATCATGGCCTGCCAGCCGGTGGCGCTGCTGGCGTGGCTGCAGGACAATGAGCCGGAAGTGATGGACAATATTCAGTGGGTATTTGAATGCAAGGACTACGTGCGCTTCCGTCTGACCGGGGAGGCGCGGGGCGAAATCACGGATTATTCCGGCGCAAACCTGGTGAACCTCTATACGCGGCAGTACGACGATGAATTGCTGGCGTGCTTCGGACTGGGCGGAATCCGGGCGGCGCTGCCGCCGCTGTGCGGGTCGCTGGAAATCGCCGGGTACGTTTCGGAGGAAGCGGCGGCCAAATGCGGGCTGAGGGCGGGCACGCCGGTTGCGGGGGGCATGTTCGACATCGATGCGTGCGCCATCGCGGTCAACGTGCTGGATGAAAAGAACATCTGCATGATCGCCGGGACCTGGAGCATCAACGAATACCTGCGAAGAGCGCCCGTTGTGGATGGAAGGGTTCAAATGAACTCGCTGTTCGCGCTGCCGGAATACTATCTGATAGAGGAGTCCAGCCCGACCTCTGCGGGCAACAACGAGTGGTTCGTAAAGACGCTGCTTCCGGAGCTGCAGGCGCAGGCCAGGGCAAAGGGCCGCAGCGTATACGATGAGATGAACGCGCTGGTGGATTCCCTCTCCCCGGAGACGTTTGTTCCGCTGTTTCATCCGTTCCTGATGGCGAGCAACGTGCATCCCAACGCCATGGGCAGCTTTATCGGACTGGATATCAGCCATACCCGGGCGCACCTCGTAAAGAGCGTCTATGAGGGCATCGTATTCTGCCACCGCTACCATCTGGAGAAATTGCTGGCAACGCGAAAGGACCCGCCGGAGTGCATCCGGCTGGCGGGCGGCGCGGCGAAATCGAAGGTCTGGACGCAGATGTTTGCGGACATACTCGGGCTGCCGGTGGAGACGGTGGATGTGAATGAGACGGGCGCGCTCGGATGCGCGATAGCCGTGGCCGCCGCCACCGGAGAATACCCGTCATTGGAAGTGGCAGGAAGGGCGATGTGCCCCATTGGCAGCCGGGTGGAACCAAGAATGGCGGCTTACACGGCATATGATCGCCGGTATCAGATGTACAAGCGCATCATTGAATGCCTCGACCCGCTGTGGGATGACATGACAAAATGCGTTGAGGGTTAGGCCTTTCAGAATCCCTGCGACCGTTGCCCTGTGCATTGCCAAAAGGCGCCCTTCCTGAGGGCGCTGGTGCGCGGCGCCTGAGGGAGCTTTCGGGCGATCCCACGGGAGAACGTGAAGCACCAAAACGATAAGGGGCTGTCTCAAAATGACATGAAGAGGTCAATTTGAGGCAGCCCCTTCATTATACGAGTAATGCATACGAAGAGACGAAAAAAGGCAGTGAAAGA
>CACYZW010000012.1 GCA_902778995.1 uncultured Eubacteriales bacterium
ATATGGCTTTGGATCGGTTCTCTTTACCGGTCTGTTTGTGTTTGTCTCTTTCACTGCCTTTTTTCGTCTCTTCGTATGCATTACTCGTATAATGAAGGGACTGCCTCAAATTGACCTCTTCATGTCATTTTGAGACAGCCCCATTATTATCTGGTTTTACCCTTCAATCATTATAACCTTCTTTTCGGGAACCTTCTTGGCTTCTGCCTTCGGTATGTTCAGGCGCAACACGCCGTGCTCCAGCTTTGCGCCGATGTCCGTCTCGGTGAGCGAATCGCCTACATAGAAGCTCCTCTGCATCGTTCCGGTATAGCGCTCCTGGCGAATGATCTTGCCCTTCTGCTTATCCTCCTTGTCCAGCCCCTTGCTGGCGGTCACCGTCAGATAGCCGTTTTGAAGCTCAAGGTTGATGTCTTCCTTTTTGAAGCCCGGCAGGTCAATGTCGACTTCGTAGTGATCCTCGTGCTCATGGACATCCGTCTTCATCTCTCTGGCTGCATTTTTGCCATACAGCTTTCTATCCATGTTTCTGAATTCCCGGTTCCACTCGTTGAAAAACTCATCGAAAAGATTTTCTCCAAAGATGCTCGGTATCAACATAAATCATACCTCCTTGACTGTCCAACGCTATACTTTGCACCCGTTGCAGTTGTGTTCCCTTGCGGCAACATCCCTGTCCGGGCTGTCGGCACAGGTTACTTATTTACTGTTTGCGAACATCGGGAAGCTTATCTCTCCCTCAGTTCGAGTTATATTATACCACTTTTGTTAGCACTGTCAATAGTTGAGTGCTAATTCAATGATGAACAATCTGTGAACATTTACCGGACAGTGCTGCATATATAGATCAATATCTTGTCTCTGGCCGTATTCTCCTGCATCAGGTGTTCTTCAACAGCGTATCCCGCAAAAAGCGTATCATTCCCTTCGGCGGGATCGGGATCCCATCAATGCCGATATCGCCCAGTTCGACCAGCTTGTTGGCGCCGTGATAATCGCTTCCGGCGGTTACATACAACCCATACTTTTCGGCCAGTAACAGGTTTTCTGTCTGAAGCTTTAAGGTAAAGCCCGAATAAAACGCCTCAAGGCCCTGAAGGCCAAATTCCATCAGGCGAACGACGCGGTTTTCCATGTCCTTTCCCAGGATCATCTGATCGCCGCTGCCGTAGGACGGATGAGCCAACACCGGTATGCCACCCGCATTCAATATACCCTTTATGGCCTGTTCGGGTCGCACATATTTGCTTCCCAGGTGGAGCTTGTCGATGTAATTGCGAATGGCCACTTCCTTCGATTCGGCATAGCCGTGCTTGACCATCATATTTCCGATGTGGGGCTTGCCGGGATTATCCATAGCCAGAAGCCCGTTTATCTCGTCTTCCGGGAAGACGAAGCCAAATTCCTCCCTCAGAAAATCCAGGCGGGCTTTAACCTTTTCCATGCGCAGATTGTGACCAAAATTGACGGTTTCAACAATCGCCGGCGAATCCGGATCGAAATTATAGCCCAAGATGTGGTATTTTCCCTCTTCATCCTTACAGGAAAATTCTGCGCCCGACAGGAAGGCAGGATCGCCTTCCTTCAGGAGCGCCTGGACGATGCCTGCGGCTTTTATGGCATCGTGATCTGTGATGGAAAACAGCTTTAACCCCGCCTTGCGCACGAGCTCGAGGAGCTCTGCAGGCGTGTCGGTACCATCTGAGATAACGGTATGCATATGTAAATCCAAAGCAATGCCACGATCTAAAAATTTGAGACTATTATTCATTTCCCTTGCCCTGTCCTTCCGCTCTAAATAAGCAATAATCCATTCAGCGAAGGGTCCTGTGCTTTTGTCCGGCGGCGCAGCGGTGCGTGCACCCCTCGCATCCACATCCGCACCCGCCCGTCTTACGTGTGCGCCACATGCGCCGGATTACAAAAAAGAGAACCACAGCCAGCGCCAAAATGATGATTATGTCTATCAGCTTCATTATACCGCACATCCCCCATCAATGCAATACTTCAATCTGGCGGTCATCCGCGTCGAAGCGCCTTGGGAGTCGAATCATTTTCATCAACGCCCTGTAACTCGCAGGCGATGTGGCCTTATTCCGCCTTTTTGAGTGTGAATGTGAACTCTGTTCCCACGCCAACCTCGCTCTTCACGGTGATGTCGCCACCCATCAATCGAATAACCAGCCGCGCGATGGACAAGCCCAGGCCGGTGCCCACAGTACCCATGCGGGATTTATCGACCTTGTAAAAGCGCTCGAATATCATCGGCAGATCCTTGGGTTCTATGCCGCAACCGGTATCCCGAACGCCCACAAAAACCTCGTCCTTACCTTCCCTGGCAAACACCGTAACGCTGCCGTCCCGGGGCGTGAAGCTCAGCGCATTGTCGATCAGTATGACCAGCACCTGGGTAATCCTGTCTTCGTTGCCGATACAGGAAAGCTTCGATCCATCCGTCTCTGCGCGAAGGTCAACGCCGGCCTCGTCAGCTATGGGCTTCATGCTACGGACAGCCGCATCCAATATGCCGGGCAACTCAAGCGGTTCCATATCCACCTTAATCCGCCCGTCCTGCAGACGCGACATATCCAGCATCTCGCCCACCAGCTTTTCCAGGCGCATGGTTTCCTTCCATATGATACGGTAGCACTCAAGGCGTTCCTCTTCTGTCTCGTAGCAGCCGTCGATCAGCGGCTCCACCATGCCCCGTATGCCCGTCAAGGGCGTGCGCAGTTCATGGGATACGTTCGCGACGTATTCCCTGCGAAGCTGTTCCACACGCTGGCTCTCCGACACATCGCGCATCAGGCAAACCACGCCCGAGATTGCGCCGCTGTCATCCCTGCGCGCGGTGACGGTAGCCAGTATGACGCGATGGGAAGGGTTTTCCCATTCGATACTCTCCGCCTCGCCGCCGTTCATGCAGCGCTCAAGCATTGCGATCAGCGCGCCAAACCGCTTCGTATCGTCCAACAATCGGGAAGCGCGATCAAGCTCGGTCAACTCGAGGAAGGCCGCGTTGGCGTGAATGATATGCCATTGGTTGTCGATGGCGATCAGGCCTTCGCTCATGCCTGATATAATCAGCTCGAGCTTGTCGCGTTCCTTGCGAAGATTGCGTATGACATCCAAAAGTCTTCCGGACATGCTGTTCAAAGCATGGCCAAGTTCGCCGATTTCATCCGCCGGCAGTTTGGGAATCCGCTCAGCGTACAAGCCGTTTTCCATGCGCCTGGCGGCCAATGTAATGCGCTGAATGGGGCTCACCAGCACCCGCGACAGCTGCATCGCCAGGATCACCGACAGCAGCAGGGATATGCTTACCACAAACACCAGCATGTAGCGCACAAGCTTTGAAAGGCTGCGCAGTTCCGTCACCGGCTGTGCCAATATCACGCCGCTGCGAACCACGCCGCCCTCATCCAATATCGGCGCGCCAGCGAATATGATCTCTTCCTGGGCAAATTCAAAGTGACGCATGGCGGAGACCTTTTCCCCGTTCAGCACACGGGCGGCAAACTCCCTGTCGATGGAGTCGCGTACCTCCAGCCACTGTATGCCCTTCAGATCCTCGTCTCCCGTTTCTTCGCCTTCCGGTTCGCCTGCGGGCTCAGACTCGGGGCCATACCAGCTCATGCGTATCGGCTCTGTACCGGCTTCCAGAAAGAAGACCCTGGCGTCCGTCAGATAGGCGTAGGTGCGCACAATCCGGCGGGTGGGAACATATTTGCCCTTCGGCATCTGACGGCTGCTCTCGGCAATCCGTTCGGCCTTTTCGAGCAGATCATCCATCCGCATTTCCTTCATATAACGCGCTGTGAGGGCATAGCTGAGCAGACTGGCCAACAGTATAATCACGCCGCACAGCAGCAGATGGCTGAGCAAAACCTTCGTGCCGATACTGCTGGGGCGTTCGCTTTTCATCCTGCCCATAGGCTATAACTGTTTCCCTTCCGTCACTTCAAAGCGATAGCCTATCCCCCAAACGGTCTTGATGTCCCAATTATTCCTTTCATTGCAAAGCTTGGCGCGAATGCGCTTGATATGGCTGTCCACGGCCCGCGTGTCTCCCAGGAAATCGTAGCCCCAAATGCTCTGCAACAGGTGCTCCCGGCTGAAAACCATGCCCGGATTGCTGGCCAGCGTCCAGAGTATTTCGGTCTCCTTGGGCGTACAGGGCACCAGTTGGCCGTCCAGCTTGACCGTAAATGCGTTCATGTCGATGTCGAGGTTGCCCACCACCAGATGCGCCGACTTGTCCTCCGGATTCAATTCATGCATCCGCCGAAGCACGGCCTTCACCCGCGCCAGCACCTCCCTGGGGCTGAAGGGCTTGGTGATATAGTCGTCCGCACCCATCTCCAGGCCCAGCAGCTTGTCGAATTCCTCGCCCTTTGCCGAGAGCATGATGATCGGTATGTTGGAATCCTTGCGTATTTCACGGCAAAGCATCAGCCCATCCATGCCGGGCATCATGATATCCAGTATCACGATGTCCGGGCGCGAACGCCTGACCTGCTCCAGCGCCTGATTGCCGTCATAGGCCGAAATCATCTGATAGCCCTCCCGCCGGAAATAAGCGTTCAGGGACTGATGTACATTCGTGTCATCGTCGGCAACCAATATCTTATATCCACTGCGAATCTCTTCCATAATCCTGCCTCCTTTGAGCGCATCCTGAAATTATCAGAATTATATGTCAAAACTGTGTCCAACCCGTCGATAGAAAAATAATTATAGCGTTATATCCCAATCAGCGTGTGCATATCATTATTCTGTCAATGATGCTGCACGAATATTATATCACGCCTCGCGCAATACGGCAACGCATTATTTTTACCGACAAAAATTGCCGCGAAAGCAAACTGCCTCCAAGGTCGATAATAGGCGTGCCGGAACGCGATGAAAACGGAGGCGACGCAGATGCGAAAGCTACGCACCCTGACCGGCATGCCCGTGGTCTGCGGCAGCCGCAGGATCGGACGACTGCTCCGGGCCGAGCTGACGCATGACCTGCGACAGCTTGCGGGGATATGGGTTGGGGCGGGACTGTTGGGAACGCGGTTCATCCCCGTGGAAAGCCTTGAAATGCTGGGACAGGTTGCCGTTATGGCCGAGGACGGCGGCAAGCGCATGCGCATGCGGACAAAACCGCTGCTGATGCGCGCCGTTTCCACCGACGGGCGGCGAATGGGCGCGATCACGGGGGCCGAGATCGACGAGCTGAGCTTCGCCGTCAGCGCCCTGGAGCTTTCCGCCGGTGTTTGGGACGACCTGACATACCATCGGCTGCGCGTCACGCGCTACAGCGTGAATCCGGACAACGGCGAGGTTGTCGTAGAACCTGTCGAAGCGACGAGAGAGGAGGGAGCGCATGAAGGGCGGATTGATGAAGGGGCTGATCGCCGGGATGGTGATCGGCGGATCGGCGGCTACGGTATACGGCATCATGAATTGGCAGACGGAAAAGCGGTGGAACCGGAAGGTCAGGCAGACGGGCAGCTGGATCTCTGACAAGGCGGATGACATCGTAAAGAAGCTGTAGCAACAGACAAATCTGAGAGGCGGTCGGCATGCAGTTAAAGATTGAATCCCCAACCCGGCGTCAAATCGTCACCGGCATCGTCATTCTGGGCTTTGCGGCTGTGATGCTCGCGTTTCGCGGGCTGCTGGTACAGCTTGGCGCGCTTCTTTTGGGCGCGGGCATACTTTGCTTCATCGCTGCCCCTCTCTCCCGGCTCTATGAGAGGAAACTGTCCCGACCGGCGGCGGTATTGCTCGCGCTGTTGTCCATTGGCGCTGTGGTCGCCGGACTGCTGTGGTTGCTCGTTCCTCCGGTATACGGCCAGATGCTGTCGCTGCTGCAAGCCCTGCCCGGTTCTATTGTCCGTCTGTCCAACTGGATTGAAGACATTCGACGATGGCTGCAGGCGCGCTTGCCAGCCCTGACGTTGCCGGAGCTCGACGCCGCCAGCCTGTTGGGCGCGTTATCCGGCTTTGCCGGCGGGACAATTGGCCTGGCCGTCAATGCAGCGGACTGGGTCGGACAGGCGTCGATGATGGCGGTATTGGCATTTTTCTTCCTGTGTGACCGGGAACGCCTGCTGCTGCGCGTGGAGCTGCTGCTGCCGCAGGCGGTTCGGCACACCGCCGTGCGCATGGGCAACGCCGTTTGCCACGAGCTCCGCCTTTACATGCGGGGCCAGCTCCTGGTTGCAGCCGCGGTGTCGCTGCTATCCGTGGCCGCGCTTTCGATCGTGGGCATCGGCAACACGCTGGCGTTGGGGCTGATCATCGGGCTTCTCAATATGATTCCCTATTTCGGTCCGTTCATCGGCGGCGTACCGGCGGTGTTCATCGCCCTGGGCGATGGCTGGCAGCGTGCGGCGCTGACCATTTTGGCGCTGGCCGTGGTACAACAGCTGGACGGTTCATGGATATCGCCGCGAATCATGGGCAATCTCACCGGTTTTTCCCCGGAGGCCGTGCTCATCGGCATCTATGCGGGGGCGCGTCTGGGTGGCGTGACGGGGATGCTCTTCGCCATGCCTGTAATGATGTCCCTTCGAACACTATTTAGAATTTTTGTTCAAAAATATGAAAACATTTGATCTTTTCGACTTTTTGTGTTATAATAATTATGAATGTGAAATGCTGTGTCCGAAAGGCGGTGCGCTATGAACAGCAGAATGGATGAAACGAGGCACTTCCGCATTCCGGCGGACGCGCCGGAATCGGCGGCTGAGATCATCGAGGTGGTCTATCAGGCGCTGAAGGCCAAGGGTCACGATCCGATCATGCAGATGGTGGGCTATATCATTTCCGGCGATCCCACCTACATAACCAGCTATAACAACGCCCGTTCACTGATCCGTCGATTGGAGAGGGACGAGCTGCTGGAGGAGTTTGTGCGCTTCTATATCATGGAGCATGACAAGGATTATTGATCATCCAACACTGACAGCATCGCGTTCAGGCAACAACAGGGCTGGGAATACGGTTATTTCCAGCCCTGCGGCATATTGAACGACAATGGAGAAGGGAAAACGTCAAATATGCAGATGCGCGTGCTGGGCAGGAGTGCCCTGAGAGTTTCCCGGCTGTGCTTCGGCACGCTGACCATGTCGCCGTTGCAGTGCGATCTCTCTCCCCGCGCAGGCGCCGACCTGCTGATCTACGCCTACGAGCGAGGGGTTCGCTTTCTCGATACCGCCGACCTTTACGGCACCTATCCGCATATCCGCCTGGCTTTGAAGGAAGCGCCGGATTATGTCGTCAGCACCAAGGCCTACTGTTATGACCGCACGACCGCCCAGGCTGCGCTGGAGCGGGCCTTTGAGGGACTGGGCAGGGATTACGTCGATCTCTTCATGCTTCACGAGCAGGAATCGCTGTACACGCTTCGGGGACATGAGGAAGCCCTTGTTTACCTGGCGGAGCAGCGCGATTCGGGACACATCGGGGCGGTCGGCGTCAGTACGCACCATTGCGCCTGTGTGCGGGCCGCGCCGCGCTTTCCCATGATCGACGTGATTCACCCGCTGATCAACGTCCGGGGCATCGGCATACAGGACGGAACGCGCCAGGACATGGAGGCCGCGATTGACGACGCGCGGGCGCGGGGTATCGGCATCTTCGCCATGAAGCCGCTGGGCGGCGGACACCTGATCCAGGACAGCGACGAAGCGCTTAAGTATGCCGTGGGAAATCCTTTGCTGGACGCCGTCGCCCTTGGCATGCAGAGCAGACAGGAAATCGACGCCAACGTCGCCTTTTTCGAGGGTGAGAAGGACGCACAGGGGCGGATGGAAGCCCTGCGACACAGACAGCGCCGGATGATGGTGCACGACTGGTGCGAGGGCTGCGGACGCTGCGCCGCACGCTGCCGCCAGAACGCCATCGCGATCGTAGACGGGCGCGCCGTGGTGGACCAGTCCAAGTGCGTGTTTTGCGGATATTGCGCCAAAGTGTGCCCCCAGTTCTGCATAAAGGTGGTGTGAAACCGGTGAGGACACTATGCCTGGACATTGGCGACAAGCGCATCGGGGTGGCCGTCACCGACCCGTTGAACCTGACGGCACAGGCCGTGGAGACCATTTGGACAAAGGGCTTTGAGAAGGACGCCGCCCGGGTACTGGAGCTTTGCTCGAAGTACGAAACAGACCGGGTTCTGTGCGGTCTGCCGCTGAATATGGATGGCAGCGCGGGCATGCAGGCAGAGCATGCCCGGGCTTTCGCGGATTTTCTGGCCGCAAAAGGCCTGCAGATACGCTTTCAGGACGAACGCCTGACCACTCGACAGGCCAGAAACGTCCTATTGGAAGCTGACATGCGCCGATCCAGGCGCAAGGAATACATCGACCAGCTCGCCGCGACCTACATTTTGCAGAGCTTCATGGACGCCGGAGGCTGGCACGACAATGAAAGCAAGAAAATCTATTTAAAAGGGGTATGGACCATGAGTGAAAACATGAATCACGATTTGGATATGGAGCAGGACAACGTCGTCGAGCTAGTGGATGAAGACGGCAACGCCGTGCGCTTTGAGCACCTGATGACCCTGGAGCACGAGGGCAAACCCTATATCTGCCTTGTGCCGCTGGATCCCATGGAGGACGTCAGCGAGGACGAGCTGGTGATCCTGCGCATTGAAACCGACGCAGACGGCAACGACGTCTACGCCACGGTAGATGACGAAGCGGAATTGGACGCCGTTTTTGAAAAGTACCTGGAGATCGCCGAAGCGGACGAAGAAGAGTCGTAACGGGAGACGCAAGAATGACAATGCTGTGTAGACTATAGCGAGCGGCATTGGCTTCAATCGCAGGCGCCGGCTTTGCCGACGCCCATGGATTCCCACAGAGGAGGCGCTTGCCTGCCCGACTGGAAAATCGGTCGTGCCCGTCAGGAAAATCGTGTCGTCAAGCGGGATTTTTCCCCGTTTCCTTCCCACTCGCGCATTCATGCGCGAACCGTGGAAGAAGGACGGGCTTCGATTGACGGGGACATCGTTATCATGCTATAATTATTTGAATTATCCGCCATTGCGGATGAATGGAGGTTGGTCATATGGAAAAGCCAGTTCAGAAAAAACGCATCTTTTCCGGCATACAGCCCACGGGAAACCTGACTTTGGGCAATTATATCGGTGCTCTGCGCAACTTTGGCCTGCTCCAGGAGGAATACGACTGCCTGTATTCCATCGTGGATCTGCATGCGCTGACGGTGCGCCAAAATCCGGCAGAGCTGCGCAAGGCCTGTCTGCGCACGCTGGCCATCTTTCTGGCCAGCGGGTTGGATCCTGAAAAGAATATCATCTATTTTCAAAGCCAGGTTCCCGCCCATACGGAATTGGGCTGGATATTGAACTGCTTTACCTATATGGGCGAGATGTCACGCATGACCCAGTTCAAGGACAAGTCCGCCAAGCACGCGGACAATATCAACTGTGGTCTGTTTACCTATCCGGTGCTGATGGCCTCCGACATATTGCTGTATCAGACCGACCTGGTGCCCATCGGGGCGGATCAGAAGCAGCATTTGGAAATCTGTCGGGACATCGCTGAGCGCTTCAACGCCGTCTATGGCGACGTTTTCATCATCCCCGAGGGCTACTTCCCCAAGGTCGGCGCACGGGTGATGTCGTTGCAGGAGCCCACCCGCAAGATGTCCAAATCCGATCCGGAAGAAACCTACATCGCCATACTGGATCAGCCCGATGTGATCCGCAAGAAGATTCGCCGGGCTGTGACGGACTGCGACAACGCCATACGCTTTGATCCGGAGAACAAGCCCGGCGTGGCAAACCTTATGAGCATCATGGCCGCGCTGACCGGCAAGTCCATGGACGATATCTCCGCTGAATACGACGGCGAGGGCTACGGCAGGTTCAAGGACGCCGTGGCGGACTGCGTCATCGGCGCGCTGGAACCCATACAAGCCGAATACGCCCGCATCAGTGCGGACAAAGCCTATCTGCAACAGGTGATGGACTCCGGCCGTGAGCGTGCCTCCGCCATCGCCCATCGCACGATGCTAAAGGTGCGCAAGAAGCTGGGCATTGCGCCTTGGAAGCTGTAATGAACGAAGAAACGCTGTCATTTCACCATATTCCTGTGCTGTTGGCCGAATGCCTGGACGGGTTGAACATAAAACAGACCGGTGTCTACCTCGACTGTACGCTGGGCGGCGCGGGTCATTCCTGCGAGATATTGAAAAGGCTCGGCCCCGATGGACTGTTGATCGGCATAGACAGGGATTCCGACGCCCTCGAGGCTGCTGAACAGTGCCTGTCCTCAGTAGAGACACAGGCGCGCTTTTGTTGCCTGCACGGGAATTTCCACGATGCGACGGCATTGCTCGAAAACACCGGAATAGACCGAAGTATCGACGGTATACTGGTCGATTTGGGCGTCTCCAGCCATCAGCTGGACGTGCGGGAGCGGGGGTTCTCATATCACGACGACGCGCCCCTGGACATGCGCATGGACCGCAGGCAAGCGCTCAGCGCCCGGGACATCGTCAATGGCTGGTCTGAGGATGACCTGAACAGGATCCTTAGGGATTATGGTGAGGAAAAGTGGGCGCGGCAGATTGCCCGGGTCATCTGTGACCGCCGCAAGTCAGCGCCTATCGAAACCACGGATCAACTGGTGAATATCATTGACGCCGCAATCCCCAAAAAGCTGCGCCAGGGTGATGGCAGCCACCCTGCCCGACGCAGCTTTCAGGCGCTGCGCATCGCCGTCAATGACGAGCTTGATCCGCTGGAAGCCTCCCTTCGCGCGCTGGCTGCGTTGCTCTCGCCCGGCGGGCGGCTGTGCGTCATCACCTTTCACTCGCTGGAGGATCGCATCGTCAAAAACACCTTCCGCAGCCTGGCCGATCCCTGTACCTGTCCGAAGTCCTTCCCCGTCTGTGTGTGCGGCAAAAAGCCCGTCGTAAAGCTGATTACCCGCAAGCCCGTTGTCGCCTCGGCTCAGGAATTGGAAATGAATCCCAGGTCGAGAAGCGCCTGCTTGAGAATCGTGGAAAAGCTATAGATTTGGAGATCATCATGCGCTATCTTGAGACGCCCTCCGGGTCCGTTCGATTGCCCGCTTTCTTCCCTGATGCGACCTATGGGGCGATACGCGCGGGCAGCTTCGACGATGTATACGCCGCAGGCTTGACGGGCTGCGAGATGAACAGCTACCACCTGATGACCAAGCCCGGCGCAAAATTGATTAAAAGCCTGGGTGGGCTGCACGGCTTCACCGGCTACCGCGGCGCGATACTGACCGACTCCGGCGGCTTTCAGCTGTATTCGCTGATTCGGGAAAACCCGGAATACGGCGAGATTCGCGACAAGGAAATCATATTCAGACCAGACCGTGGTCGGAACAGACTGACGTTTACCCCTGAAAAATGCATACAGGTGCAATTTCAGTATGGCAGCGACATTATGATGGCGTTGGACATGTGCACGCACCCCGACGATCCCTGCGACGTACAGCGGCGCAGCGTGGAGCTCACGGTAAAGTGGGGCGAGCGTTGCCGCGCAGAATTTGACAAGCTGTCCCGGAAGCTGGAAAGAAAGCCGCTGCTCTTCGGCATCGTCCAAGGCGGCAGCGATCCCGATTTGCGCATGGAATGTGGGCGTCGATTGGAGGAGATCGGCTTCGACGGCTATGGGTTCGGGGGCTGGCCGCTGGATCAAAGCGGCGCGTTCAGACCCGACATACTGAAAATGGCGGCGGACGCCATGCCGGACGACAAGGTCAAGTATGCCATGGGCCTGGGCAGGCCGGAGGAAATCGCATTGCTGGTGGAGATGGGGTATACGCTGTTCGACTGTGTGATTCCCACCCGCGAGGCCCGCCACCAGCGCCTCTACACCTGGCTTCCCGGCATGGACACCCCTGAAGGCGTGCGCCGTGAAGACGGGAAATTCTACAGGTTCGTGTACATATTGGACGATGAATTCCGCCGGGAGGACGGGCCCGTGGACGAGCGCTGCGATTGCGTCCTCTGCCGGAATTATTCCAGGGCTTACCTGCACCACCTTTTCAAGGTGAACGACCCGACCGCGATGCGCCTCGCCACGGCGCACAACCTGAGGTTCTACGGAAAACTGATGGAGTTGCTGCGCGATGGGTAACGATCTTCTGGACAAGCTGCTTCAATCGGCGAAGTACCGCGACATCTGTCCGGAAACCGTGCGTCGGGTGTGGGCAGACTGTGTTAAACGGTATAAAAAGCCCAGGGATGTGGAAAAGGCCGCCCGTGAGGCGCTCCACGGCATCACAGGCGCATTCATGACGCCCCAAGAGGCCCGTCAACTGGCCTACGACATGCAAGCCTGGTATATCAGTAAAACAGACGCCGGTCTCGAAAGGATGCTCAGCCGCCATGCCTCTACGCGGGAGCGCCTGCCGCTGGCCGACATGGACGCTCTGTACGAGCGGATATTTGCCGCATCATGCAGACCTGAGTCTGTTTTGGATGTTGCCTGCGGCATCAACCCGCTCTATCTGGGCGCCAGGGGCATACCGACCGTCGGCATTGACATATCCGGCGCTGCGGTCTATGCAGTCAACTGCTTTCACGAGAGCTACGGCATGCCCGTTTCGGCGGAATGCGCGGACGTGTTGTTTCCCGGTGCGATTCCATCAGCGCATTTCGACATGGCACTGTTGTTCAAGCTGTTGCCGCTGCTGGAACGACAGAAGACCGGCGGCGCGGTTCGGGTCATGGAAGCTGTCAACGCCGATTGGCTGGTCGTTTCCTTTCCCACGCGAACCCTGGGCGGCAGAAACGTGGGCATGGCGGTACAATATGGCGCGTGGATAAAGGCGCATCTGCCCGCCGGGCGACGGATCGCGTCGTCCCTTGAAACGCAAAACGAGCTCTTCTTCGCGTTGCACTAATCCACAGCATTTGAAGCTTACACTTCAATTGTACGTTATCCCTGCAACCGTTTGGTTTTCCGAAATTCAGTTGGCAAGGAGTTTAATATGCCCAAGCTCTATGTGGTCGCCACCCCAATCGGCAATCTGAACGACCTGACACCACGGATGCATCAGGCGCTGGAGGATGCAGACCTGATCGCCGCCGAGGATACCAGGGTGACGATGAAGCTGCTCAACCAATTCGACATCAGAAAGCCGATGACCTCCTGCCATCGTCACAACGAGGAGGACAAGGCGCCGCAGATCGTGGATCGCATGACGGCGGAGGATCTGACCGTGGCGCTGACCTGCGACGCCGGGACGCCGGGCATTTCCGACCCCGGTCATCTGCTGGTGCGCGCCTGTTGGGAGGCGGGTATTCCCGTTGAGCCCGTCTGCGGCCCCTCGGCAGTGGCAACGGCGCTTTCCGTTTCCGGCTTTGATGCACGGGAGTTTGCCTTCTTCGGCTTCCTGCCCCGGGAAAAAAAGGCGCTGGTTGAAAAGCTGAACGCCATCCGTCGCACGGGCATTCCAATCGTCGTGCTGTATGAATCGCCTCATCGCATCGTGGAGCTTGTCGCCGCAATCGTCGAATTGTGGCCGGGTTGCCTGCTTTGCGTATGCAGCGACCTCTCCAAGCGCTTCGAACGCATTTACCGCGGCGAAGCGGCGCAGGTGCTCGATCAGTTTCGCAACAATCCCGGCGTAGAAAAGGGCGAGTATTGCCTTGTGGCGGATCTGTCTGTGCTGCCCCCGTTGGAGCCCCAGCAACAGCGGCCAGCCGTCCAGGCCTGGATGCTGTCGAAAATGGTGGACGGCGCTTCCCTTTCCCAGGCGGCGCAGGCGGCGCAGGCAGCGGGCTACACCCGAAACGAGGTATATCGGTCGAAGCTGAAAATCTCGAACATGTTTGAAGATGAATAGTGTATACCAAGAATTAACCGTCATTTTATAGTCAAAAACGCCTTTTTTCTGCGAAAATATGGTTGCGTTTTGATGGGAAGCGTGCTATAATAGGCCAGCGTGTTTTGAGTCGCGTGCTTTTTTTGCGCGATTCGGGACGGATTTGTGTTCTATACTTTAAGGAGGATGTTCCATGACCGCTTTGTCCATTATCGTCGATATCGTTCTGATTCTGACCTCTATCGTTCTCATCGTCACCGTCCTGATGCAGGAGGGCCAGCGCCAGGGTTTGGGCGCGATTGGCGGCGGCGCTGAAACATTCTTTGGCAAGAACAAGGCCAAGAGTATGGAAGGCCGGCTGCAAAAGTACACCAAGATCGCCGCTGCCGTGTTTATCGTGCTGGCCATCGTAGCCACCATCATCACCGCCCACAACACGGGCAGCAGCGCGCCCATCTCCATCGACGACGCAATCGTTGAAGAAGCCGGTGAAGCGGCTGAAGAGACGGCTGAGGAAGCTGGCGAGGCCGCCGAAGAGGCCGCTGAAGCGGTCGAAGAGAAGGCCGGGGAGGTCGCGGAAGCAGCCGAGGAAGCTGCTGAGGCTGTAGAGGAAAAGGCTGACGAGGCCGCCGAGGCGGTTGAAGAGAAGACCGAGGAGGTCGCGGAAGCTGCCGAAAACGCTGCGGAGACCGTAGAGGAAAAAGCTGACGAAGCGGTCGAAAAAGCTGCGGATACCGCAGAGGAGAAGGTTGAGGAAGCCGCTGAAGCGACCGAAACTGCCGCCCAGACGGCGGAGCAGGCTGGGGAAGCCACCGCTGCGGAAGCCGAAAAGGCCAATTGATTGCCATAGGCATTTCATTCAAAGATCAGGCAAGCATTTGTCTGATCTTTTTTTAACCTTATTTGCTTGACAAGGCCTCGCTGATTCGTCTATAATCTGGTATGCATTGAAGGAAAGCAGTAAGCGCGTCCCCGCGTCCAAAGAGAGCTGTCCCTGGCTGAAAGACAGCGTCGCGCCCCGCCGAACTCGTTCCGGAGCATTCCCCATGCGGGACGGTTGCCGCCGTTATCGGCATCGAGTGGGTTCCAGACAGGAATCAATGAGAGTGGTACCGCGAAGGCGATTGTCCTCCGTCTCTTGATTGAGACGGAGGTTTATTGTAAGGGGGGAAGAAAAGATGAAAAAGCCCATTAATGAGCAGGATGTCAAAAAGACGCTCGATCAATTTTCCAAGCAGGCAGAAGAGACAGTCAGAGATCCTGACAAGTTGAGGCAGCTTTTGCAGAATATTGAAAGCAAGCTCTCCACCGTGCCTAAAGTGGGAGAAAAGCTGGCTTCAATCCCTGTCTTCGTTTCTCTGCTGAGAAGCTATCAAAGGAAAGAATACACTGAAATCCCATACAAATCATTGATCGCTATTGCCGGAGCGCTCATCTATTTCCTTGCTCCTGTCGACCTTATTCCGGATTTCATTCCTGTGGTCGGCTATGTTGACGACGCTGCAGTGCTTGCATTTGTTTTGACGCAAGTAAAAAAAGATGTGGATGCATACAAACAGTGGCGCGATAATAACAACTAAAGTAGTTGAGGTGTCTATTATGAAAAACATTCCAGCCTATTCCCCCGCCGACATCGAAACCAAATGGCAGCGGCATTGGGACGAAACCCACGCCTTCGAAGCCGAAAAGAGCCATGCCAAGCCGAAGTTCTACGCCCTTGTGGAGTTTCCCTATCCCTCGGGCGCAGGCATGCACGTGGGTCACATCAAGGCCTATTCCGGGCTTGAGGTCGTGGCCCGCAAGCGCCGCATGGAAGGCTACAACGTGCTGTTCCCCATGGGCTTCGATTCCTTTGGCCTGCCCGCCGAGAACTACGCCATCAAGACCAACACCCATCCCCACGTGATCACCACGAAAAACGTGGAACACTTCAAGGATCAGATGAAGCAGATCGGCTTTTCCTTCGACTGGAGCCGTGAAATCTCCACCTCTCTGCCTGACTACTACAGGTGGACCCAATGGATCTTCCTGAAGCTGTTCGATCACGGGCTGGTCTTCCGCGCCAAGACGCTGGTGAACTACTGCCCCCACTGCAAGGTGGTATTGTCCAACGAGGACAGCCAGGGCGGCAAGTGCGACGTGTGCCACAGTGACGTGGTGCAGCTGCCCAAGGACGTGTGGTACCTGCGCATCACCCAGTACGCCGACAAGCTGCTGGAGGGACTGGATACCGTGGATTATCCCGAAAGCATCAAGCAGCAGCAGGTTACCTGGATCGGGCGCTCCACCGGCGCGTTTGTGGATTTTGCGCTGGACGGCGTGCCAGAGAAGCTGGAAATCTACACCACCCGCCCCGACACGCTGTTCGGCGTCACCTTCATGGTTATGGCGCCCGAGCATCCGCTGCTGGACAAGTACAGGGATCGCATCTCCAACTGGAGCGCCGTCGAAACCTACCGGGAGGAATGCGCCCGCAAGACCGAATTTGAGCGCACCCAGCTGGCAAAGGACAAGACCGGTGTGCGTCTGGAGGGCTTTAAAGCCGTCAATCCCGTCAACGGCAAGAAGATCCCCATCTTCATTGCCGACTATGTAATGATGGGTTATGGCACCGGCGCCATCATGGCCGTGCCCGCTCACGACCAGCGCGACTGGGAATTCGCCACCAAGTTCGGTGTGGACATCATCGAGGTCATTCGGGGCGGCGACATCACCAAGGAGGCCTATACCGGCGACGGCCCGATGGTCAACTCCGGCTTCCTGAACGCCTACGACAACAAGAAGGATTCCATCGCCGCGATGCTGGACTTCCTGACCGAAAAGGGCATCGGACGCAAGGGCATACAGTACAAGATGAAGGACTGGGCCTTCAACCGCCAGCGCTACTGGGGTGAGCCCATCCCGCTGATCCATTGCCCGGTGTGCGGCACTGTGGGCGTACCCTACGATCAACTGCCCCTGACCCTGCCGGACGTGGAGAACTTTGAGCCCGGCACCGACGGTCAGTCTCCCCTGGCCCGCATCCCCGACTTCGTGAACTGCACATGCCCCAAGTGTGGCGGCCCAGCGAAGCGGGAGACGGATACCATGCCCCAGTGGGCAGGCTCGTCCTGGTATTTCCTGCGCTTTGTGGACCCGCACAACGACAAGGCCTTCGCGTCCATGGATGAGATGAAATACTGGATGCCCGTAGACTGGTACAACGGCGGCATGGAGCATGTGACCCGCCATCTGCTGTACAGCCGCTTCTGGCACCGCTTCCTCTACGACATCGGCGAGGTCAACACCCCGGAGCCCTACGCCAAGCGCAGCTATCAGGGCCTGATCCTGGGCAGCGACGGCGAGAAGATGTCCAAGAGCAAGGGCAACGTTGTGGATCCGCTGGACATCGTCCGGCAGTACGGCGCGGATACGCTGCGCCTGTACGTGCTGTTCATGGGCGACTACACCGCCGCCGCGCCCTGGAACGACGACTCCGTGAAGGGCTGCAAGCGCTTCCTGGATCGCGTGTGGCGTCTGATGGAAATGCTGACTGACGAGGAAAGCATCTCCAGGGATCTCGCCTACGACGTGCACACCTGCATCAAGAAGGTCGGCGAGGACTATGAGAAGATGAAGTACAACACCGCCATCGCCGCCATGATGACGCTGGTGAACGCCATCTACGCCAAGGGCAGCGTCACCAGGGGCGAACTGTTGACGCTGGTGAAGCTGCTGAATCCCGTCGCGCCCCACATCACCGAGGAAATCAATCAGCTGTGCAAGCTGTCCGATGCCGAGCTGATGTACGCGCCGTGGCCGGTATACGACGAAAAGGCATTGGTAAAGGACACCGTGGAGGTAGCCCTGCAAATCAACGGCAAGCTGCGCGGACGCATGAACGTGCCCTCCGACCTGACCCGCGAGGCCGCGAGCGACTACTTCCTGGCCCTGGATGAAGTCAAAAAGCTGATCGGCGACAAGAGCGTCAAAAAGCTGATCTTCGTGCCGGGACGTCTGGTGAACATCGTAATCGGTTGACAATGGAAAGACAGTGCTCCGGGGAACCTGTTCGGTTCCCCGGAGCACGTTTTTTTGTGTAACCCGCAAGATCGCTCATGGCGCACTACCTGCGGTTTTCGCAGCGCGCTTCCGACTCAACTTCATCGCGTTGCTGCACGATTCGATTATGCGGCGTTTCCTTTATGATTTGGATTATTTCAATATCTCTGCCAGCTTGCCCTCCGGCTCGATGCCGGTGATATCGCGAACCTGGGTGAATATCTCTTTTTTCTGCTTGTCACTATAGATACCCGCGTTCATATGGTAGCGCTTGTTATCGCTGGTGATGAAGGCGACCTCATGCACCGGAAACAGCTTGCTCTTGTCCCCTCCCCGGCTCTGATCCAGAGGCTCATAGCCCAGATCCTCCACATAGCCGTAGCGGGTGACCTTTTTCAAATCGATCGTCTTGTCGATAAACTTCAAATCGAGGTCGCCCTGGCGGTAGACGATCATCGCCCGGGGCTGGCCCTGCTTGGGGCGCATGTTTACGGGGAAGGCCACGCGCATCTTCTGCCCGTCAATGACCACCTTCGCTCGGGCGTATTGCCACACATAGCAGCAGGCCATGGCGAATACGAGGTAGGAAAAGAAGGAAAAGCTCGCCATATAGTCGTTTTTCATGCCTGACGCCTGCCGCCAAATGGTGTACACCACGTCGGCAAAGCTCAGCAGCGTCAATACATACAACACGATAAAGCCCGGTGAATAGGGCCTGTAGCGCTTCATAGGCAACATCCTCCAAACGTAAGCGATGATAATATTATAGCGTATCGGGCGTAAAGATTCAAGCGCTGCATTCCGCCTTTGCCGCCCGTTTAAGCCTATCGGCCAGAGCCTCGACGCCGGGTATATCCCTGGCCAACGCCCGATAATCGTCCGCCAGAGACCGCAAATCTTCCATTATATCGTCAAACTCCTCCTGATACCCCTCATCACTCGGGTTGAGCTCTGACAGCATCAACAGCGTGTCCTCAAATTCAGCGTTCAAATCCTCAAGCGCCTCCGGCGAATCGCAAGCCTCGGCGAGCGCGTCCAGCTCGGAAAGTATTGCCTCAAAACGCTTTGCAATGGTCATAATCACGGTTTCATCTCCCCTTTTTCATTACCAGTATAACGCGCCGGGCCTTTATGTGCAAGAAAAATCTTTGATTTCCACCACGATCAGCAGGACAAACGGCTTCTGAGATCGAATATTATAACGATATGCGTTTGTGGGAAGTGATTTGGCTATGAACGATCGCAACGCGCTGTTGCGCAAGTTGCGCGCCATCGTTGCGCTGGTGCTGGTGGCGCTGTACGTGTTGGGCCTTGTGGCGATGCTGACCTCACGGGTACAGCTGGCGCTGATCCTTTGGGTCGTCTCCACGCTGGGAGGGATCGGGCTGCTGTACTGGATGCGCACCGTCACCCGGCGCAAGGAGGAAGCCGAGAAAAAAGAATCGAACGCGGGAGAGCCTTGACGCCATGCGCATGAGAAGAAAGGCCTGGACCGAGCCGAGGCTGGCCGCCTGTCCGTACTTTATCGAACAGCCCTCGGAGCACCGGGGGCGCTGGCGGGAATGCTTCGCCGACCCCGCCGGCCCGCTGCACCTTGAAATCGGCTGCGGCAAGGGCGTGTCCACGGTGCGGATGGCCCATGACAACCCGCACATCAATTATGTCGCGATCGACGAAGTGCGCCACGTCCTGGCGGTGTCCGTCAACAACACGGAGCGGGAATTTGGTGGCAATAATCCCGGCAATCTGGTCTACGCCGCCGTGGACGCCATGCGCATCTACGACACGTTCAGCGCCGCAGACGGCATTGAGCGCATCTACATCAGCTTCCCCAACCCCTGGGACGAGCGGGCCAAGCACCACAAGCGCCGTTTGACCCACCCCAGGCAGCTGTTCCAGTATCGTGAATTTCTGTCGCCTGACGGGGAAATCTGGATGAAGACTGACAACGACGCGCTGTTCACAGCCACGAAGCGCTATCTTGGCGAGTGCGGCTTTGAGATTCGCTGCCTGACGGACGATCTGCACGCCTCCGGCTTCTCCCCAAACTACATCTCCGAGCACGAACAGCTGTATGCCGGGCAGGGAAAACCCATTCACTTCCTGATAGCAAAAATGAAGCCTTTGGACGACGGCGATGATAAGAACCACTCAGACGGAGGAATCGACATGAACAACTTCTTTGAGGCAAACCGGAAAAGACTTGACAGCTTTACCAGGATTTCAAACGAAATCGGCGCACGGGCCGATTATGTGCAGGGCGGCGGCGGCAACACTTCCGTCAAACTGGAGGGCAGCCTAATGGCCATCAAGGCCTCGGGTTATTGCCTGAAGGACATACGACCCGACAGGGCCTACGCCGTTCTGGATTATGAAGCGCTGCGCCGCTTCTATAACAATAGCGACCCCAAGGCGTTTGAGGACGTGGAAAAGGCCGGAAGCGAACAGGCCAAGGCCAATACAAAGGCCATCGAAGGCCTCGCAGCGCTACGTCCCTCGGTGGAAGCAGGCTTCCACTCCATACTGGATACCTACGTAGCCCACAGCCACAGCGTATACGCCAACCTTGCCGCGTGCAGCGTCGAATTGGAGGGCATCGTGAAGCAGGCCCTTGCGGACGCGGATTACAAGTGGGGATGGGTCAGCTATGTGGACCCCGGCGCGAGGCTCACCTTCTCCATCCGGGACGAGGTTCGGCGGATAGAGGCCGAAACGGGACGCCGTCCCGCCGCGATTTTCATGCAAAACCACGGTTTGATCGCCCACAGCGACGATCCCGAAGCGTGCCTGCGCATCCATACCGATGTCAACGACCGCATCGCAAGTGCCTTTGGCATCAAAAACGGCGACTTCCCCCAGGTGGGCGTCCATGAACTTGAAAACGGCCTGTTTGAAGCGGATTGCCCGTTCCTGACCGAGCAGCTGGCCTCTGGTGATTTCAGAGAAAAATTCCTGCTGGAATCCCCCCTCTACCCCGACCAGCTGGTATTCCTGACGGGCGTTTTCAGCTTTTCCGAGGATATGCCCGGCGATGGCATGGCTGTCTGCAACCCGAAGACCGGCGTCGTGACCTTCAACATGCCCGCCACTAAGGCTCAGGTGATCGCCGAAACACTGACTGCGGTACTGTTCATCTGTCGCGCCATCGAAAGGAAGGGCTATACGCTCTCCACCATGGGCGAGGCGGCAAAAGCCTTTATCGCCAACTGGGAGAGTGAAAAATACCGCAAATCGCTGGCGGGGAAATAATTATATTAGTTTACCAAAGCCAAAGGAGAACCGTTTCATGCGCCGTCGCCGCTTTCGCCCCTTTCGCAAAGCCCGCTTTTTCCTGATTCAGACCGTCGCGCTGTGGATGTGCCTCATGCTGATCTGTCTGACATCCTCGGGGCTGACCCAGGGCGAGACGGTGGTACTGCGGGCGCTGGAGCACTTGGGCAAGCCGTATGTGCTGGGCGCTGCCGGGCCGGACAGGTTCGATTGCAGCGGTCTGGTGATGTACTGTCTTGAGCCGGAGGGCTTTGAATTCCCCTATCATGCTGCCGCGATCATCGGCACCGACGAGCGCTATCCGCTGATCACAGACCCACGGGCGCTGCTGGCGGGCGATGTCGTCTGCTTCGATACCGTGCGGGACAAAGACCCCAGCGACCACATGGGCTTCTGGATCGGGGGGAACCGGTTTGTACACGCCTCATCCACCGGCGAAGTGAAGGTCAGCGCCCTGGAGGATTTCTATCTTGAAAAGTTCACGGGCGCGCGCCGCTACGTCCACGTCTATACCGAATGGCCGCTCGGCCAGCAGGTCAGCGCCTGGTTCGACGCCACCGGCATTCCCAAAAAGCTCGCACCCGTGCGCGCCTGGATGGATTCCCTGCAAATCCCTCAGAAGCTACAGCCGATCAAAAAATGGTTCGATGACCTTGGAATCAAAAAACGTTAGAAACGAAAAAGAGGAAATCAAAGAGCTATGGAACAAGCACTTCAGGAAATCCTGAATCAAATCCGCGAGCCCGACCGTGACGCCATCGCGAAAGCACTGGCCCGTCAGGAGAGCCTCGCCAAACCGCCCCACAGCCTGGGCAAGCTGGAGGACATCTCCGTGAAGCTGGCCGGCATGACGGGCAGGCTGTACAATCCTGTGGACCGCCGCCGCGTATTGATATTCGCCTCCGACAATGGCATCGTGGAGGAGGGCGTGGCCAGCTGCCCCCAGAGCGTGACGCTGAGCCAGACCATCAATTTCACCCGGGGACTGACGGGCGTGGCTGTGCTGGCGCGGCACTTTGGCGCCGAACTGGACGTCATGGACGTGGGCATCAATGCCGATTTCCACCAGAGCGGCATCCGCGACTGCAAAATCGCCCATGGCACCCGCAACTTTGCCAGGGAACACGCCATGACGCGGGCACAGGCGCTCAGAGCCCTGCAAATCGGCATTGAAGCGGCGCGACGCGCCGCCGACGAAGGCATACAGATCATCGGAGTGGGCGAAATGGGCATCGGCAATACATCCACCTCCAGCGCCGTGCTTTCCGCGCTGCTGAATCTGCCCGCCGCACAGACCGTCAGCCGAGGCGCAGGCATCAACAACGAAGCCTACGCCCGAAAGATTGCGCTGATCGATGAAGCGATCAAGCGATGGCAGCCCGACCCGTCGGACCCGGTGGATGTTCTGACGAAGGTGGGCGGCTTCGACCTTGCCGCCATGTGCGGCGCGTTCCTGGGCGCCGCCGCCGTGCGACTGCCTGTGGTAATCGACGGTTTCATCAGCGCCGTGGCCGCGCTGTGCGCATTCCGGCTGAATCCCCTGTCCGCTGCCTATATGATTCCCTCCCATGCTTCCGCGGAGAAAGGCTATCGCTACGCCATGGACGCCATGGGGCTTGAACCGATGCTGCTGATGAACATGCGCCTGGGCGAAGGCAGCGGCTGCCCCATCGCCTTCGAGCTCGTGGCTGCCTCTCAAAGCGTGCTTCGAAACATGGCCACCTTTGAGGAAGCGGCCATCGACGACGGATATCTTGCAGAAATTCGCGGCAACAAAGCTTTTCTGGGAGAAACATGATGAGCACCTATATCTCCGGGGGCTGCAAGAACGGCAAGTCCTACTACGCCCAGAGGGTTGCGAAGGCTGGCGGCGCGCCCCTGTACTACATCGCCACGATGATTCCCCATGACGCGGAGGATCATGCCCGCATATGCCGCCACCGCATTGAACGGGAGGGTTGGGACTTTGAAACGCTGGAATGTGGGCTCGACATACTGCGCTGTTTGGAAGACGCCGACCCTAAGGGATCATTTCTGCTGGACAGCGTGACGGCCCTGCTCTCCAATGAGATGTTTACGCCGGAGGGCATACGTATGGACGCGCCCGAGCGCGTCGCGGAGGCGTTGGAAACATTCATAAAACGCGCTCCCAATACTGTGCTCGTCTCCGACTATATCTTCTCCGACGCGATGCTTTATGACGAACTGACGGAGGCATATCGTCGGGGGCTTGCCGCCATAGACCGCAGGATCGCCAGATGCTGCGACAACGTGATCGAAGTTACCTGTGGCCAATTCATCGCCCATAAGGGGGCTTTACCGTTATGAAGCGGTTCTGGAACGCCTTTTGCATGTGCTACAGCATGTTCACGGCTCTGCCCTGCCCCTATCGACCATGGGACGAGGACGCCAGGGACATGATGCTCGTATGCCTGCCCTTCGTGGGCGCGCTTCTGGGGCTGTTGTGGGCCGCGCTGGGCGCGCTGGGCATGGCCTGGTTTGCCCCGACGCTGCGTTCGGCGCTGATTGCGGCGCTGTCCTGGCTGCTGACCGGCTTTATCCATCTGGACGGCTACATGGACACCTGCGACGCCATACTGTCCTGGCGCCCCTTGGAGCAGCGCCTGAACATCCTCAAGGATGTACACACCGGCGCCTTCGCCGTGGTTGGCCTGGGACTTCTGATGATGTTCAGCTATGCTGCGGCGGCAGGTCTGAATTGGGTCGATCTGCGGGCGCTGCTGTTTATACCGGTGATATCCCGGTGCGGTTCCGCTTTCTGCGTACTGTCGCTCAAGCCCCTCGGCCACAGCGAATACGCGAACACTGCGGGCAAGGGCGCCCAGCGCTTCGCCGTCGCGGTGATCTGGCTGGTCACCGTAATCGCATGCGCCATCTGGCTGCGGAAGATTGCGCTTGTACTGATCATCGAGACGGCGGTCTATGCGGCGGCAATGGCCTGTGCCTGCCGCACGCTTAAGGGCGTATCGGGAGATTTGTGCGGGTTTGCGCTTAGCATCAGCGAATGCGCCGCATTGATCGCGCTGGCAAACTTCCGTTTTATGGGGGGACTGTGACATGATCGTGATCATCGGCGGCAGCTATCAGGGCAAGCTCGATTTTGCCCGGGAGCGCTTCGGCCTTACGGATGACGACATACAGATCTGCGACGAAACCACCGATGCCATCGATTTCTCCCGGCGCTGCATCGCCTATATCGACCGATTTGGTCTGAACCGAATCCGGTCCGGCATTGAACCGGCGGATTGTTTCAAAACAGACCCCGTTCGGTTGAAGGACATGATCTTTATCGCAAACGATATCTCCGGCGGTGTCGTGCCTGTCGACCCGGTGCTTCGCGCCTGGCGGGAGGCCTGCGGGCGGTTGAATCTCTACCTCTGCAGAGAAGCGGACGAAGTCTGGCGGCTGTTCTGCGGCATACCGCAGCGCATCAAATGAGGACGCTGTATCTGTTGCGCCACGGCTTGACCGAGGCGAATGAAAAGCGCCTTTACTGCGGCCGCACAGACCTTCCCCTTACGCCGAATGGCCAGGCCCTGGCGCGTGACATTGCGGCGCGTCGTCCGTTGCCCCCCTGCGAGTTGTATGTCTCCAGCGGCATGGCGCGCGCGAATGAAACGCTGACAATCCTGACAGGCCAAAGGCCTGTGCGCATTATACCGGAGCTTTCGGAAATGGATTTTGGTCGCTTCGAGATGCTCGGCTGTGAGGCGCTTCGGTACAATGGGGATTATCAGCGCTGGATCGGAGACGTTGACGGAAGCGTCCCCTGCCCCGGCGGAGAATCCACGGGCTCATTCCGCCGCCGGGTATTGTCCGGGGGAACGGTGCTCTTGAAACTGCGCTGGTCGTCCGCCATCGTCGTATGTCACGGGGGCGTCATCGTCAATCTGATGAGCGCATGGTTTCCCTCGGAGAATCGAGGCTTCTACGAATGGCAGCCTGCCGCCTGCGAGGGCTGGCGCGTCGAATTCGACGATTGTATTCCACGACGGTTTGAAAGCGTTTAGTATCCTTTTGCATTCATCGTTTACGTTCGTTGTCGATATCTGCAGTGGCGTTCGCCCTGACACGTAAAGCGATAATTAAAAAAGATATTACAGTGCAGACGCCTTTACAGATGTCGAACGATACGATATTATTGTATTATTAGATACAGGAGGCTTACACTATGCGGTACAAGGCCATACTCGCCGAGCTGGCGCGCAAGCGCTATCCCCTCTCCATCATGCTGATCGTCATCGGTGTGCTCGTCATACCCTTCCCCTATCTTTTCATACACTTCGGTCTGGAACTCACCGATTTGTGGTGGTCGCTGCTGGGCATCTGCTCCGGCATCGTGTCGGGCAGTGTGATCGTGGGGCTGGGTTCGCTTGTGGAGGACATTCACGACATATCCATGCACACCGTGGGCTACGACCTGGAGGTCGGCGATTTAGAGGAATACGAACTCGATACGGATGACGATGACGAAGCATCCTCTGAAGCTGAACATCCGGTTTCAGAAGAAGCTAAGGAAACCACCGAGGCATGAGTTAATGCTGTTCTCGAGATAAGACGAGACGAGATATGGGATGGATTTTTCGTTTTGGCAACGACGCCAAGCCAGGATACGCTGCCGGGCTGGTTGCGCCTGCCGCTGGCAGTGGCGCAACTGGTATCGGGAAAAGGCTCCCACAGATGTCGCGGTTTAGTTTGAAAAGAATAAATGCAGTCCCGTAATACCACCTGTATTACGGGACTGCTCATTTATTTAAACAGTATGAGGGAAAACCAGGTAACGACGTTCCCTTGCGCCATAAAATCAATGCCGTGCTTTTCAGCCAGGTCGGTGATGAGTATGCCGTGGCTCTCCACGCAGGGAAACATGCGGTTCGGAAAGCGGCACGGGGCGTTGGGCCAGGTGCAGCGCTCGCAGTGGGCACAGGCCTCTGTGGACAGCGTCAGCGTCTCATCGGTCTGTGCGCGTACCATCGCAAGCACCTGACGGGTGATCTCCTCGTGGTCGGCGCGCGTATCCAGCGTTTCGCGAATGTTGGCGATATCGCTGACCTCGGTGATCGTGGCGATCATAACGCCCTCGTCATAGGCCATCACACGTCGCCGGCATTCTTCCACCGTGCCGACTGCCGGAGGGCACGCCCAGGTGGTGTCATACATCGGGCACTCCGTCCGGCAGATATAGCGCACACGCTCCGAAAACAACAGCTCATCCGTCCGAAAAAAGGCATATTGGTACAGCGGCAGCTCAGCCAACTGCCCTTCCAGTCTTTGTCTGTCCATGGCGAATCATCCGCCCAGGTACGCTTCACGTACCCGATCGTCGGCCAGTACCTGTGCAGCGGGACCGGAAATCGTGATCTTGCCGGTACCCAGCACGTAGGCCCTGTCTGCGATGGAAAGCGCCATCTGGGCATTTTGCTCCACCAACAGAATGGTCGTGCCGGTGGCATGGAGCTCCTTGATGATGTCAAAGATCTGCTCCACCAGGATAGGCGCGAGCCCCATGGAGGGTTCGTCCAGCATCAACAGCTTGGGCTTGCTCATCAGGGCGCGGCCCATAGCCAGCATCTGCTGCTCGCCGCCGGAAAGCGTTCCCGCCACCTGCTTTTCCCTTTCCTTCAGGCGCGGGAAGCGCATGAAAACGTCCTCGAGCGACGCGGGAATCTCGTCCTTCGGACGGGAATAGCCGCCCATCTCCAGGTTTTCTTTGACCGTCATCTGCTGGAACACCCGGCGTCCCTCCGGACAGAGCGCCATGCCCAGGCCGACGATGCGGCTGGCTCCGATGCCCACAATGCCCTTGCCCTCAAAGGTTATCATTCCGCTTCTGGGCTTGAGCAGACCGGAAACCGTATTCAGCGTCGTCGACTTTCCCGCGCCGTTCGCGCCGATCAGCGTGACGATTTCGCCCTCGTTCACCTCGAAGGAGATGCCCTTGATGGCGTGTATGCTGCCGTAATACACATGGATGTCGTCTACCCGCAGCAAGCTGTTTTTGTTTGCTTCGCTCATGTGTCAGCCCTCCTTCTTCTTGCCCAGATAGGCTTCGATGACAGTCGGGTTGGCCTGTATTTCATCGGCGGTTCCCTTGGCGATGATGCGCCCGTAATTCAGCACGCATATGCCCTCGCAAATGCCCATGACCAGGTTCATGTCGTGTTCGATCAGCATAACGGCGATCTTGAACTGGTCCCGAATCTTGATGATGTTGTGCATCAGCTCTTCCGTCTCATGGGGGTTCATGCCCGCCGCGGGCTCGTCCAACAGCAGCAGCGACGGGTTTGTCGCAAGCGCTCGGACGATTTCCAGCCTGCGCTGCGCACCGTAAGGCAGCGAGCCCGCGCGCACGCCGGCCAGATCCTGCATGTCGAATATCGAAAGCAGCTCCAGCGCCTTTTCGTGCTGCTGCCTTTCGCCCTTCCAATAGCCGGGCAGGCGCATGATGCCGGTGAACATGCCATACTTGATCTGATTGTGCAGACCGATGCGCACGTTGTCCTCCACGGTCATGTTGTCGAACAGGCGGATGTTTTGAAATGTTCGGGCGATGCCGAGCTTGTTGGCCTGTACGGTGTTCATGCCTGCGGTATCCTTGCCATTGAGCAGGACTGTGCCCATCGTGGGCTGGTAAACCTTGGTCAGCAGGTTGAAAACGGTGGTCTTGCCTGCGCCGTTGGGCCCAATCAGACCGGCAATCTCCGTTTTTCCAATGATAAGGTTGAAGTCCTCCACGGCCTTCAGGCCGCCGAACTCAATGCCCAGGTGCCGCGCTTCAAGCACGGGTGTGCTGTGCAGGTCGCGCTCCGGTATGATGCCTTGGCTTGGCGCCGGTACCATGCGGGTATCCAAGAGCCGTTTCTTGCCTTCACTCTGCGTCATTCGTCGGCACCTCCCACCTGAGTTTGCGCATCACGCCCTCTGCGCCTGCCCATCTGACTGAACAGCGAACGCAGCATCGGGTTATTGGTAACCAGCATCACCAGGATCAGTACGACGGCATACACCAGCATGCGGTAGTCGGCAAAGGTTCTCAACAGCTCCGGCAGTACGGTAAGCAATGTCGCGGCGATGATGGAACCCCAGATGTTGCCGATGCCACCCAGCACCACAAACACCAGCACCAGAATCGACGTGTCAAATTTGAATTTGGAGGCAGCTACGGTAGAGAAGTTGAGGCCGTACAGCGCCCCCGCCATGCCCGCCAATACCGCCGCGGTGACGAAGGCCATCATCTTGTACTTTGTCACGTTGATGCCCATGGCCTCTGCCGCGATACGATTATCCCGGGTTGCCATAATGGCGCGGCCGGAACGGCTGTTGATCAGGTTCATGGCCACGATCAACGTGAAGATAATCAGCGCAAAGCCCACCGGGAAGGTGGCGATCTTGGCCTCGACGGTAGCGCCTGCGGGGCCATTGACCAGCATCGTGCCGGGAATGTTTGGATTGTTGAAGGAAACATACAGCCGCCCGCCGTCCAGCGAGAAGTACATGCAGTTCAGCACATTTCGGATGATCTCGCCGAAGGCCAATGTCACAATGGCAAGATAGTCGCCCCGCAATCGCAGCACCGGTACGCCGATCAGCACGCCCGCAATGCCGGCGAACAAGCCGCCAACCACCATTGCCAGTATCAGCCGCAGCAGCTCGCTTTCGATATGAAACAGCGCATTCAGCCAGGCGGCGGCGATGATTCCGGAGAACGCGCCGACGCTCATGAAGCCGGCGTGTCCGAGACTCAACTCACCTGAAATGCCCACCACCAGGTTCAACGATATCGCCATCACGATATACACGCAAATGGGCACCAGCTGGCCCCTGAGGGAGCGCTTCATCGCGCCGGATGCGATCATCGACTGGCAAATGATAAAGGCGATGATGACGATGCCGAAGGATATGATGTTGTTGATCGTGCTCTTTTTCAGCTTTTTCATGTGGCTCACCTCACACCTTCTCGTGCACCGGCTTGCCCAGCAGTCCGGCGGGCTTGAACAGCAGCACGATAATCAGCACGGCGAATACGATGGCGTCGCCCAGCTCGGTTGAGATGTAGGCCTTACCCAGAATCTCAATGATGCCCAACAGCAGTCCGCCGATCATCGCTCCGGGAATCGAGCCAATGCCGCCGAACACCGCCGCTGTAAACGCCTTGATTCCCGGCATGGAGCCGGTGGTGGGCATCAGCGTTGGATAAGAGGAACACAACAGCACGCCAGCGATTGCAGCCAATGCCGAGCCGATGGCGAAGGTGACGGAGATGGTGCGGTTCACATTGATGCCCATCAGTTCCGCCGCGCCCCTGTCCTCGGATACCGCGCGCATGGCCTTGCCCATCTTGGTCTTGCTTGTGAACATCGTCAGGGCCACCATGATGACGACGTTGGCCACGATGGTCAGTATGATCTCGCTGGTGATGACCAGGTTGCCGTCAAACAACCGTATCGCGCCGACGTTGAATACCGACGGAAAGACCTTGGGATTGGCGGTCCAGATCAGCAGCGCGGTGTTTTGCAGCAGATAGCTGACGCCGATGGCCGTGATCAGCACGGCCAGCTTTGTGGCTTCGCGAAGGGGGCGATAGGCCAGGCCCTCAATCATCACGCCGAGTACCGTGCACACCAGCATGGCGCAGAGCACGGCGACAAACGGCGGAAGGCCCATGTAGGTCATGGCGCAGAACGCGATGTACGCGCCCACCATGATGACGTCGCCGTGGGCGAAGTTCAGCATCTTGGCAATGCCGTATACCATCGTGTAGCCCAGCGCGATGATGGCGTAGACGCTGCCAAGACTGATGCCGTTGATCAGAAATCGCAGGAACGAAACCATGTGATTCCAACTCCTTAAAAAAGTGATATAAGGTAACTGACCATTATCAGCAGTCCCTTCTGTTGACAATCGTCAGTTACCTCGATTCCCGTATCGAAGTATAGCCCCCTGCCCCATGTCGGACAGGGGGCAGGGAGCAATATCCGTTGCGAATCAGTCGTTGAAGCCCACGTAGGCGCCATCCTTGATGACGACGGCGGTGGGGGTCTTGGTGACCGCGCCGGAGGCGTCCCAGGTCATGCTGCCGGTCAGACCTTCGATCTGGAAATCCGGGCTGGTGAACTGGGCGATCAGCTTTTCGCAGGCGTCGGCATAGTCGGTGCTGCCGTCGATGCCAGCGTTCACGCTGGCGGTGTAGAGGGCGTACACGGCGTCATAGGCGTCGGCGGCGAACTGGTTCGGAATTTCGCCGGTGACCTCCTGATAGCGGGCCACGAAGGCCTGGGTGCGCTCGTCCTGGGCGTCAGCGGAGAAGGGGGTCAGCATGAACACGCCCTCGGCCAAGCTGGTGTCAAAGCCCTCCATGGTCAGGATGCCATCCATGCCGTCCACACCGAAGAATACAGGCGCATAGTCCATGCTCTTGGCGGTCTGCAGAATCATGGAAGCGGGCGTATAGTAGATGGGCAGGAACACCAGATCCGCCCCGGCGTCCTTTGCAGCGGAAACCTGCACGGAGAAGTCGGTGGTATCGTCGGTGAAGGTCGTCTCGGAAACAACCTCAATGCCCTGAGTCTTGGCTTCCTCCACAAAGGTCTGGTAGATGCCCGTGGAATAGGCGTCAGCGTTGTTGTAGATGATGGCGATCTTCTCACCCAGCGCATGTGCTTTGATGTACTGCGCGGAAGCGGCGCCCTGGGCGGGATCGGTAAAGCAAACCTGGAATACATTGTCCTTGTCCGCAGTTACGTCAGGAGAGGACGCGGAGGGCGTCAGCATGAACACGCGCTCGCTGTTGGCTTCCTTGCCCACGGCGATGCAGGGTGTGGTGGTGGTGGTGCCGGCGATCATCTGCGCGCCGTTGTCCAGCACGGTGTTAAAGGCGTTGATGGACTTCTCGGGATCGTGCTCGTCGTCCTCGTTCAGCAGCTCAATCTGCATGCCGCCCTGGGCGTTGATCTGCTCTGCGGCCACCTGAGCGCCGTACTTGCAGGCATTGCCGTAAATCGCGGCCGCGCCGGTGAAGGGACCAATGACGCCGATCTTCAGGGCATCCTCGGCCATGGCGGCGGAGGCCAGACCCATGACCATCACGATGGCGAGGATCATTGCAACGATAGCCTTGTTGAACTTCATAATCGGATTCCTCCCAATCAGAATTGCGCTACACGCATACCTCAAATACACGCATATCGTTAAACGGTACTATACAATTCCTTCATTTTATTGTCAAGCGCATGTTATGTGTGTTTTCGGGTATTTTACGTTATTTCTCTTTTGAACGACAGATTCATCCATCCTGCAATTCCGGCCGTTCTGGACTGCTTCAAAGCTGTAATATGGAATTATGAACGCGCCAATATTTCAATTCTTCACTGAAGGAATCAGATCGTTCAACAGCCTTGCCGTTTGGGCAGCGCTGTCCACGGGGGCGTATTTTTTCTGTGCGGCACGCATGGCCTCAAGCTCCGCCCCATCGTTGGCAAAAAGCGAGCGGATACAATCCGGCAGCTTTTCCGGCTCGGGACAGTACTTCGCAACGCCATGCGCCACAAGCACATCCGGATTGTGCAGCTCCTGTCCGGCCAGGCGGCCAAAGAGTATCATGGGAACATTCAGCACCACCGCTTCCATTGCGGCGTTGGGGCTGGCGCGAAGTATCAAAAGGTCGCTTGCGACCATGGTGTTCTGAATGTCCTCGATAAAGCCCAGGGCATTCAGTCGCCCATGGTACTTTTCACCGAAGAGTTTTTTCAGTTTTTTGCGCAGCTTCTTGTTGCGTCCGCAAACCACGTTGACATGGACGTCTGTATGTTTCAGCAATTCGCGGACGACGGCGCGAATGCTTCCGCTGCCCTCGGAACCGCTCATCACGGTAACGACGACGCCGCTGTGCGCCGCAGGCGCGGGCACGTTGAAGAAGCGGCTGCGCACCGGGAAGCCCACCTGCATGACCCTGCCCGGATCGTCCACGTTGGCGATGGTACAATCATAGGCCTCCTGTGACGGCGCAAGGACGCGATTAATGCGGGGATCGAACCAGTACTGGGTGATGTCCACCAGATCCACCTCATGGGCGATCAGCGGGATATTCTTTCCGGCTTCCTGCATGACATCCAGTACTGTGCCCACAAAAATGGGATGGACGGACAGTATCGCGTCCGGCTGAAAGCTGTCCAGCAGGGCCAAAAGCCGCGTCTTAATCATGGCTGCCACCACGGCGATCACGGGCTTTCTGAACGTCTCTCCCGCTTTGAAATTCCATTCCCAGGCTTTGCCGGGGATGCGGGTGATCGGTCCGTAAGTATATTCTGCCATGTACTGCTCAAAGCGGTTCATCAGCGCGAAGCCGTCGATGATTTTGACTTCGATATCGTCATAGGCGGAAAGCCTTTCATCCAGCGCCTCGGCAATGCTTTTATGGCCGTGTCCCGTATACATTGAGGTGATGATCAACAACTTTCGCATGCTTCAATCCTCTTGATTATCATTACTATTCGAGGGCGGTTGTACCTTTGGATCATGATGTCGCTCAGGTTGCTCAGGGCGTAACCGATCGCAATCGCCACGCCGTACCATCCCTCGATCAACAGCCAGAACACCGGACTTAAAAATGTGAGAATCCAGTGAACCAGCTCGGCGTTGCACATTTCCTGAACCAGCCGTTCCAGATGCGCCTTGTCCCGCGACATCGTGTTTTGCTTCGGAAATGCCTTGGGCATGATGCTGCTCATATCGATGCTGTGCGTCTTGAACCATCGAACGCCCAGCTTGACATAGATCTCGCCGTTGCGCTCCCACTTGTAGCATTTGAATGGAAAGCGCCGGTAATCGTACATGGAGCGCGGCAGGCTTTCACCGATGAAAAAAGCAGCGATGCCGATAATACCCACAATGGACGCCATCCGCAAAAAAACATACAGCGGCTTGAACAGATGCGCCAGCCGGTCGCCGCTTGTGAGCGCAAACACGGCGACGCTCAGGCAAAACAGCAGCACCATGACCAGTGTGCCCATATCAAAGGCGCCTGTTGTACGCCTTTTTCCCTGCATAGATTATTCCTCCGAATACTTGCGTAAGAACTGTGTGCGGTGCAACATTACCATTTTACACGAAACGGAGTAAAAAATCAATCGTTTATCAAACGCTTTACAGGGTGACAACGTCGAATTTCAGAAGTGTCACAGCAGCCCGCTTTTAAACTGCAGTGGGCTGTCTCAAAACTGGATAATCTGTGAAAAAAGGTGTCGCGGCGACTGTCAGCCGCCGCAAACAGTCGTGTACGGCGGCAGGTCGCCGCCGTTACAAGCTTTTTCCACGATGATTATGGTTTTGAGACAGCCCCGTTTCCGCGAATCTGGCCCACGGATGCTTTATTAGGCGACCGTGCGGTGCTTTTATGTCGCTGAGGCGCTTTTGAATTATGTAGAAACAGGCTTTGAACGACTTATACGTTTCCTGGAGGGCGTAATGGCGTTCTGCGGACAGACCAGCACGCAAAGATGACATCCGACACAGCTCCTGCCGTCCATTACAGGCCTGCGCGCCTCGTTCAAGCGCAGTGCCTGGTGACCGCCGTCGCTGCAGGAGATCGTGCAGCGCCCGCAGCCGATGCAGTGTTCGCGGTTGAAGTGCGGAAAGATTACGGTATCCCGCTCCAAAACATCGGTCGTGTGACTGACGCTGTCCAGCCCCAGCCCTATGGCCTCCCCCACATTGGCAAAGCCCTTTTCCGCCAAATAGAGATTGAGCCCTGCCTTCAGATCTTCAATGATGCGGTACCCGTATTGCATCACGGCGGTGGTCACCTGTACTGTGCCTGCGCCAAGAAGGATGAACTCCAGGGCGTCCTGCCAGGTTTCGACGCCGCCCATGCCCGAAAGGTGCATGCCCTTCAGTTTACTGTTCTGCGCAAGCTCCGATATGAACCTGAGGGCGATGGGCTTGACGGCGTTGCCGCTGTATCCGCCGACTGCCGAATTGCCGTGCACGGCCGGCGCGGAGACATAGGTATTCACATTGACGCCAAGCACAGATTTTATGGTATTGATGGCCGCTATGCCGTCTGCGCCACCCCGGAGCGCAGCCTCGGCGGCGGGGCTCATGTTGGCGACGTTGGGCGTCAGCTTCGCCAGCACTGGTATGCTGCAGTCGCTCTTTGCAGCGGCGGTGAGGCGCTCCACCAGCTCCGGCACCTGCCCGATGTCCGAGCCCATGCCGCCCTCGGCCATGTTGGGGCAGGAAAAGTTCAGCTCCACCGCATCGGCTCCGTTTTCCTGGCATAGGTGTGCAAGCGTGCGCCACTCCGCTTCATCCTGTCCCATGATGGAGGCCATTATGAACTTTTTGGGGTACTCCGCCTTCAAGCGGCGAAAGACCGCCATATTTTCTGCAACGCCGTGATCCGAAAGCTGCTCTATGTTTTTAAAGCCCATGATGCTTCCGCCGTCGCTGTACAGCGCGGAAAAGCGGGGAGACGCCTCGTGAATGTCCAACGTGCATATGGTCTTGAAGCACGCGCCGGCCCAACCGGCCTCGAAGGCGCGGGCGCACATATCGTAGTTGCTGGCGACTACGGATGAGGACAACAGAAACGGGTTTTCCAAAGGCGTACCGCACATGTCGCAGCGAAGCCGCGATTCATCCTCGGGCGCTTCCGTCTCGACATTTGGCATAACCCCGTTATAAAGATTGCGAATCATGCCCTTGATGGGCACTTCCCCCGCCCTCAGGCAGGCGCGCTCGCAGGGCGCTTCGCAACTCTCGCAGGGATTGATCTTCGGCAGGCGCAGTGCGGCGACCTGCTCATTGCCAAACCAGATACTTCTGAGCAAACCGGACGGATTCAAAACGCCGCAGGCGCTGTCGCAAGGGGCGTTGTCGCATAGAACGCAGCGTATCATATCTGCTCTGCGAATGAATGGAGTGGTGTTGATCATATTCATCTCTCCTCTTTCGGGTGGATAGAACGCGTCTCGTTGTCGCAATCAGGAGTCAACACTATGATAACAGAAAGTAAACCAAAAGTCCAGAGGATAACTCGCATTTTGTCATGGCTGTTCATACATTTTATGCAACGAAAAATCGCCTCCCCTTCGCGGGAGAGGCGATGAAACGTCCGGTAAGCCAAAGCGTCAATCCTTCACAAAGGCCCGATAGATAGCGTTCATTGCGGTCTCAAAATCCTCGATATTGATGCCGACGATGATATTCAGCTCGCTGGAGCCTTGGTCGATCATGCGGATATTCACGCCGGCCTCGTAAAGCGCTGTGAAAAGCCTTGCGGCGGTGCCTGGCGCGCTGGTCATGCCATGACCCACGGTGGCGATCAGGGCGATGCCCGCGCTGATGTCGATGGAATCCGGCTGGCAGGTCTGCTGGATGCGCTGTATGATCTGGTCCTTTCGGGTCACCAGCTCCTTGTCCGCTATGACGACGGACATCGTATCAATGCCGGTGGGCAGATGTTCAAAGGAAACGCCAAAGTCCTCCAGCGCCTGCAATACCCTGCGTCCAAAGCCAAGCTCGGCGTTCATCATGGCTTTCTCGATGCTCAGAAGCGTGAAATTCTTGTGGCCAGCGATGCCGGTGATGATTTGGTCCCTGTCCCGATCCGCGGAAGGATGGGTTACAATCATCGTTCCGGGATCCTCCGGGGCATTGGTATTGCGGATGTTCGTGGGGATGCCGGCCCTGTGTACCGGGAATATGGCGTCCTCGTGCAGCACCGTCGCGCCCATATAGGAAAGCTCGCGCAATTCACGATAGCTCAGCTCGCGTATGCACTTTGGATTCTTTACGATGCGGGGATCGGCCATCAGAAAGCCCGAAACATCGGTCCAGTTCACATAGAGATCCGCCTGCGCCGCCCGGGCGACGATTGCGCCCGAAATATCGCTGCCGCCTCGGGAAAAGGTATGCACGTCGCCGTTGGGATAGGCGCCGTAGAAGCCGGGGATCACCGCTTTCTTATGGAGCTTGAGCGCATCCGCCATGATCTCGTTCGTCCACTCCGATGCAAATGAGCCCTGGCGATCAAACTTCACCACGTCCTTGGCGTCGATAAAATCCCAGCCGAGGTATTTGGACAGCAGTATGCCGTTGAGATACTCCCCCCGACTCGCGGCAAAATCAGGGTTTTTGTATTGCCGGATGGCGTTGCTGGTGTCGATCAGCAGCCCTTCGATGTCAAAATCAAGCCCCAGCGCCTCGGCGATTTCCAGATAGCGGTCCGAAATCTTTCTGAACAGCTCCTCATGGCTCTGCCCGCGCTCCACCTTCCGGTGGCACTGATACAACAGATCGGTGATCTTCTCGTCGTCGTCAAACCGCTTACCGGGCGCGCTGGGCACCACGTAATGGTAGTCCGGATCCGATTCGATGATGGCCTTGACCTTGCGGAAATGCTCCGCGTCGCACAGTGAAGACCCGCCAAATTTTGCCACTTTGATTCCCAAAATGATATCTCCCTTCAAGCCGATGCCATCGGCGCGTTTCCATAATCAATCGTGTTGCTCCAATACCGTGGATTCAGATGCCCAGCCGCTCTCATACAACGGCCTTATTTGGGAGTGTCGGCTGTCCCGGTCTCAGCCGGCGATAGCTGTCTGTCATCAGTGCATTGAAGCTGTGATTCGTCCCCTTGCGTTTTTTCCGTATCGGGCGGGGCGACTTCAGCCTCTATCAGCGACAGCAGCCTGTCCCTCCCCGTCCCGTCTTTCGACGAGTGGGCCATGACCTCCCAGGGCTGCACAGCCAGGGTTCGGCATATCACCGGTATACTTCGGCTGCGCTGGGCCTTGGACAGCTTGTCCGCCTTGGTAGCCACTACGGTAAACGGGATTTCATAGTGCCTCAGGTACTCCACCATCAGCTGGTCATCCTCCGTGGGCGCGTGGCGCACATCCACAAGCTGGAACACCTTTTTCAGTTGTTGCGATTGCCGCAGGTAGCCTTCGATCATGTCGGCCCACTTTTGCTTCTCCTGCTTCGGCGCCCTGGCAAAGCCATAGCCCGGCAGATCCACCAGAAAGAACGCTTCATTGATGAGGTAGAGATTCACCAGGCGGGTCTTGCCGGGCTCCGAGGAGATCCTCGCAAGCTTTGAATTGCCCGTCAGGTTGTTGATCAGCGACGATTTTCCAACGTTGGACTTCCCCACCATCGCAATCTCCGGCAGGCCCTGGCCGGGGAAGGCCGAGAAGGCGCTGAGGGATTTGACAAATCTTGATTTCCTGACCTCCATGCGCCGATCACCCCGCCCGGCGCTGCTCCAGCCGTTCCAGCACGGCTTCCAGCGCTTCGTCCACCTGATTCATCAGATGGATATTCATCTTTTCGAGTATTACGGTGTCTATCTTCTCGAGATCCTTTTCGTTCTCCCGGGGCAGCAGTATGCGGGTAATGCCCAACCGATAGGCGGCCAGCAGTTTCTCCTTTACGCCGCCGATGGGCAGCACCCTGCCGTGCAGCGTGATTTCACCCGTCATGGCCAGCCCGCCGCTGGCAGAAAGGCCGGTCACCGCAGACATCAGCGCGCAGCTGAGCGCCACGCCCGCCGAAGGGCCGTCCTTTGGCACAGCGCCCTCGGGCACATGAATGTGAATGTCATGCTTTTCAAAGAAATCCGTTTCAACGCCCCATGTCGACAGCCTTGCGCGCACCACGCTCCTGGCCAGCTCCGCCGATTCGCGCATGACCTCTCCCAGCTTGCCGGTCAGCTTCATTTCGCCCTTGCCAGGAAAGCAAACCGCCTCCACCGGCATGACCTCGCCGCCGACGCTGGTCCACGCAAGACCGTTGACCACGCCGACCTCGCGCTTTTCAGCCACAGGCTGGCGCAGATAGCGGGGCGCGCCCAGATAGGCCTTGAGATCCTTCGGCTTGATGGAGACGCTCTCATCCTCCGGATGCTCCAGGAGATGAAGCGTCGCCCTTCGGCAAAGCTGGGCGATCTGTCGCTCCAGCGTGCGCACGCCGGATTCCCGCGTATAGCCGTCGATCAGCGCGGCAATGGCTTTGTCCGTCAGCTTCATCTGGCCGCGCGAGAGATTGTGGGCTTCCCGCTGCTTGGGCAGCAGGTGGCGCTTGGCGATTTCCAGCTTTTCTTCGCTGGTATAGCTGGGGACCTCGATGACCTCCATGCGATCCAGAAGCGCCCTGTCGATGGTGTCCAGCGAATTGGCCGTGGTGATGAAGAGCACGTCGGACAGGTCGAAGGGTACCTCCAGGTAATGATCCCGGAAGGCGTTGTTCTGGGCGGGATCGAGCGCCTCCAGCATCGCGGAGGCAGGATCGCCCCGCATGTCCCGGGACAGCTTGTCGATCTCATCCAGCAGGAACACAGGGTTCATGGTCTTGCACTGGCGGATTGCGGATATAATGCGCCCCGGCATCGCGCCAACATAGGTCTTGCGATGGCCGCGAATTTCCGCCTCATCGTGCACGCCGCCCAAAGACAGGCGCGTGAACTTGCGGCCAAGGGCTCTGGCAATGGATTGTGCGATGGAGGTCTTTCCGACGCCGGGCGGACCCACCAGACAGATGATCGGGCTTTTCAGCTTGTCAGAAGCCACGGCGCGCACCGCGAGATATTCGACCAGCCGCCGCTTGACGTCCTCCATGCCGTAGTGATCGGCCTCGAGAACCTTTCGCGCCTTCCTGATGTCGATGTTTGAGGCGTCATAGACCTCCCAGGGCAGCTCCAGCATATATTCGATATAATTCTGGCTGACCCCGCTCTCAGGGGCATGCACGGAACTTCGGGCCAGGCGCTTCAATTCCTTTTCCACATGCTCCCTTGCCGCCGGAGGCAGCTTGGAGGCCTGGATACGGCGGCGCAGCTCGGCGACCTCCTCGTCCTCGTCCTCCCCAAGCTCCTCCTGTATGACGTGAAGCTGCTCGCGCAGGTAGTATTCATGGTTTGCCTTGTCCATGTATTCCTGGACCCGGGCGTGTATGCGCTCCTCCAGCTCGCTGATCTGGATTTCATCGGCCAGTTTTTCCAGCAACAGCTTCATGCGCTGATCCACGTCCAGGCATTCCAGTATCGTCTGCTTGTCCTCCAGTCGCGTGAGCATGTTGGAGGCCACCACGTCGCACAGCACCGACGGATTTCGCTCGCCCTCCACAGCCTGCAAAAGCTCGGGCATGGAGTTGCCCTTTGCCCTGGATGTTTGGGAAGCAAGGCTGCGAATCGCGCCCATCATAGCCCTCTGGTGTACGTCGGTAAAGGGCATCGGAGCAAGGCTGATCTCGACGACCTCGGCTTTTTGCATCTCACCGGTCTCGACCACATTGATGAGCATCGCCCTTCCGTGGCCCTCCAGCAGAACGCGCGCCGAGCCGTCCGGCATGTGCAGCAGCTGCTTCACCACGGCGATCGTACCCACGGTATACAGATCTTCAAGGCCGGGATGGTTTACGAGGCTGTCCCTCTGGGCCACCACAAACAGGCGCTGATCCTCCCCCTGGGCCGCATCGCGCACCGCAAATAGGGAGCGATCCCTCGCAATGTCAATCGTAAGCACTGTATTTGGAAACATCACAAGACCCCGCAGCGGCAGCAGCGGGATCCTGTCAGTATGGTTTTGTCGCGTCACCTTGCTCAACGATAGTTTCCCCCATATACATTGGTATTTGTAGTATACCGTAGATGTGTTAAGATAAATAGGAATTGACCTGGTGATTTCATCCACGCAATGTAAATGGTGGGTATAATATGATGACTTCGCGGTACTAACCATGCAATTGTTTTGCCTTCGGGTATGGACAATTTAAAAATCTTCAATTATAATATAAACGGAATATGTTTCAATAATCCCGAGCACGCAGGTGTGACGGTATTTCCGACATAGTACTTTGTTATACTGTGCCTTTTACGCGCCTCTGCTGCTCTGCGAAGCGGCAGCGCCATGTGATCCTGGATTCCAGCGCGGACAGGGTCACGCCTGCCATAGGCAGTGGCGCGACGACTGCAGGGGCCACTGGTGCTGTGGCTTCCGTCCTTTCCTGTCGAAGGATTCGCCCGAACCTGCACATCCCTCGATTTTGAAATGCATGCTGTTTTCAGCTTGTTCGGTCCGATCTCTGAATTTGAATATACTATGGGGAGCAATGACAATGACAAAGCGTTTGTTGGCAATTCTCGCGGTGTTTGCGCTGTTTTCGACTTGCGCTTGTGCATCCGCTGAAATGAACTGGGAGGATGCCTTTGGCCTGGACGAGTTTGACGACGGCTATGAGGGAACCTGGATTCAGGTAAAAGAACCAGGCTTTGAATTCTGTTTGCCAGCGGGTTGGAATAAGACGACAGCGCCCTCCGACGCCGTTTTCGCCGCGACGAAGGATACCGGCGACGCTTCTTTGTGTATACGTCTCTCGGCACAGGGCGTGAATGATCTCAATGCCTGGGGCAAGGCGAACCTGAAGGAGATTCAGACGGACGAAGCGAATTTTTATAACGTCCTGGTCGCCGAACGCGACAATGACGTGACTGTTTACCTCGTCTTATCCGATGGCAACGTGCTCTCCTTCGATTTTACCCGGGACAACCAAAGCGTCCTTCCCCGATCGTTTGCCCTGCAGATCGTCGGCAGCGTCTGCGAGCTGTGGAACGACGAAGACATGCCCATGATGGAAGACGACGGGGATTTTGACTTTGGCGAAGCCTTTGAAGCGGATGCGGGCTGACCTTTTGTTCCTGATGGTCCCGCCTGTGGGACGCCTATACAGAAACACGCTCAATACACATATCGCTGCTGCACGATTTGATTATGCGGTGTTTCCTTTAAGATGCGGTATAAATTCGTAAAATCTGGAATTGGGTATTGACAAAAGGAAGGATTTGATGTAATATACAACATGTCGTTGCGAACGACACAAGGGAACGATTGGGAGCATAGCTCAGCTGGGAGAGCATTTGCCTTACAAGCAAAGGGTCACAGGTTCGAGCCCTGTTGTTCCCACCATGTGGCGCGGTAGTTCAGTT
>CACYZW010000013.1 GCA_902778995.1 uncultured Eubacteriales bacterium
ATGGCATCGCCCCCTCGGAAGCCAGCCGGCGCTCGGGTCGCTCCTCAGCGTTGCCCTATCCTCCGATTGCTGACAGCTATAGTCTACTACCTTCTACCGTTGTTTTCAACGGTGCAAAATTCGATTGTCCTTGACATAGGGAGTACTTTAGTTCCGAGGATTTACAAGGTCATTGGTCTTACAGATCTTCTGTTCCAGATCATTACCACAGGGGAATTGCAAGGCGAGGAATACGCAGCGTATCGGGCTTTGACGGACAAGGCTGATGAAGAAGATGTCAAATAGGTCATCGATAGAGTGCGTAATGAACAGGATGATACAGTTAGGGAATATTATAGAGAGTTCATCAATTTGGTGATGGAGAAGAATCTCCAGTATATCGACATGATTAGGCGGGATAAGGAAATGGCAGATGTTTTGATGGATATCGTGAAGGATAGAGTAGAGGAACGGGTAGCCACAGAGCGAAATATGCAGCAGCAGGAGACCACCCTCAATCATATCAAGGATTTGATGCGGAACCTTAGCTTCACGGTTGAACAGGCAATGGATGCCCTGAACATTCCGAGGGAGCAGAGGGATATCTACTCGGCGCTTGTTAAGCAAGGTGCTTGAGGCGAAGGCATACCAGCCCACTAAGCAACGTCCCAAACGGAGAAGTTCAATCCAACTGTCGCAGATCAATCATCGATATGACGAAGAAAGCGCTGGTAAGCATAACAGCCAGGTACGACAAAATCCGGGAAGGAGTGAGCAGCGTCATGGGAGGAAAGGTTCTTGAGCATGAGGCGAAGACCATTTTCAGGGAAGGAATAAAGGAAGGCGAAGAGAGAGGCGAGAAGAGAGGTCGCCAAGAGGCCATTGAACAGATGTCCGTGAAGCTTTATAATATCGGAACCCCGATCGAACAGATCGCTGAAGCAGCGGATGTTTCGGTGAATATCGTCCGTCAGTGGATAGCGGCGCATACGGCGTAGAGTAATAAAGAGCCAAGGCAGTCCACTTAGCAACATTTCCAGGTGAGGGCAATTTCTCAACTGGAAACGGGGCTAAGTGGACTGTTTTTTTGCTCATAAGCAACCAAATTCCTATAAAATAGCGGGTAGGATTGTTTTTGTCTTGACCGATGTTGTGACCCAAACTATGTCAGTAGGTATACCACATAGCTAAAATTTCTGGCCTAAAAGAGCCAATTTCTTGTGCAATAAGCGCAAGCAACGAACGAAATAAAACCAGCACAATAATCAGACACCAACTGAGTTTCAACGGTCGTCGTCACCGAGACCATCTCCACCCATTACATAGATGCCTCCGGCAACACCTGGAATGTGGAGGTCGGCTACGGCCCCGAGGCGGGCATCCCCTCCGGGGCGACCTTGAGCGTCTCCGAGCTGAAGGGCGCGGAAGCGGACGATTACGCCGCCAGGGCCGCCGAGGCGCTGAACGTCGCCAGCGGCCAGGTGGCCTACACCAAGGCCCTGGACATCGCCATCGTGAAGGACGGCGCGGAGGTTACGCCCGACACGCCGGTTTCCGTGTCCATCAGGCTGCTGGACGCGCCTCAGGTCGACGATAACACCAATGTCAACGTGCTGCACTTCGGCAAAGAGGTGGAGCCGGTTTCCTGCGCCCTGAACGGGGAAAACGTCGAATTTGAGGCCGACGGCTTCTCGGTGTATCTGGTGGCCTATACGGTGGACTTCCACTGGGGCGACTATACCTATTCCATCGCGGGCGAGAGCGAGATTCTCCTGAGCGCGCTGTTTGAGAAGCTGGGCGTGAACGAGATCGCGCTGGCCGATATTGAAAATGTAACCTTCTCCAACCCGGATTTGGTCGGGGTTGAAAAACTGGATTCCGACTGGCTGCTCAAGTCCCTTGCGCCCTTCAGCACTGAAGAGGCGCTGGTTCTCGCGCTCAGAAACGGCCAGAGCGTGGAGATTCGGGTGACGGATGATGTGGAGTTGCCGGTAAGCGGAACGTGGGATTACGGAAGCGAGGGAAGCGGTACATGGGAGATCGACGAAGACGGCGTATTTACTATTTCCGGAACAGGAAGGATCAAAGATTATGGTGATAGTACGTCTCCCACGGGTGATGCAAATTCTTTTCCGTGGGGAGCCTATAGAAAACTAATTACCGGCGTAGTAATCAATAACGGAATTACGCACTTGGGTCAGAATATGTTGACTCGCGCTACAATGGTTTATATTGACGCATCAGGTTGTACTACACTTGTTGATGCGGGAGCTGACTTATTTAAACAAAGTGATTGGAATAAAGATACTGTTAACCCCAAAGGCAATCCGAAACTTTTAACGACTATTAATTTTTCAAATAATACTAATTTAACTGGTTTTGGAGATAAAGCATTTTTAAGATGTGAAGGTATCGAGTCTTTGGATATCTCTGGCACACAGCTTCCGGCTTCCGCCATAACAACGACCGGGGCCGGGTTTGGGAGCAGCAAGGGTACCCTTCTGACATTGAAGGCCAACAACTGCACCAGTGACAATTTCACTTCTCTCAGTTTGAAGGACTTCAATAGCCTTCAGACCGTGGAACTTTCCGGCTGCAGCAAGCTGACCGATCTGACTGTACCAACGAATAACCTGACGACGCTGAATGTTTCCGGCTCTGGCATCAAAAAAATAACCAACATTGAAAATTGCAACAAACTCACCGAAATGGATGCCTCAGGCTGCACCAAGCTGACCGAGCTGAAGGCTCCGGCCAATATAACCTCGCTGGACGTTTCCGGCTCCGCCGTCACCAGTCTGGATCTTACCAAATGCACAGCCCTTACCTCGCTGGACGTTTCCGGCTCCGCCGTCAAAAGTCTGGATCTTAGCAAATGCACGGCTCTTACCAGCTTGGATGTCTCCGACTGTGCCGATCTGACCACGCTGAAGGTTCCGAGCAGCGTAACAACCTTGGACGTTTCGGGCTCCGGCTTGACCAATCTGGACATCTCCGGCTGCACGGGCCTGACCAGCCTGGCCGTTACGAACGGTGTGACAACGCTGAACGTTTCCGGCTCCGGCGTGACCAGTCTGGATGTCTCCAACTGCACAGGCCTGACCGACCTGAATGCCTCCAACTGCGCCGGTCTGACCAGCCTTACCGTTTCGGACGCTGTGACGAAGCTGAACGTTTCCGGCTCCGGCGTGACCAGTCTGGATGTCTCCAACTGCACGGGCCTGACCGAACTGGATGCCTCCAATTGTGCCAGCATGACCAGCCTTATCGTTTCGGACGCTGTGACGAAGCTGAACGTTTCCGGCTCCGGCGTGACCAGTCTGGATGTCCCCAACCGCACGGACCTGACCGAACTGGATGCCACCAACTGCGCCAGCCTGACCAACCTGGATGTTTCCTACTGTACAAAGCTGACGAATGATGCGCTGAAATTATCGGAGGGCATTACGGAACTGAACATTGCCGGTACGACTCTTTCACCTGCCATTGATTCTTTGAAGAGCTCCCTGAAGACCCTGACGATGTCGCCTACCAACGCGAAAGGTGCCGATCTTACGGCATTTACAGAGCTCACAACGATTCTCTTTGATGGCACGTCGGATGAAGTGGAGGCCATGGGTATTCAAAGGGCATCTGGCGTGGAGATCATACCGCTGCAAGACGAGCAGAAAAAACTGACCATCACTGCCGTTGAAGATTGGACCAAGGTATACGACGGCAGCGCATTGGTGGACATGCGTGACAAAGAAAAATATAAGTACGCGGCGGAAGGGCTGCTTGATGGGCATACCATCGAAAGCCTGACCCTGCCAGACAGCGACGTTGACGAATATAGCCTTGCGGCCAGCACTGTCAAGGTGGTCAATGTCGCGGGTAAAGATGTCACGAGCAGGTATGAGATCACATGTACCGGCACGATGACCATCACGGCCGCCCCTGTCACGGTGACGGCGGACGACAAAGTAAAGACGGCTGGCGAAGCTGACCCCGACCTTACGGCAACGGTTGTCGGCCTCGTGGGGGACGATACCGTCGATTACACGCTGTCGCGCGAAGAAGGAAGCGAAGGTGGGAAGGAATATACCATCACGCCCAGCGGCGACGTGACGCAGGGCAACTACACGGTGGAATATGTTCCCGGCAAGCTGACCATCCTGATTCCGGTCACCGTAACAGCGGAGGCGAAGATCAAGATCTATGGTGACCAAGACCCCGATCTGACTGTCAGGATGACAGAGGAGACAGAAGATATTCATTATACGATCGCGCGCGACCAGGGTGAGAACGTGGGTGATTATCCCATTACGGTCTCGGGCGATGCGGTACAGGGCTTTTACGATGTTACCTATGTGAACGGTATCTTCACGATTAACCGCAAAGAACTAACGGTTCAGGCGGACAACTTAAGCAAAACCTATGGCAATGTCGATCCCATACTGACAGCCACCGTAGACGGGCTTGTGGGAAGCGATACGGTTAACTATACCCTTTCCCGGGAAGCCGGAGAGACCGTGGGTACTTATACAATAACAGCAACATGCGAGGGAACCCAGGGGAACTATACCGTTACCGGCGCAGAAGGCACGTTTACAATCAATAAAAAACCGGTTATCATCACTGCCGACAGCGCCACGAAGGAGTACGACGGCACCGCGCTGACAGTGGATACCTATACCCATACGTCGCTGGCCGAAGGCGACAGGATCGATTCTGTCACCGTGACCGGTTCTCAGACTGAGGCTGGCAGCAGCTCCAACGAGCCCAGCGCCGCGAGGATCGTGAACGCCAGCGGAGAGGCTGTCACCGACAACTATGATATTACCTATCAAAATGGTGTGCTTCTCGTGCTGGGACAGGGCGCCGATACTGTCCTCATTACCGCTGAGAGCGATACGAAGTCCTACGACGGCACGGCGCTGACAAAGGATACGTGTACCAGCGAAGGACTTAAAGAAGGTGACCACATCGAGTCCGTCATCGTGACCGGTTCTCAAACTTACGCTGGCAGCAGCCCCAACGTGCCCAGCGACGCGAAGATCGTGAACGCCAGCGGAGATGATGTCACCAAAACCTATACCATCGTCTATGCCAGCGGCACGCTGGAGGTAACGCCGAAAGAACTGACCATCACCGCCGACAACGACGAGAAGGTCTATGACAGTACGCCGCTGACGAAGAACGGCTATTCCAATACGCCGCTGGCCGAGGGCGACAGCATCATGAGCGTAACGATAACCGGCAGCCAGACTGTGGCGGGTGAGGGTCCCAACGTACCCAGCATGGCGAAGATTGTAGATGGTGATGGCCATGATATGACTGCGAACTATAAAATCAGCTATGTGCCGGGCAAGCTGACGGTCACAAAGAAACCGCTTGATATCACCGCGGACGACGCTGAAAAGCAATACGATCGCACTCCGTTGACGAAGGACACCTATTCCTATACAGACCTTGTGCCTGGTGACAGGATCGAGGACGTGACCGTGTCCGGCAGCCAGACTGAGGTGGGTGAGCGCGATAACGTACCCTCCCGGACAGCGGTGATAAAAAACGAGGCGGACGAGAACGTCACCGACAACTATGATATCAATTACTACAATGGCACGCTGACGGTAACGCGGAAAATTGTTTTCGTAACCGCGAATAACTGCACAAAAACCTACGGTGACGCCGATCCTGTGCTGACAGCCGGGATCACCGGCCTCCTCGATGGAGATAGGGAATCGCTTATTTCCTATACGATCAGCCGTGAAGAGGGAGAAGCTGTCGGCAGCTATGAGATAATGCCTTCCGGTGATGCAGAGCAGGGCGAGTACTATCAAGTGCTTTGCTGGTCCGGCGCGCTGACCATCACGCCGGCCACTGCTAAAGTCGAGGCGGATAATAAGTCGAAAGTAACCGGCGCTGCCGAGCCTGTTTATACCGCCACGGTGACCGGGTTGAAGAGAGGCGATCCCGAAAGCGTCATTTCCTATATCCTGAGCCGCCCGGACAACGTCGAGACCAATCCCGACCGGGAAAAGAGCGGGGAGCACGATATCGTTGCCGCAGGCGCGGAGGAGCAGGGCAATTATATCGTCGAGTATGAAAACGGCATCCTGACGATCAATAAACTGACGATCACCTTCAAGAACGGGGATGACACGGTTCGCACCTGCAATTTGGAGCTGAACCAGCCCATCGGGGAGGAAGACGATCTCTCCGGCGTTACGAAGACCGGTTGCGACTTCAAGGGCTGGTATACGCAGACCGGCACGGAGAAGGTCACGTCAGCGTCGACCTTTGCAGCCGATACGGACCTGTATGCCCGTTTCACGGTCACGGTGAGCTTTGAAGCGGATGGTGTCGACAATCCGCCTGATATGGTGCTGGACGAGGGCGCGGAGATCGGGACGCTGCCCGAGGTTTCGAAGGACGACTATCGCTTCGACGGCTGGTATCGTGAGCCTGATTTTTCGGGGAATGCGGTTACCGAAACGGACACCTTCAATGTCCACACCACGCTCTACGCCAAATTTGTCGAGCAGGTCACGGTGGACTTTATGGTCGAAAAGATCGAGGCCAGTGGCTCCACGACCGAGGCCATCGGCGAGCCCAAACAGATCGATAAGGGCGCGTCGCTTGGCGCGGGGGATTATCCCACGCTGACGGTGCCGGAGGGCTATGCCTTCAGGGGCTGGTTTGTGGGCGATACGCGGATCGACGCCGAGGGCGTCATCTATCCCATCAACGCGGACACCACCGTCACCGCGCATGTGGTGAAGCAGACCACAATTACCTATTATGCGGATAATGACGCAGGCGCCTCTCCCTATAAGACGGATACCGGCGACGTGAACAGGCAGGTCAGCTTCCCGGAGAACCCCACCCTGACCGGCGCGGACTTCAAGGGCTGGCTCGACGAAAACGGCAACCAGGTCAGCGACGGATTCACCGCTGACAAAGACTATACCCTGACCGCGCACTATACCGTCACGGTCACCTTCTACGTGAAAAACGCGGACTACTCAAGCGATATCTCCACAACGCCGGTGGTCATCGACAGGGGCACTGCCCTCGGCGACAAGCTGTTGAACGATCCCGTAATGACGGGCTATGCGTTCAAGGGCTGGTTTGTCATGGGTACGGACGGCAAGCCCGGCGAGACGCAGGTAACAAAGGAAGCCCCCAAATTCTCCAAACACACGTACGTGGTGGCGAAGTTTGTCAAGCAGGTTACCGTTATCTTTGATACGCGAGGCACCCGCCATGAGTATACGGTGGATAAGGGCGATACCGTTGATCTGATTGAAAACCCCATCGAGCCAGACACGCGCTTTGACGGCTGGTTTGATGCGGATGAGGATCATGGCGGAAAGCGCTATTCCAACGCCGAGGGCATTACAGACGAAAATGGCAACCTGATCGACCTGGACGGCAATCCGCTGCCCGAGGGCGCGGAACCCGTCCGCAAGTTGAAGGCGACGGAAGATTTGACCCTGTACGCGCACTTTGTCAAACAGATTGCGGTAGAGTTCTTCGTGGTACACCCTGAAACCAAGAGCAGCAGTACCGGCTATCCATCCCTCAACAGCGAAGGCCGGTATACGCTTGATAAGACGGACGAGGGCATGGGCGTTCCAGAGGAGTTCTATCAGCGCGTTCCCGTCGTCAGCGGCTACTATTTCCTGGGCTGGTATTATGTCAAAAAGATCCGCGACGACCCCCAGGGTTATAATTATGACACCGATTTCAAGCAGAACGGTTATTTCGTCATGCCCAACAGCAGGGAGAATGGCAAGGTCTATCAGCTGGACGAGAGCAGACCGGCGTATATACGCGATGAAACCACCGTTTATCCGAAGTTTACCGAAAATACGGATCTGGTCGCTAAGTTGGCCAAGGAAGTGACCATCACCTTCCGATATGACAAGCAGGGTGATACGAGCGAGGTAGTTGTCAGGGACAGGTGCCTGGCCGGAAAGCTGTTGTCCGACTACTACCTGCCTTTGGAGGACCCGGACGCGGATCCCAGCGCCTACAAGGAGGGCTACCGCATCGAGTGGTACCGGGGAACGGCGAAGGTGGAACCGGGCTATGTGATCAAGGCCGAGGACGACAACGCCGTCTATGACGCCCGCTATATCAAGCAGGTGACGGTGACGTTCAAGGACGAAAATGGAGATCCGATCAAGGACACCCAGGGACAGGTGATCCAGCCCGTCAACCGCGACATCAACACCGCCCTGGGCACGCTGCCCGAGGTTCCTGAAACGATTGGCAGCGACGATCAGCAGCGCCAGTTCATGGGCTGGTTTGACGACGAAGGAAAGCAGTACACCGCCGAAACGATCCTGACGGCGGATGTGACGCTGAAAGCAATATACGGCTATAAGGTGACGTTCCATGTGGAAGGAGACGACACCTGGGAGTTCGTGCGCCTTGTTGCCCCCAACGCGCCCCTCGCATGGCTGCCCAGCGCGCCCTACCGGGAGGGCAGCAGCTTCCGGAACTGGACGCTGGACGGTCAGGTCGTGGATGGGGAGCATGTGGTTACAAAGAACGAAGAAATCATCGGTCATTATGATGATGTGACAATCTATACCGTTACCGTCAATTACACAATCTCCAAAAATGGCGCTCTGGAACCTGACCCCACCGACACCAAGATCATCACCGTGGACAGGAGCGCCGTCACCGCTGACACGCCGTCGGAGGTACCTTCTCCCACGTCGTTCAAGAAGCAGGGTGTAGAATACTTCCCGGTCATGTCCAAGCTCCTGATCGTGCCGGACGATGTCACTGGCCTCGGCGTCAAGGACAAGCACGACGAAGTGACGGTTGTAGTGGATCCTGATGACGCGAAAAAGATTACCATTACCGTGCCATATAAGAAAGCAGACGCGAGCTATACGGTTCAGTATATGCTGAAAAACCTCAACGGAGAGGGCTATACGGCGATCGCGAACACTGACGAACAGCCCAACCCGGTACAGCTGAATGGCGTTATTGGCGCAACCGTATATCCCGAGGTGCGGGATTATGATTTCGCTGACTTTGAATTGTCGGAAACCGGAACTATTACTCAAAGAAGCGGTCAGACGTTCAAGGTCTACTATACCCGCAAGTATTTTACCCTGAGATATGATACCGTGGGCGGGAAGCTGGTTGACTCGGTCACGGCGCTGTACGGCACCGTAATCAACACTCTGCCCACGCCCGAAAGGGAAGGCTATACATTTGATGGCTGGTTTAAAAACAAGACCGGTGAAACCTATACCGAAAAGGTTACGGGACACTATACCCTGACGGGCGACGCTACGCTCCATGCCAAATGGACTGCGAGTAATGTCGACTATACCATCGTTTACCTGTTTGAGAAGTATAACGACGCCGGTACGGAATCCAGCTATGTTTATGACAGCTCCAGAACCGCCAAAGCGACAGTCGGTACTACGGTGTATGCCAATAGTGCCCCGCAAATCACGAGGAAGGGCTGGGAGAAGGACAATGCGAAGAACGCAACTTCCAGCGTTGTGATTGCAGCAGATGGCTCTTCAGTGTTGACTGTGTATTATAAACTGACGGAGTATACATTCTATTTCAGGCCTGGTACTTTTACCTACAATTACACGAATTACAATGTTACGGCACCGTTGAACGGTGAGAGCAAAAACGGCAACAATAACTATTCTTACTTCTTTACGGCCAAGATCGGGCAGGATATCGCATCCAAATGGCTGAGTGCTGGTAACGGTACTTATAGGAGAAATAATCGGAACTATGATGTCAATTTCAGCGGCTGGGTTAAGACTACCGGCGGCAGTGTATATGTCACAAAGCGACTGACACTTGTCGAAGATATGCTACCTGATAGTGGAACAACCGTTACTTATCAGGGATATTGGCTGTCGAATACTGTCACCTATACAGTAAACTACTGGCTGCAGAATGCCGATGATAATAACTATACAAAGTCAGAAGAATATAGTCAGACGTATAATTATTCTTCGGGGGCTTCACTGTCGCCTAAGGATATTCCCGGTTATACATACGTAAGACGGACGGACAACGGCAATATAACGAATTTCTACTATGACCGCGACAAATTCAAGATCGACTATTATTATGGTTCCACGCTCCTGAAGACAATCGAAAACGTCAAGTTCGACGCGACGATCACCGGCGCTACTTATAAAGCTGAAGGAAACCGGCAAACTGCAGGAGTTGATGCCGACTATGTCTGGGACGGCTGGTTCTCGGATTCGGGCTTGACGACGCCCTATACCTTCGGCAAGATGCCCGCGTCCAACCTGGTGCTCTATGCCAAGTGGCATGCGCCCAGCTATACCGTCAAATTCCACCTGAACTACGATGGCGCAACTCCGGAGCCCTATTTACAGAGAACGGTGGAAAAAGACGATATGGCGACTAACGGCATGTCTCAGGCGGAGATAGATGCGCTCAACAATCCTACCCCGGCTCCGGCGCACTTCACTTTCCTGGACTGGTATACAGCGCCGGAGGGCGGCACGATATTCGACCCCGCGGGCAAGAAGATCACCACAAACACGGACGTTTATGCCCACTGGAAGCCCAAGGACGTCAGCTACACCGTGCATTACTATAAAAACGGAACTACGCAGAGCGTCCTCCCCGACAAGACGGTGACGGGCAACCTCGTCGTGGGACAGGAGATTACGGAATACGCGCCTTACGTCACGGGCTATAACCTCAGCCCGGATGACCCCGACGCCACGATGGTGGCAGACTCGGGCAGCAAGACGATTATCCTCGACTATGAGAATAATGTTATCACATTCTACTACGGAAAGAAGCCCGAGAGGATCACGTACACCGTCCGCTATGTCCTGTACGCCGACAAGGATAAACCGGCGGATCAGCAGACAGAGGTGGCAGAACCGAAGAGCAAGACGGTTGACGGCAACTATACCAGCGTCACGGAGACGGCGGCGAAGCCTACGGTCGCGGGCTATGAGAACTTCCGTCCCACCAAGACCACCGATACGTTGGCACTGGGCACCGACGAGAGCCAGAACGTACTGACCTTCTACTACACCCAGGGCGCCCATGTCAATGTCCAATGGCTGGACATGGAAGGGGACAATCTGCAAAACGCCGATGATAACTACCTGCAAGTGGGCGAGACCTATACCCTTGATACGGTGGTCAACGGCTATACGCTGGATCGCGTCGAGAAAAACGGCGAGCCTACCGATGAGCGCAGCTTTATGGCGGTCAGCGATACCGAGGAGATCATCATCAAGGCATACTATAGGAAGGACCTGATCATCCTCGCCCACAGCGCCTACCAACCCTATGATGGCAATCCCCTGGCGCTGGGTTCTGACCCCTCAAACGTCACTGCGGATGGCTTGAAGGACGGGCACACACTCACCGGCATCACCATCACGAATACCGGCAAAAAGAAGGATGGAAGCATCGATGAACGGGGCCAGATCGACGTCGGCATTGGCGAAGCCGTGCCCAGTGCGGCGGTGATAACCGGGCTGAAAGATGGCCTGACTGCCGAGCAGTTCTACGAAATTACTTACCTCCCCGGCGCGCTGACCGTGACGAAGATCAACATCATCATCAGTGTGGAGCCGGACCGCTGGACGGGGAACGTCTATGACGGTAAGTATAAGGCGACCGGCTTTACCAATGGCAACAAGACCATCGCGGACTACATTATTATAAATAATGAAGCCTACATGGATAAGACGTATACAGATCCCGACACCGGTGCTGAGACGACATATCTGGATCTGCTCTGGTCGAATTTCGTTTTCAACCTTAAAGCCGGCGATACGGAAGGAAAATATAAGGAAGTCCCGAATGCGCTCAAAAAGCATAAGGACGACAAGACGCCAACAGTGACCGGCCTGCAAATCCTGAACCAGCGCAACGCGGGCGACTACTACGAACCTTCCGGCATCTTCCAGACGGCGGCGATGTCGGCGATTAGTGCGCTGCCTGGTGAAGCGAAGGATAATTACAACATCATCCTCTACGTCCGCGAATGCCGCCTGCAAATCGAACGCGCGCCGCTGCATATCGTGACAGAGGGCGCGACGAAGGACTACGACGGCACACCGCTGACCAAGGATGTCATGACGGTGAAGGTCAACGGAACTGTCATTCAACCGGACGGCCAGAGCTATACCCTGGCACAGGACGATACGGTCAAAATCGAAGTTACCGGCAGACAGATCCACCCGGGCACCAGCCAGAATATCTTTGAAATCACCTGGGGGGAAGTCAACCAGGATAATTATGCCCTGTCCGAAGAACTTGGTACGCTGGAAGTCAAGGCCCGCCCGCTTTACATAGAGGCCCAGGACGCCTACAAGGCCTTCGGCGCGGTCAAGGACCCGGATTTCGCCGTGAAGGTCTATCCTGGGAAATACGTCCAGGAAACCGATGAACAGGGCAATCCGGTTTACGATGAACAGGGCAATCCGGTCTATGTGCAGCTTGTGGACGAACAGGGCAATCCTGTTTACGATGATGAGGGCAATCCGGTGCTGCTGGTGGTACCCGCCGGCGACGAAATCCCGGCCACGCTGACCCATTGGGGCGGGGAGAACTATACCCTCCAGCTCAATGATCCTGACCGTGGCTACATCGACAACCTGTCGATCAAGATCACCCGGGCCGGGGGAGAGGTTCCCGGCACCTATGCCATCGTGCCCGACTGGGCGGATGACGCCGTGAAGAACTACAATGCGTTCTACGTCAACGGCAAGCTGACCATCGGCATCGCCCGCGTCTCCAATGATGGCGGCGCGACCTGGACCTACCACCAGTGGCTGGAGAATGAAAACTACAGCGCGAGGACGGATGATCCCAGCGAACGGGGCGCGTTTGACAAGGCCAAAGCCCTCGAGGGCAATGTGATTGTCGAGACGCTGAACAGCAACAATACCTTTACGAAATATGATATAGACGATCGGTATGTCCTCGAAAATGCGGTTGAGTTGACAAACGGTTCCCTGAACGTGTTGATCCTCCGCACCACCACGGACGCGGATTTCACCAGCGTCATCAGCCGCGGCTATAACGGCGAAAGCCTGTTCACGAATAACTGCGCGTTCACGCTGGAGAACATCACCCTTGACGGCGGCAGCGACACCTATACCGGCAACTCTGACGGCGGTTTGGTTCATGTACAGGGCGGCTCCCTGACCCTGAACAAAGGCGCGACGCTGCAAAATTCCGCGACAAACGGCAAGGGCGGCGCGGTGTACGTGGCGTCTGGCGCAAGCATGACCATGACCAACAAGAGCGAGATCACCGGCAATACCGCTTCACAGGGCGGCAATGCGGTGTTCGTGGAAGGCGGGGCCTCCATGGTCATGACCGGCGGCTCCATCACAGGGAACAACCATACCACCGGCAGCGCGGTCGAAATCGGCGGGGCTGGCGCAAGCCTGACCTTCTCCGGCGATGCGACGGTCTATGACAATAAAGGGAACGAAGCCCAGCGCAACGTCTGCCTGAGCAATGACAGCGTGGGCGTCATCAACGCGGCGGGGCTGACCTCGAAGGCGAAAATCGGCGTGTATGTCGAAAATACCGTCTTCGCGGATCGCGGCGGCGTGTTGGATCGCTTCGGCACCTATACAAAAGACGCGAACCTGAACGCCTTCATCAACGACCGCAACGGCATGAAGGGCGCCGCGCGGGGCACGGATGAGATCATCTGGGTGAAGCCGATCACGGTCGAGGTGCGCTATATGCGCAACCTGCTGGATTACGAGACCATGCCCGAGCCGGCGACCAGTGTCTATACGATGTATCCCAGCAAGTATCTGGTGCTGGCAGACATCGAATATGTTCCGTCCCTCGGCAAGAGCCGGCTCAACTACGACCCGGCTACCCTCGATCTCCAGACTACGGGCTTTACCGTTGAGGATATCGAACGGGACATCTACAGCAACTTCGGCGGCAGCAGCTGGTCCGCGCCTGCGACAGACACCATGATCTTCTGGCGCGGCTATGCCGAGAACGAGACTGAGTTTAGCGACTATCTCGGAGCGCTTAAGAGTGATTCGGATAGCGGCCTGTGGCGCTTTGGTAAGAGCGGAGATGCTTCTGCTGCTGTCGAGGACAATAAGCTCGTCCTCTATTACACCGAGCCCGCGTATATCACCATCAGCAACGATACCGGCCTTGACATGACGAACAATAACATGCTGGTGATGCTGCCGGGATATACAGGTGGCAGTACATCGACATACAGCGATCCCAGCGATCCTACCGAAGATTCGGCGGTCCTTTCGGCCTTTACACATGCCTATATTAAGCCCGAAGACACCGCGCCCTACAGGATTGCCACGAAAGAGGATCTTTCCCTGAAAAACGAGAACGCCGTTACCCTTATGATCCCCGGCGCAGTCGGCGCGAAGTATTGGATCAGCGGTAAGTTCAGTAATGTCATTCCGGAGGTCACGCTCATCTCCGTTGAAAGACGCGGTGGCACGGCGGCCTCTGACGAGAAGCTGATCAAGCTGGATACGCTCGGAACCAGGAATTACCCCAGCACGGCGAAACCGGCGCTTCCGCTGTCCCGGGCCGATGCTTCCAACCACCTTCTCTATGGCGGTCTCACCCAGGAAACGAAACTGCACTTCGGCGAGGCCTACATCTGCAAGATCACCGATGCGGCGGGCAACCTGCTGCGTGTGAACGACAAAATCCAGGCCTTCAAGTCGCTGGAGGAGGGCTTTGAGGCTTACGGCAAGGACGTTACCTTTACGAACAAGAATGGCGATCCAGCCACGCCTGCCTACATCAAGATGCTGGTGGACGACTATGACCTGAAGCTTTCCAAGCTCGGCGGTGACTACACGAACGATACAAAGATTGCCGCGCCCGCAGGTAAGCCGGTGATCCTGACAACGGCGAGAACAACGGATTCTGAGCTCCCCGGCCCCTATGAGGGGACGGCGGCGACCCGTTGCGTCATTCGGCGTGGCGTGAGCACGACTTCGATGTTCTCCGTTCCCGCCGGCGGCGACCTCACCACCGAGAATATCGTATTCGACGGTGGGGCGGTATTTGAGGATGGCTTACTCAGCTCGGAAGCGGTTGCGGCTGACGGCGGCATCGTGAATGTGGCTGCCAGTGGCGCGCTGGTTGTCAGCGAAGGAACCACCATGCAAAACACGGCGGTGAAAGCGAAAGCCGGAACAGAAACCATCCCCGCAATATTGGGAGTGGGCGGCGCGGTGTATGCCGCCAGTGGAGCTGATTTTGACATTTCCGGTACTGTGCAAAACCCTGTGACGATCACACAATGCAAGTCTGAAAAACAGGGAGGCGCGATATATACTGAACAGACGTCACAATTGGATGCCAAGCATACCCATTTTTCATATTGTTTCTCTGAATATGGTGGCGGCACGGTCAATATCGGCAAGGACCATGCACCCTATAATAATACCGCTATTTTTACCGATTGTTCCTTTGCCAATTGTAAATCGACTGTCGGCGTGCTAAAAGATGGATATGGTGCGGGCGGAATCAGGTCTATGGGTAATACACTAAAGCTATATCGCTGCACCTTTGATACTTGTAGTTCGGATAATCAGGGAGGTGGCGTATATCATAAGGGTAGTACAGAATTTTATGCGGAAGATTTAAAATTCACGAACTGTAGTGCTGGCACAGACAGTGTTATCAGGGCTGCGGGTGGCTTGGAGACTCAGGCAAGCAAAGTGAAGCTGTTTGATTGCGACTTCATCGACTGCACATCAACCAGAAACGCTGGTGCTATGAATGTGTACAAGAATGGATCGACGATCGAGCTCACGAGATGTCATTTCACCAATTGCAGAACCTCTACAGAGAAGACGAATGATGCAGAGGTAGGAAACGGCGGCGCGCTGCGTACCACCGGAAATAAGACGACTCTCACGGATTGTACATTTGAGAATTGCAGGGCGTACAGAGGCGGCGCGATCTGTTGCACGAGCGAAAACAATGTCACCATTGTCGTGACGAAGCCTTCTGTCAAGACGATCAATAACTGTGAGGCAACATATGGCGGCGGTGGCATATATTTGACCAAAGGCATACTGAACCTCGGCAACACAAGCGGGGGCTGTGGTGTCATAACTCGCTGTTCAGCGCCTATAGGAGGCGGCATCTATCAAGGCGGCGGTACATGCAACTTCTACGGCGGCACAATCACCGACTGCACCGCAAATACGCAAAACAACATTGACAATAAGGGCTGCGGCGGCGGCGTGTACATGGGCGGCGGTACCTTTAATATGAATGGCGGCACGATCACCCGGTGTAATGCTTACAGCAACGGCGGCGGTGTTTGTGTGAGCGCTTCCAATGCCACCTTCAATCTGAAAGGCGGAGCGATCACCCAGTGCAATTCGCAGGCCTTCGGCGGCGGCGTCTACCAGGGCGGCGGTACATTCGCGTTCAGTAACGGCGAAGTCAACAAGTGCCAGGCGAAAGCAGGCGGCGGCGTCTATATCAACAGCGCTAATCAGGTCTCCATCACCAAGAATGGCGTGGCCATCAAGAACTGCAAGGCGATTGCCATCAATGTTGACAGCGCCACCGATGAATTCAGTGTCGGTGATTCGCAGACAGCTGAAAACTGTGGCGGCGGCCTCTATCAGAACGGCGGCAGTTTGACGATTAAGCAGGCGTCCATCAGCGGCTGCTCGGCCTACGACGGCGGCGGCATCTATCTGAACGGTGAATCGACGGCCCTGAACCTGGGCGAAGAGGAATCGTCCAACGGCGGCACGGTTACAAACTGTACTGCAGTCAACAATGGCGGTGGTATCTTCCTGAACAACGGCACGATGAGCACGAATCGGGGTACCTCGATCAGTGCGAACAAAGCAGGCAATGGCGCCGGCATCTATCAGGGCGGCGGTACGCTGACCATCAACGACGGCAACATCAAGTCCAATAATGCCACGGGCAACGGCGGCGGTATCTACCTGGGCGCCGGTTCGTTCACTCTGAACAGCGGTGAGGTCGGCGGCCTGGATAACAACGACAATCCTGTCGGCGGAAACACCGCAAGGTACGGCGGCGGCTTGTATGTTGGCAACGGTACAGAGTCAAAGCCGACCGAAGCCTCCATCAAGGGCGGCAAGCTTGCGGGCAACCACGCGACGGAGGTCGCGGGCGGTGGCGGCATCGCCATTGGCGGAAAGAATGTCAGGCTGCATTTCGAAGGCTCGATCCAGGTGTGGGGCAATACCATGCAACCCAGCCCGGACTATCCGCTTCAGACGACCTGCGACGTCTGCCTGAGCGAGGACAGCAATGAAATCATCCGCACCACAGACGTCGGCCTGAATGATGAATCCCATATCGGCGTGTATGTGCCGAACCAACAGATCGGTGAAGACGATTTGTTCACGGATCTGCACGGAACCACGGGGCTGCCCTTCGGCACCTTTGCGAACGAAGGCAAAGGTGACAACTGCCTGAACCGTTTCATCAACAACCGAAGCGGTGGTACCCAGGGATATAAGTATTATTTCGGTGTCCGGTGGAGCGAGGATAAAGACAAGGAACACAGGATCCGTTGGATGAGCTACGTCTGCGAGATCACGGATGCCGAAGGGAATCTGCTCTTTACCAACAACAAGGCGACGGCGCCCGCCCTGTATCAGTACCTTGGCAAACACGGGGCTTTTGAAGCGCTTAGCGGCAATAAACCGTTCTACACCAGTGACAGGGAAGCATATACGGGTAATGAGTATCATGTCAGGATGCTTACCCTGAATTACGATCTGGCGTGGGAAGAATCGGTGGTAGTGCCTGCCAGGGGCAAGATCAAACTGATGATGGCGGCGAAGGACGACTTTAACCTTCCGGCAAGCGTCAGGAAAATGTACGATCGCAACGATGGAATTGTTACGATAAGCCGCGGAGCATGCACGCAGTCCATGTTCAAAACGGCCCTGGGCAGCGATTTCACCATCCAAAGCGTTACCGTTGACGGCGGCGCGAAGATCAGCGGCAGAGATTGGTCCGGAGATGTTCATGCCGATGGCGCGCTGATCGACGCCAGCGGAAATGTAACCCTGGAGAACAAAGTGCTGCTGCAGAATTCCTACAGCAAGGCACAGAATGGCAACGGCGGCAACGGCGGCGCGATCGCCTACAGCGGACCGGGAACGCTGACCGTGAAAAATGGCGCAGTGATCGACCGCTGCAAGGCTCAAAACGGCGCGGTACTGTATGTGAACGCGAATGGCGCAACCGATGACAGATCCGTGAATGTCGTGATGGAGAGCGGCGCGCGGATACTGAACTACGCGGCAGATAACGGCTTGATCTGTGTCCACGCCGGCGTTGTGAATCTGAACACCGATTTTGACAATAAGAAGGACGATTTCGACACGACATACAATGTCAGCGGAAGCACTTCCTGGTACGGTGGATTGGCTTATGTCAATGGCGGTACGCTGAATCTGAACGGTTCTGTGAAGGAATTCACAGCGACCGACGGCGGCGCGGTCTATGTCAACGGCGGCACGGTAAACCTGAAGGCGTCAACGGCGAAAATCGAAAGCTGCACGGCGGCGAGCAATGGCGGCGCGGTGTATGTCAACCGCGGTACGTTTGCCATGTCTCAGGGCGAGATCAAGGGGAATAATAAGGCGAACCTCGGCGCCGCGGTGTATCTGGCGAATAATACCGACAGCGACATGCACATGTCCGGCGGCACGATATCCGGCAACCGCGCAACGAGGGACAACGGCGGCGCGATCAACGTGGCTGGCGCGAACGCGCAGCTGTACTTCTCCGGCGCGCCCGTGGTTTACAACAATCCCGGCGTCACGGCGGGCGAAGTGCAGAAGAACGTGGTGCTGAGCGTGGGGAGCGTCAATGTGATCAATACCGGCGAAACCGGCCTGACGGGCGGCATCATCGGCGTGTATGTGGTGGACGGATCGAATAAGGCGATCTATAAAGCCCACGGCATGGAAGATACCCCCTTCGGAACGTTTGGCAACAATGACAATCAGCGCGACAACGCCAAATACTTCGTCAATGACCTCAACCTGGCGCTGTATGGCGTGCAGAAAACCGGTGAAAACGCGATTTATTGGATGGATGCGGTGTGCAAGCTGACGGACGATGCTGGAAATCTTCTGTACAAGCAGGTCACCGTCAACAATCAGCCGGTGCTTGTTCCCGCCATCTACGGCAGCGTGAAGGATGGCTTTGAAGCGGCGGCAAACAGTCTGTTCAATTACGATGCTTCAAGCTTCAGCCAGAACTCGGTGCAGCTGAAGATGCTGCAGGATTATACGATGAAAGTGGCGGCTGAGAAGCAAAGTGTACGATCAGTGACCTTTACGACGGCCGAAACGAGTCAGAGCGAATCCACGCTGGCGGCCTGGGATGAATTCCTGTTCGTCACCAGCCGCACGACGGATAAAGACAGGGCCATCGTGTCCCGCGGCTATAACGGCGCTTCGCTGATCACCAGCACCGGTACCGGCACCGGCGCAGACCTGACCGTCACCGGGATCATCCTGGACGGCGCGAAGGACGCGAAGGAAAAGTATACCGCGAATACCAACGGCGGTATCGTCAAAGTGGATTCCGGCAAACTGAGCATCAACAAAGCCACGCTGCGCAATTCCGTGACGAGCGACAATGGCGGCGCGGTGTACGTGGCGTCTGGCGCAAGCATGACCATGACCAACAACAGCGAGATCACCGGGAATCAGGCGTTCAAGGGCGGCGGCATCTATGCCGAGCCGGTCGCTGCGGCTCCGCAATCCGCACAGGAGAATGCGTCCCTGACCCTCACGGGCGGCACAATCGCCAATAATACCGTCAGCAATCATGGCGGTGGCATCTATATCGGCGCGGGTCGCAAGGCGGACATCTCCAATGCCACCCTTGCCGGGAACAAAACGCTTGCCACGTCGATAGAAGCAGAAGCGAACAGGAAGCCGGAGGAGCATAACGGCAACGGCGGCGCGATCTACATCGACGAGGCCACTTTAGTCACGGTTTCCAACGCTACTATCGGTACCCAGGACAACCCGAACGACGCCTACAGATCAGGCGGCGGTATCTTCGTCTATTCCAACAAAAGTAATGTCGCGCAGAGTCGAAAGGGCAAACTTGTCTTGACCGACTCGAAGGTGCAGTACAACACCGCGGGCTTCGGCGGCGGCGTCGGCATGATCCAGCAGGGCATTGTGGAAATCAACAATACGGAAATCTCCAACAACAAGGCCATGAACCGCGCCGCGCCGCAGGCCGGTAACTCAACCATCTATGATATGGGCTGTGGCGGCGGCATCGGCGTGCAAAGCGGCGCCGGCACCCTGACGATGACCGGCGGCAAGCTCGAGGCCAACACCGCCCAGAGCAACGGCGGCGGTATCTTTACCAAGAGTGCCAGTGAATCCAAAGCGGCGGAAGGCTATACCGTTCTCGACGGCACGGAGGTCAAGGGCAACACCGCAGCATCCGGCGGCGGCGGCTACGCCGATAAGATAACCTTGCGGGGCGGTGTAACGGTAACCGAGAACCTTGTGTCCGGAACGGATATTACCAAGGGTGCGGGCTTCTATGTGTCTGGCAAGCTCACCCTGGGCAAAGCCGAAGCAACAGAGGAAACGACTACAATTTCCGATAACAAGACGTCCGGGGATAGCCCCAGGAATTCCAATCTGTGCCTGCAATATATTCCCTCCACAGAGACGACGGTGGCACGCAACGGCGAAGAAAACATCGAGCTGCTGTGCCCGTTCACCGGAAAGCTCTGGGTCAGCAATCCCGGCGAAGCCTATACGCAGTTCGGCATCTCCGGCGCCAGGGCTTATCTGCCGGATCGGGGGAATATGGCCAGCGATTCTATGGAAAGTCTGGTTGCATCTGCAAGGATTGCGTCGGATGACGAAACGGAGCTCATCGGTCGCATGGACTGGGACGATACAGATTCGTTGAAGATCTTCTGGTGGAAGCGACCCGTCGCCAAGATCACCGATGGCGGTGGTCAATTGCTCTACGTCAGGAGTGGTGAGAATCTGGTCCCGGCGGTTTACACCAAGCTCTGCGTGCCGACCTATAATAATACAGCCCCGAAGGACGCAAGTGGCGCCTTCAGTGTGCTGAACAATGGTAATCCGGGACTGGTAGATGCGGACGGTACTGAGTACAAAGGCGTGGATTACTGTGTGAAGATGCTCGACGACTACATCATCCGCAATCAGATTTATCTGGATACGGGCGACAAGAGGATCGTCTTCACCACGGCGACGAAGGACGAATCTGACGGGTATTCGTATGTCGGAAAGCAAACCGAAAATGCAGAGACGGGCGTGTGCTGCGCCGAGATCAGCCGCGGCCGGAGTGTGGAGACCAGTTCCCAGGCGAACAACCCTTATTTCATGCGTTTGAAGGGTACGAGTAATGTGACGTTGACGAACATTACCATGGATGGCGGTGCGGATGCAGGCATCGTTGTGCCGATCGACGGACCGTTCGTGAACCTGTTCGAAAAGTCGACCCTGAGGATTCAAGAAGGTACGACGCTCAGGAATTCGAAGGCGAGTACGACTAATACCTGGGGCGGTGGCGCGATCTGCCACGGCTATGGTAGCAGTGGCACACATCTCTACATAGAAGGCGGCCTGATCGAGAATTGCAGCACCAACAAGTCCGGCGGAGCGATCGATACATGCGGAACCGGTTCCAGCGAAACCGTGATTTCGGGCGGCATCATTCGCAACTGTCATTCGGATACGCTCGGCGGTGCGATTCACATTGCCAACAGTAATCATACCCTGACCATCACTGGCGGCACGATTGAGAACTGCACGGCCAAGCAGGGCGGCGGCATCTACCTGGATAATAACGCCGGGATGAAGCTCGAGGGCAAGCTGGTTTTCATGGACAATTACGGCACCGATTACAGCGGCTATGCGAGCAAGAAAAACGGCACGGAGGACGCCTATGCGGACGGCAAGGCGCGGCAGGACATCTTTGTTGCCAAACTCTCCGGAAATCCGGCCGCTACATCCATTACGGTGACTGGCGCGATTGAAGGACCGACTGATGGAAATGGGAATCCGATTCCTGGGTTCATTTGGGTCTGGGCTGAACCGGACACCTCCTCTGGCCATTACAAGGATGCGGAGCAGTTCGCGGTGTTTGCCGACGGTCTCGTTACGATGGATGGGGATAATCTGGTCAGCAACATGCCTCTGACCACAGCAGAATTGGAGGCTTGCGGCAGCGACGAAAAGAAGAAGGCGGAGCTGCAAGAGGAAAAGCTGAAGCAGACCCTCAAGGCCTTCCGTAACGCCCTGGACGACGACACGACCAAGAAAGAAGAAACCTATCCTTATGATACCTATCTGACGGGTACCGAAGGTGATGTAGCAAATTATCTCTACTGGGGCCCCGCCATCAACGGCTTTAACGTGGTATTCCGCAAGATCAATGGCGACGGAAACAAGCTGATTGGTGCGACCTTCACGCTGTACAAGGCGAATGCCGATGGAACGGACTTTGCCGAAATGAGTGGCACCGACCCCGTGCCCTATAAGGCTTCCGGCATCGATGTTACCGCGACCTCAAAGGACATAGAAGAAGCTAAGGACGCCGTGAAGATCAAGGTAAAAGTGCAGGATAAAACCACAACTCCGCCGACGGATAAGGCGGAAGACCGCGAGGTCTACGGCGACGGCCTGGTCGTGTTCGAGAAGATCCCGCCGGGAATCTACTTTATGGTGGAGACCGGCAAACCGACGATCAGGGCAGCGGCGGATGGTGAGGATCCGACGAAGATTCCGACCTGGCAGCCAGTTGAGGACAAGTACAGGGTTGTCGTGGATGGCAAGGGATGGTATAACATCCATGTGGCCGACGAGGACGGCAATTGGACGACATGCACCGTTTCCAATGGTAAAGTGACGTGGCCTGAAACTACGAAGGAAGCGCCCACGACCAGCTTTATTGCAGACGATGATGGGAAGTATACCTTGCCTGCGGTAACCGTGGAGCCCACCGATGCTTCCTTGCCCGTGTACACGGCGCTGAACGCATCCCCGCTGAACCGCAAGGTCATCCTGCGGAAGGTGGACGGCGCAGATTACAAGCCGCTGACGGATGCGAAGTTCACCGTCTATTACGCGGATAAGCAGACGGTGGTAGAGGTCAAGACCAAGCAAACCGATGGCACTGAGACCACGGAAACGCTGAAGGACAAGACTTCCGGCGCGGCGGGCGCGTTCTGGATCGGCAAGCTGCCCTTCGGAACCTACTATCTGCACGAAACTACTGTTCCCAGCGGCTACAAGGCGCTTGAGACAACAAACGACAACTGGTTCATTTTGACGGTTAATGAAAATGGAACCGGCTATCTCAAAGCAGATAAATCGTTCGATAACAAAATAAGCCGGGAGACTGCCAAACCCTGACCAAGCCCTGACCCATGACAACCAACTCACAACACAACCGGAGGTGATGGCGCGATGAACGCCCTGAAAAACAAAATAAAATCCCAGAGGGGCGCGTCCATCACCTTCGCGTTACTGCTGTTCCTGGTGTGCGCAATAATCAGCGGTGTAGTAGTTGTTGCAGCGACGGCTGTTGGTGGTCGCGCAAGCAAGATGGCGGAAATGGATCAGCGCTATTACGCCGTCAATTCCGCCGCCGAGCTGCTGCGGGATGTGCTGGAGAGTCAGACGGCTGTCGTAACTACCGGTACCAAGACCGTTTCCACGGTAGATCAGGATGGTAATCTCACAAAGAAACAGAAAATGGAAAACGGAAATCCTGTGACAGATGATGATGGGAACCCGGTTTATGAATATGAGGAAGATGTTGACGGTAATACTGTTTTAGATGATGATGATAATCCGGTTCCCGTTTATAATACAAGCGAAAGCGATTTGTCCCCGGAATTAACGGTGAATGGAACAACGGTGGATACGACCAACGATGCTTCCCTTGTCGGGCTTGCTGCATTAAAGCTGTGCGACGCGACTACAGAAAATCTGCCAACAACGTGTCAACTGACGATAACGAATGAAGGCATTGACGATGGTACCAAAGCTGCAATGGCGGTCAATATAACGCCGATGCTTGATACGGCGAACAAAACGCTGACTCTGGATGTTACCAATAACGATAAATCCAAGGGTGCCTATACGCTCAGATTGATTTTCAAGGCGAATATCACGCAGAATGAAAATGAGCGCACCACCTATACCGCGCCGTTGCCGACGGTTGGCAAAGATGGAAAGATCATTGAGGGTAAGTATACCCGTAAAAAAACGGTGGAAAAAACAAAGGTATCTACCATTCGCTGGAAGATGATTGATCTGCAGACGGTTGTTGCTGTCGCAACAGCGACTGCAGCACCAGGAGGAGGCGGAACGCCATGACGAACAGAACCCTAAAAAAAATATCCTCTCAAGCAGGTGAAACAATAGGGGAGACACTGGTTGCGCTGTTGATCTCCGCCTTGGCACTGGTGATGCTGGCCGGCGCGGTTTCGGCAGCCATGCGCGTTGTGACAAGCAGTAAAGCGCACATAGATGCTTACTATCAGGTAAACAACGCCGTGGTCGCCCGCGCGACTTCCGCCCCAACCGTCAACGGAACAGCAGCCTCCGGTTTTGGCACCGGTACGCTAAATGTCAGCGTTTCCAATTTGCTTCCTGCCGAGACGATAGCCCCGACGATAGCTCCCCAAGCATACTGGAAGAACGCGCAGCTCAGTGGTGTGTCGGTGATTGTTTATGCAAAGCCGACGCCGACACCGTCGACTTAATATGTAATGTTATAATGCGAAATCCGGAGGCATGACGACATGTCGAACAAGAAGAAGCTAAAAAGCAAATCAGGCTTTACACTGGCGGAAACCTTGCTGGCAGTGCTGATTCTGTTGTTGGTCTCCACCATTGTGGCAAACGGCATCCCGGTGGTGCGGAATGTGTATAATAATGTCATCATTGGCGCCAACGCCCAGGTGCTTCTCTCTACAGCGGTGACGGCCCTCAGAAACGAGCTGGGAACGGCACAGGATGTGGTTGTTATTGGCCCGGATAAGAAGGAGATTAGATACTTCAAATCCAGCATCGGAGCGTATTCCAAATTGAGCGTGGATGCAACAAAAGGCATACAACTATTGGATTACGTGAAAAAGGAAGATGGGAATCCAATCCCTGAATCGGGCAAGACGGAGACACGCACTCCGCATAATCTGGTGAGTTATGCTGCAGCCAACAAAAATCTGATCGTCACCTATGATAACGCGGATATAAATAATGATGTCATAACCATCTCAGATATTGAAGTAAAACATGAGAACGGGGATAAATCTACTTTGGTCAAGCTGGACAGCCTGAATATCCGAGTTGTGCCCATAGCTGGTTAGAAGTATAGGACGGTGAGCATGATGAAAAGAATAAACAGAAAACGCGGCTTTACCATGGCCGAAATGCTGATTGTGGTGGCCATCATCGGCGTGCTTGCGGCGGTGGCATTTATTGCCGTGAATCAACATGAGCGATCATTGGAAAGGCTTGAACGGGATTCGGTTGCCCGTGAAATATTTGTCGCCGCGCAAAATCACCTGACCATGGCTCAAAGCCAGGGTTATTTGGGTTTATCGGGCGCAGATATCTATGGCACAGTTGAAAGCAAAGCAGACGGCACCTATTACTTTGCCGTCAACAGAGGCGACAAGTTTTCTTCCGGTGCGCCTGCGAACCTCCTTGATCTCATGCTGCCCTTCGGCGCGATAGATGAAACTGTTCGTGCTGGTGGCAGTTATATCATCCGTTACCATCCCGAATCCGGAACGGTCATGGATGTATTCTATTGCTCTACGGATGACCGCTTCGGTTATGATTTAAGCGGGACTGATGTGGATGATTTGAAAAAGATGCTTAATGGTTATAGAGAGCATAAGGAAAACGAGCGCAAGAACTTTAAGAGTAAAGTGCTCGGGTGGTATGGTGGCGAAACAGCAAAGACGTTGAGCAAGGCGGAGATATATGCTCCCTTGATCGTCGTTGAAAACGCGGATAAGCTGCGCGTTGGCATTCAGCAGGGCAAGGGGAAAAATGGTGAAGCAAATCCGACGAAAAGCTCGCTGCAGGTTATAGTGACCGGGGTAAGAAGCGGAGTTCAGAAGGTGTTTACCTTAAAATCAGATAGTAAAATAACATTGGATGATAGGGCCAGCAATAGTCCTGCAAGTCCCATTAATGGTATCACATGTGATTATGAGATCATACTTGACGATATTACGACTGGTGACATGCATTTCGCTGATTTGGTGGGTAGCAAGAAAGGCGGTAATGCTGAATTTGACCCGGGAGAAGATGTCATTATACAAGCTATCGCTTTTGACAATACCCAGATTTCCAACATCGCCAAGAGTGCGGAAATTACCGTCAATAGTTTGTATGAGAAGGTTGAAGAGGGAGCTCCAGACAGCAATAAAGCAAGTGTTACCGCTTACGTCAACAACATACGCCACCTTGAAAACCTTGACAAGCGTGTCTCCAATGTAACAGTATCACGGGACGAGGGAACGGGTAGCAATCAAATAACGTATACTCTCGATAACGCGGTTCAAACCTCGGACATCAGTTGGAGTACATTCAAAGAGAACACAAACGCAGTGAACACCCTAATCTATGGACACAATCCGGCTACTGGTGAAGCTGATGCAGCTATTACATCTAAAGGCTGTTTCCTGCCTGTCAGCCCGGATGAATGTACCCCAAGCTATGTGTTGTCCTACGACGGAAAGAATCATAGCGTTTCCGATATCAAAGTGGATTATGCCGGAAACGTGGGCCTGTTTGGGTCAATAACAGGTACTACCTCAACACACGCCAATATTTCCAACCTTGCTTTGATTGATTTTGACATCAAGAATAGCGGCACCGGTTCAGGTAATGCCGGTGCGCTGGCGGGAACGCTGAAATATGTCGACGTGACAAATGTTGTAGCCTATGAAAAGGACGCTACAGATGTTAAGATTAATGCGGGTATTGGCAACGCAGGCGGCTTGATCGGTTCTATTACTGATTGTATCATTTCAAAGAGTGCCGCGTCGCTTATAGTCACAAGCGAAAATGGCGACGCAGGGGGATTGATCGGCAAGGCAGATGGAACAACTTCCACCAGCTGCAAGGTCTCAGCCTGCTATTCCGGCGGACATACGATAACCACTGCTTCTGGCACAGAGGGATACGACAATGTGAACTATAATGTAACCGGCAAAGGCAATGCGGGTGGATTGATAGGGAATGTGACTCGAACACCGATAGAGTATTCCTATTCTACATGCTCTGTCAAGGGTGATACAGCCGGAGGATTTGTAGGCACTACGACTACAACTTCCCCAATGAATAATTGTTATGCGACAGGGCTTGTATTTGTGCCAACATATTCAGAAAGAGACGCAAAGGCGGGAGAACCGAATACGACCAAAGTAGGCGCATTTGCCGGTGCCGAGGCAACAGCGGTCAAAGTAACTGCCTGTTATTACTATGATATCATCAATGAGGTGGAAGATGAAGTCAACGGCGTTTATATATCTCTTTCTCCTGCGGCAAACAACACAACGAAGGATGCGTTGAAATTGCTGGATGAAACGGCTCAGTTGTATGATGTATTCGTCGGTGCTCCAGCGGACTGGAAGGATGCCAATGCTTACGATGCCAAGCTGATCGAATATTACAATGGCAAGTATAACCTTCAAACGGTTGAACAACTCGGCGCGACGCTCAAAGTCGGTGTAAGCGATTCTACAGATTATTTCGTCGCCACCCACTACGGCGACTGGCCCGCGCCGGAGATCTTCGTGTCCAACACGAAATCGAAATAAAACGCGCAAAGCCAAACCGGGCCAGGCCTGATTCGGCCAAACGACCAATCATAGTGGCGTCATGCCATGAAGGCGTTCACCGCGCTGCGGGGCGGTCGTGTTGCGCCTTTCCACCACCGCCTTTGCCGTTGACAGGAACGATTCGGATGATTTCGGCTAACGGACCGTCAGGACCAGGGGACGGGGCAAGTTGGTGTTCAAGACCAGGCCCCGGGGGCGTCCATTTCGGAGCATTCCTTCAGCAACGGCGGCCGCATTTTCGTGAATGTGGATTGCCGCGAAGGAGACTATGCCTTCGCCTGCAGGAACGGGGTGCTTGATGGACGCCAGCTCTATCGACTGGCGAGACATAAATCATCTACACAGGGATGAAAAAAACATGAAGACCATAAGAAGGCTGTTGTGCGTGTCTTTGGCCATATCCATGCTCTGCGCCTCGGCGCTTGCGGAAATCGAGCTCATTCCGTAGTCAAAGACGATGTACCTGAACAGCAGGGACGGCAAGGGCCTCTCGACAACCAGGGAAATTGCCATCAGCGGGATCAATGCGGATTCAAAGATCACCGCGCCCAAGAGCAGCAAACCGTCGGTGCTCAAAATTGACCACCTGACGGTCTTGAATGAACATACAGTGCAATATGAGGGCGAGAACGTTGAGCATAGCAGTGCAACTCTGTTTGTAGGATTGTATAAGCCGGGCAGATCCACGGTTTCCGTCAACGTCGATGGCGAGACCTACAGGACGAAGCTGAAGGTGGCCCAGTATGTCAATCCGGTCAAGAAGCTCGTGGTCACGGGCATCAGCGGCAAAAATCTGAAATCACTGTTCAGGACTTCAGGCTCCGCAGTCTGAACCCTGGCTTCTAACGCAAAGGCGGGACAGGTCGTACTCACCGCGGCGGACGGCTGGCGAATTCGGAAGATCGGGTTTATCAGCCTCGACGGAACCATCGTCATCGAGCGGAAACCGGCGTGAAGACTTACAGGATGTCTGTTCCCGCGATGAAGAAGGGAAGCGTATATTTGATCACAGCGAAGATCGAGAACACGGCAACCGGTGGGTTCATAGACACCATGTACATGCTCAAGTGATGACGGCATCCCAAGCCACAGCCCCGTTCAGCATCGCCCGGCGATCATAGAAGCGCAGGCGGCGCGATTTCCTCACAGTCCTCAGCGTTCAGGTATGCGGTGACCGGCATGCCCGCCTCGCGCTGAGGCTGTTTTTGTTTACGGGCAGAGTAGAACGCCGGCGCCCTCGCAGAGGCGTCACGCGTATATCGCCCTTTCACCGCCAACCAGCAGCGGGCGGGTGCGGGCGGCGGTGATGGTCGCCCTGCCTATTGTCGAGACGCTCAGCCGGACAGGAATGGCGACGCGGCGCAGATGCATACCGACCATCACCTGTCCGATGTCCAGGCCGGCATCGGCCCGGATGGACAGCACAGCGACGGGATCGATGAAGCGCTTCCACGCCGCCGTGGCCAACGCGCCGCCCGCCTTTGGCTGCGGAACGACGCGAACGATCTCATAGCCGTATCGCTCGGCAACGGCTCTTTCCATGACGAGGGCGCGGTTTAAGTGCTCGCAGCATTGGAAGGCGAGGGAGACGCCGTTTTCGTGGGCGACTTCAAGCGCCGCATTGGCCACGGCTTCGCCGAGCTCGCAGGTGGAGTTTTGACCGATGGTGCCGCCGGCTATTTCGCTGGAGCTGCCGCCGATGACGAGCAGGCGAACGGGATTGAGGCCGGGGCGGGGGACTGACAGAAGATCCGTGAGGGCTTGCCTCATTTGCTCAAAGACTAGCGGTACCAGCGCGTCGACAGGGTTTGTGTTCATGGCAGGTGGTGTCCTTCCTGTGTTTTTTATTGGCTTCCGCCGTTTCAGCGGCGTCGGACGCCACTCATGGCCGGGGTCGGGTTTGGGACGCCGCGCTCAAAGGGACCTCGCCTGAATGACCATGTTCCTTCCGCTGTCCTTGGCTGCGTAGAGGGCGTCGTCAACGTTTTTGTAGGCGGTCTTGTGGTCCGGACAGTTGCGCACGGTTATGACGCCCTGGCTGATGGTCAGATGGCCGATAGTCGGAAAGATGTGATAGTCAACCACGTGGCAGAGATGGTGGGCATAAACCATCGCTTTGTTTTCATCAATGCCGGGCAGCATGACGAAGAATTCCTCACCGCCCCAACGTCCGACATGAGCCCCGGGATAAGCCCGTATGGAGGTGGTCAGGATTTCTGAGATCTCCTTCAGCGTCGTGTCGCCGACGTCGTGTCCATGGGTGTCGTTGACGCGCTTGAAATGGTCCAGATCGACCATCACAAGCGACGTAAGGCCCCTGTCCAGCGCCGCGTCGATCAGTTTTTCAATCGTTCCACGGTTATACAACCCGGTCAGCGCATCGTGTTCCGCCAGGTAAGTCAGCTTGTTGTGGGCGCGCTGAAGCTCTTCCATGGTCGTGTAGACCAACCGTGACATCCTTCGCAGGACGGATGCCTGTCCCTGCAGCACGGTATCGTCGACGCGGATGGGGGGCAGTTTATCTGCGGGGACTTCGCCTTCCCGGATGCCTATGGAAAGCAGGGTGATGTTGTTTTCGCCGATATAGCCGTTCTGCGTGTTCCTCAAAACCTCGCCCCAGGTATGAAAGCCCGCTGTACTGGCGATCCGGGCGAACGGCTCCATTTCCATATCTGTGAAGCTTTCCCAGAAGAATTTGCGCACAATACACGAATACAACAATATGGCCTGCGGCCTGAACCGGCTTATTTCTTCCAGGCGCTGATTGATCATCGCGACAATGCGCGTGGGGTCGCCATAGGTCAGGTGGACGTCCATGTCCTCGTTTGTGAAGCCGTGCATCCAGATGGAGCCGTCTTCTTCGATGTGGTCGACACTCCTCAGATAGTGATCGCCGTCCAGGTGCGCCAGAAGGGGAAATTCAAGGGCTTCTTCGGCGTTGTTATACAGCTTCCGGTCGATTTGCAGGAATTTCTCATACACCTCGGCGGCTGGCCTCCCGTTCAGCTCGATCAGGTGTTTCCCTTCGGCCCTTGTGATTTTGAAGGGCATGCCGAGGGGAACCCAGCCGAGCGTCTTGTTCATGTTGAAATGCAGGTCAATGCCCGAATAGGTGACGGCCAGCAAAGAATTGTACATGACGTCGTGGACGTCGAATATGAAATGCTCCGGGGAATTGGGCTTGTGACCGCCCGGATACCCGCCGAAAACCTGTATGCTCGGGTTGCACCTGCTTATCTCTGCAAACATCTGCTGGGTATCCATCTTTGTGCCCGGGAACAGCAGCTCGACGCCCTTGATGTCAGGCATGCCGTCCAGCTTTTGACAAAGTTCGACGCCCGTCTCCACCTCATGTCCCTTGACGGCGTCATACCGTAAAATCTGAACCGTACTCGTTTCAAACAGCATGGCGCTGATCAATACGCCCTGCGGCATGACCTTGCCGTCCTTGATTCTCCGGCCGACATGGTGCCCACGATCAGGTCTGTTCCGCAGCATTCCTGCAATTCCCTGGCGAGCCGGAGGAGATATGCCTCATCCGAGATGCCGCTGAAAATATGTATGAGAAGGCTCCTGTACCGGCCGCCGGAATAATCAGAGCATATTTCGCGCATTTGCGTGGATACGGGAATATCCTCCTTCAGATCGACAAGGTATTGTTTCATGTTGTCATGCTCCTTCAATCAGGTTGGCAGATGTTCTGAACGGGCGTCGTGTGTCAGGTCGGTTCACAACAGTGAATGCAATACAGGAATCGCAGGCATGCGACGACATGTCAATCAAAGCGATTAAACGCCGCCAGCGCGCGGTCGTCTCTGTGGTCGCGGATTGATTTCTCCAGACAGCTGTCGAGCCAGACCAGGTTCAGGTGATCGGCCCGCAGCCCATCCAGATATCCATTTTCAACCAGGGTGTGCACAAGCACCTGTTTCGCCTTGGCGACGGTTGAATCGCTCCATGCGGCGACGGAGTCAATCTGTCCCTGGAGACGGAGGAAAAAGGCGTTCACATCCATCTTTCCGAAGCTGAGGTCGAGGTTGCGATATTTCTCGCCGATGACGGTTATCATAAAGTCCCATACGAGGCGGTTGTATTTCATAAACGCGTAGAGGCATATCTGCCTGGAAACGTCGGGTGGCTGCGTGGCGATTGCACGCACCATGTCGTCATCGTTCAATCCATGCAGTCGCTTCAGGCACGCCAGAGCCTGTCCCCTGACCAGCCGTTCCGTGGGGGCCTGTAAGAGCCTTTCGGCGACGATGCGTTGGACGACCTCGTCATCGGACAGGCCTTCCACAAGCAGCTTTGCAGTGGTGCGCATCTCATGGAACATGAACTGTTCACGGGTTATGGATGCCTTGTATTCTTCGGAAATGGGGGAGATGTTATCGGGCATAGCAATACCTCACAGAACCGGATAATACCTGATTATAAGTATATCAAAAAACTAACGTTATATCAACATGAAATTTGAATTTTTGTGCATTTGCCCGCAACCCTATGCCATCAATGCCTGCCATGGGATGAAGCCGCCCTGTTATTCGCGGACTCCGGCTTGCAAGTGGGTTGCGGATGGGCTATAATAAACCCATCGCGACCCAAAGGAGCAAGTCATGCTGAAATATCTGAAAAAATATCGCCTGCAATGTGTGTGTGCGCCGCTTTTCAAGATGCTGGAGGCGATGTTCGATCTGTTGGTGCCGCTGGTGGTGGCGTCGATCATCGACGCGGGCATCGTCGCGGGCGACGCCGGGCACGTCTGGCGCATGGCCGGGGTGCTGATCGCGCTGGGGCTGGTGGGGCTCGCGGCGGCGGTGACGGCCCAGTACTTCGCGGCCAGCGCGGCCACGGGCTTCGCCGCCGACGTGCGCCACGCGCTTTTCCAGCGGCTGGCGGCGCTGTCGTTCCCCGACGTGGATCGGATAGGCGTTCCGGCGATGATCACCCGCATGACCAGCGACGTGAATCAGGCCCAGACCGGCGTGAATATGGCCCTTCGGCTGCTGTTGCGCTCCCCCTTTGTGGTGCTGGGGGCGATGGCGATGGCCTTTACCATCGACGCGCGCTGCGCGCTCATCTTCATGGCGGTCATCGCGGCGCTGGGCGCGGTGGTCGCCGTCATCATGAGGACGAATATCCCGATGATGCAGGGCGTTCAGCGGCAGCTGGAGGCGGTGCTGGCGGCCACCCGGGAAAACCTGACCGGCGTGCGGGTGATTCGCGCCTTCCGCCGGGAGGAGGCCCAGTACCAGGCCTTCCGGGCGAAGAACCGGCTGCTGACCGCCCGGCAGCGGCGGGCGGGGCACGTCTCCGCGCTGCTGAACCCCACGACCTACGTGCTGATCAACGCGGCGGTCATAATGCTGGTGCGGCAGGGCGCCATTCGGGTGAACGACGGGGCGCTGACCACCGGCGCGGTGGTGGCGCTGTACAATTACATGAGCCAGATACTGGTGGAGCTGATCAAGTTCGCGTCGCTGACCATCACCATCAACAAGGCCTGGGCCAGCTGGAAGCGCATCGCGGACGCGCTGGCGCTGGAGCCTTCAATGCAAAGTCCCGCTTCGCTGGCGCAGCCGTTGGCGCCCGACGCCCCGGCGGTTCAGTTCCGGCACGTATCGCTGACCTATCCCGGCGCGGGCAGCCCCGCGCTGGAGGACGTGGATTTCAGCGTGAACCGGGGCCAGATCGTGGGCATCATCGGCGGCACCGGCGCGGGCAAGAGCTCCGTGGCCGGGCTGATTCCCCGCTTCTACGACGCCACTGCCGGCGAGGTGCTGGTCGACGGCGTGAATGTGAAGGACTGGCCCCAGGCGGCGCTGCGCGCCAGGGTCGGCGTGGCGATGCAGAAGGCATCGCTGTTCAAGGGCACCATACGGGACAACCTGCTGTGGGGCCGGGCCGACGCCACCGACGAAGACCTGCTGGAGGCCGCGCGGGTGGCCCAGGCCGCAGACGTGCTGGCGGTCAAGGGCGGCCTGGACGCGCCCATCGAGCAGAACGGCGACAACCTGTCCGGCGGGCAGAAGCAGCGCCTGGCCGTTGCCCGGGTGCTGGCGCGCAGGCCGGAGATCCTGATACTGGACGACAGCGCATCGGCGCTGGACATGGCGACGGACGCCAGGCTGCGGCTGGCCATATTGGGCCTCGACTACCACCCCACGGTGTTCATCATATCGCAGCGCGCCGCCTCCATCATGAGCGCCGACCTGATACTGGTGCTGGACGACGGCCGCGTGGTCGGCAGGGGCCAGCACCCCGACCTGCTGCAAAGCTGCCCCATCTACCGGGAGATCTATGAATCCCAGTTCGGAAAGGAGGCGGCGGTATGAAGCGCGCGAACCTTGGGTCCGTCCAGTCGGCGACGATCAAAAAGGTGCTGGGGCACATCGGCCGCTATCGCTGGCTGGTGCTGCTGTCGCTGTTGCTCTCGGCGGCCACGGTGGGGCTGACGCTGACGGTGCCCATACTGGTGGGCCAGGCCATCGACGGCATCATCGGCGCTGGCGCAGTGCGCTTCGACGTTATATGGCCGCTGCTGTGGCGCATCGGCCTGTGCGTGGCGCTGACGGCGCTGGGCCAGTGGGTGATGAACGCGATCAACAACCGCATCACCTTTGATGTGGTGCGGGATCTGCGGGAGGAGGCGCTGGCGAGGATCAACCGCATGCCCCTGAGCTATATCGACGCCCATCCCCACGGCGAGATCGTCAGCCGGGTCATCGCCGACGCGGACCAGTTCGCCGACGGCCTGCTGATGGGCTTCACCCAGCTGTTTTCCGGGGTGCTGACGATACTGATCACGCTGGCCTTCATGTTTTCGCAGAACGCGATGATCGCCCTGGTGGTGGTGGCGGTGACGCCGCTGTCGCTGTTCGTGGCGCGTTTCATCGCCCGGCGCACCTACGCCATGTTCCAACTGCAATCCCAGACCCGGGGCGAGCAGACCGCCTTCATCGACGAGCGCATCGGCAATTTGAAGGTGGTGCAGGCCTACGGGCGGGAGGCGGCGGAGACGGCGCGCTTCGACGAGATCAACGAGCGGCTCAAGGACTGCTCGATGAAGGCCACGTTCTTTTCCTCCCTCACCAACCCCTGCACCCGCTTCGTGAATTCGGTGGTGTACGCGCTGGTGGCGCTGGCGGGAGCGCTGTCGGCCCTGACGCCGGGCAGCGCCATGACCGTGGGCACACTGACGGCGTTTCTCAGCTATGCCAACCAGTACACCAAGCCCTTCAACGAAATATCCGGCGTCATCACGGAGCTGCAGAACGCCGTGGCCTGCGCCGCGCGGCTGTTCGAGCTGATCGAGGCCCCCACCGAGATTCCCGACGCGAAGGGCGCGGCGCCCCTTGTGAACGTGCGGGGCGGGGTCGAATGGCGGGGCGTGGACTTTTCCTATGTCCCCGAGCGCCCGCTGATTCGGGATTTCAACCTTTCGGTACAGCCCGGCCAGCGGGTGGCCATCGTGGGGCCCACGGGCTGCGGCAAGACCACGCTCATCAACCTGTTGATGCGCTTTTACGAGCCGAACGCCGGCAGCATAGCGGTGGACGGGCGGGACACGCGGGACATTCCCCGCCACAGCCTGCGGGCGGCCTACGGCATGGTGCTGCAGGACACCTGGCTCAAGGCGGGCACGATTCGGGAGAACATCGCCATGGGCATGCCCGACGCGCGCATGGCGCAGGTCGAGGCGGCGGCGAAGGCCGCCCACGCCCACGCCTTCATCCAGCGCCTGCCCGACGGCTACGACACCGAAATCGGCGAGGACGGCGGCCTGCTGTCCCAGGGGCAGAAGCAGTTGTTGTGCATCGCGCGGGTGATGCTGTCGGGGGGCGTGGCGATGACCGGGGAGGACGGGCTCAGCCTGCCGCCGATGCTGATCCTGGACGAGGCCACATCGTCCATCGACACCCGCACCGAATTGAAGATACAATCCGCCTTCGCCCGGATGATGAAGGGGCGCACGTCGTTCATCGTGGCGCACCGGCTGTCCACCATACGGGAGGCGGACGTGATACTGGTGATGAAGGACGGGCGCATCATAGAGCAGGGCACCCATGAAAGCCTGCTGGCGCAGGGCGGCTTCTATAAAAAGCTGTACGAGAGCCAGTTCCTGGGCGTCCGGCAGTGACGCACCGCCGCGAGCGCACCGGCGGAGGCACGCCCTGAAGCCATGACGGGTGTCTTTGGGGATGCGGGTTACATAAAAAAACTCCCTCTGAGAGGGAGTTCAGACCGCTGACAAAGGCCGCAAATGCAGAAAATCCTTCCGATCAAAGATGAGCGGAAGGATTTTCTGCTTGCCGTGTTGGCGTCGCCTGCAAAATGCGGTCATTTACGACATAAAAAACCTCCCTCTGCAAGGGAGGTTGACCGGCACAGCCGGCATTTTTTGCAGCGCTTTCTATCGCGTCTGTCCGTCGCCCCGCACCACATACTTGTAGGTGGTCAGCTCCTCCAGCCCCATGGGGCCGCGGGCATGGAGCTTTTGGGTGGAGATGCCCATCTCGCAGCCCAGGCCGAATTCGCCGCCATCGGTGAAGCGGGTGGAGCAGTTCAGGTAGACCGCCGCGCTGTCCACGCCGCGGGCGAAGGCGTCCAACACCGCCGGGTTGCGGGAGACGACGGCCTCGCTGTGGCCGGTGGAGTGGCCGGCGATGTGGGCGATGGCCGCCTCGAGGCTGTCCACGACGGCCACGGCGAGGATGTAGTCCAGGAATTCGGTGTCGAAATCCCTGTCCCCGGCGGGGGTGCCCGGAATGATGGCGGCGGCTTCGGGATCGAGGCGCAGCTCCACGGGCACGAGGCCCTTTTTCGCGCGGTCGTCCACCAGCCGCGCCTTCAGCTTCGGCAGGAATTCGGCGGCAATGGCCCGGTGCACCAGCAGCACTTCTTCGGCGTTGCACACCGAGGGACGGCTGGTCTTGGCGTTGTCGATGATGTTCAGTGCCATGTCCTGGTCGGCGTCGGCGTCCACATAGACGTGGCAGATGCCGGTGCCGGTCTGTATACAGGGCACCTTGGCGTTTTCCGTGACGGCCCTGATCAGCCCCGCGCCGCCCCGGGGGATCAGCAGGTCCACCAGTCCCACCGCCGTCATCAGGTCGCTGGCGCTCTGGCGGGTGGTGTCCTGCACCAGCTGCACCAGGTCTGCGGGCAGGCCGACGGCCTCGAGGCCCTGCCTGAGCGCCCGGACGATGGCGCTTGCGGAGTTGAAGGCCTCCTTGCCGCCCCGCAGCGCGCAGGCGCTGCCGGCCTTCAGGGCCAGGGCCGCCGCGTCGCTGGTGACGTTGGGCCGGCTCTCGTAGATGATGGCGATGACGCCCATGGGCACGCGGGTGCGCTCGATCACCAGGCCGTTGGGGCGCTCGACCCGTGAAATCACCGCGCCGACCGGGTCGGGGAGCGCCGCCACCTCGCGGATGCCCTGGGCCATGGCCGCGATGCGCCCATCGTCCAGCTTCAGGCGGTCCAGCATGACGTCGCTGATGCGGCCCTTGGCGTTGGCCATGTCCTTGCGGTTGGCCTCGAGTATGTCGGCGGTGTTGTCCAGCAGCGCGTCGGCCATGGCGTTCAGCGCAGCGTTCTTTTTATCGGTGTCTGCGGTTTGCAGCGCGGGCCATGCGGCGCGGGCCGATTTCAGGATGTCGTGTGTGGTCATGGCGGAACCTCCGTTTTTCAAATCGATGCGGTCAACCGATTACATAAACAATAAAGCTTGAATTGTCAATTTAGTTTGCCTTCCTGCCGGCAAACCGCGTTCCGACGGGCTTCCCCTCTAAAATATCATAGATCAGCTTCGGCCTTGCGCCGTTGGCGATGACCATGTCGATGCCGGCCTCCCCGGCGATGCGGGCCGCTCGCAGCTTGGTGACCATGCCGCCGGTGCCCAGGGACGTGCCGTGGCCCCCGGCCAGCGCTTCGATCTGAGGGGTTATTTTCTCCACCACGGGGATCAGCCGGGCGTCGGGATCGCCGTGGGGGTCGGCGGTGTAGAGGCCCTCGATGTCCGACAGCAGGACGAGCAGGTCGGCCTGCACCGTGGCGGCCACGATGGCCGAGAGGGTGTCGTTGTCGCCAATGACGATCTCGTCGGTGGCGATGGTGTCGTTTTCGTTGATGACGGGCAGCGCGCCCAGCTCCAGCAGCCGGTACAGGGTGTTGTGGAAGTGGGTGCGCCGGTGCTCGTCCTCCACGTCGCTGCCGGTGACCAGCAGCTGGGCCACGGTGTGGTTGTATTCGGAAAACAGCCGGTCGTAGGTGTACATCAGCTCGCACTGGCCCACGGCGGCGGCGGCCTGCTTGGTGGGGATGTCGGAGGGGCGCTGGCTGAGGGACAGCTTGCCCACGCCCATGCCGATGGCCCCCGAGGACACCAGTATGACCTCGTGCCCGGCGTTTTTCACGTCGCTGAGCACCTTGCAAAGCGCCTCCACCCGCCGGATGTTCATGCGCCCGGTGGGATGGGCGAGGGTGGACGTGCCCACCTTGACCACGATTCTCATTGCAACCACCTCGTCTGTTCCGCGCCTGTGGGCGCGTAAAGCTGTTCTGCTATCATTTTAGCATAATGAGGCGCGGGGAACAAGGGCAATATCGAAAAGATTGTGGGGTAATCGCAGATGCGTTATACTTCCGCCATGAATTCGTCATTTGTATTGCGCAGGGGGGCTGTGCTATAATATAAGCCAGAAAAGCTGCGGGGAGGTGTGCGAGCCATGACGAACAAGCTGTTGTGCCTGGCGCTGGCGCTGTGCCTGTGTGCGGCGGGGGCGCTGGCGGAGGGCGGAGAAAGAACCTTTGCGCTGCGCTTTGACGAGGGCTTTACGCTGTCGCTGCCGGAGGGCTGGGTCAGCTATCCCGCCCTCGAGGGCCCGATTCGCTATATCCTCGGGGCCGGGGACGGCGCGCGCTTCCTGTATATACTGGTTCAGCCCGCGCCGGACGGGGGTTTTGAAGCCATGCGCGCCGCCATCGAGGCCAACGCCGATTGCGGCAGCACCAGTCCCCTCGACCTGAACGGCCGGGCATTCGCGGCGTTTATCGCGCCCCGGCTGAACGCCAGCGGCTGCGCCACGCTGGTGGACGACAAGGTCGTGATGTTTTTGTTCGCGCCCCAGGACGATTCGGAGTACATGCTTACGGCGGCGGGGATAATGGGGAGTATAAAGTTCTGAAATGTGTGGTGGAGGATAAGGAACTAGGAACCAGGAACCAGGAACTAGAAATAGTGGCTGCCGCGTAATAAATACGGGCTTTCAGCTTTTGATAAGGTTATGTCGCGGGAACGAAAATACCGCTATCCTTATTTCTGCAGTGCGCGGCTTTTCCTAGTTCCTATTTCCTAATTCCTAGTTCCTAATTCCTCTCCTCAACAAATCGGAATTAATACCTATGTAAAACGGCGGCGTTCCGCCGCCACGGTATCCAAAGGGGATGTCCGTGGCGGCGGGAACGCCGCCGCTGCAATATCGCCGTATTGGGCGGGGGTCAGAAGTCGATCTTGGCCTCCAGCCAGCTGACCAGATCGTCCACGGCGACCAGCTCCTGCTGCATGGTGTCGCGGTCGCGCACGGTGACCTTGCCGGTCTCGGCGGTGTCGAAGTCCACGCAGATGCAGAAGGGGATGCCGGCCTCGTCGGCGCGGCGGTAGCGCTTGCCGATGGAGCCCGTCTCGTCGTAATCGCACATGAACTTCTTGCTCAGCTTCGCGTACAGCTCGCGGGCCTGCTCGCCCAGCTTGTTCTTTTGCAGCGGCATGACGGACACCTTGTAGGGGGCCAGGGCCGGGTGCAGGTGCAGCACCACGCGCGTGTCGCCGCCCTCCAGCTCTTCCTCGTCGTAGGCGTTGCAAAGGAAGGCCAGCACCGCGCGATCCACGCCCAGTGAGGGCTCCACGCAGTAGGGGATGAACTTTTCGCCGGTGGTGGGGTCGAGGTATTCCATGCTCTTGCCGGAATGCTCCTGGTGCTGGGTCAGGTCGTAGTCGGTGCGGTCCGCCACGCCCCACAGCTCGCCCCAGCCGAAGGGGAACAGGAATTCAAAGTCGGTGGTGGCCTTGGAATAGAAGGCCAGCTTCTCCGGCTCGTGGTCGCGCAGGCGCAGGTTTTCCTCCTTGATGCCCAGGCTCAGCAGCCAGTTCTTGCAGAAGGAGCGCCAGTAATTGAACCATTCCAGGTCCTCGCCGGGCTTGCAGAAGAATTCCAGCTCCATCTGCTCGAATTCGCGCACGCGGAAGATGAAGTTGCCGGGGGTGATCTCGTTGCGGAAGCTCTTGCCGATCTGGCAAATGCCAGCGGGCAGCTTCTTGCGGGTGGTGCGCATGGCGTTCTGGAAGTTCACGAAAATGCCCTGGGCCGTCTCGGGGCGCAGGTAGATTTCGGCGGCGGAATCCTCGTTCACGCCCTGATAGGTCTTGAACATCAGGTTGAACTGGCGGATGCCGGTGAAATCCTTCTTGCCGCACACGGGGCACACGATGTCGTGCTCGGCGATGAAGGTTTCCAGCTCCTGGTTGGTCCAGCCGTCGCCGGTCTCGGCGCCGCCCGTGAACTTTTCGATCAGGTTGTCGGCGCGGAAGCGGGCCTTGCAGGCCTTGCAGTCCATCAGCGGGTCGTTGAAGCCGCCCACGTGGCCCGAGGCCACCCAGACCTCGCGGTTCATCAGTATCGCGCAGTCCAGGCCCGTGTTGTAGGGGCTCTCCTGCACGAACTTGCGCCACCAGGCCTTTTTCACGTTGTTCTTGAATTCCACGCCCAGGGGGCCATAGTCCCAGGTGTTGGCCAGGCCGCCGTAGATTTCGGAGCCCGCGAAGATGTAGCCCCGGTTCTTGCACAGCGCGACCAGCTTGTCCATCGTCAGTTTCGCCATTGCGCTAACCTCTTTTGGATGTAGATTTGCCCGGGGTCCCGCCCCGGCGCAGCTATGATAAAAGGTTAGCAGATTTTGGCGGGGGTTGCAACGTGTAATTGTAAATTGTTGCGGGGTCGGCGTACACGCCGCCGTAATCGTTACCATTCACCCTACGGGCGAATGGTAATTGGCGGGGGACCTGCTTCCCCCGCCAAGACCACCCCTTTGACAGATTTGCCTGAACCCCTTCGGGATTCC
>CACYZW010000014.1 GCA_902778995.1 uncultured Eubacteriales bacterium
CAGGGTCAAGGCAGGTACGCTGTCAGAGGAAGCCTTTACCACATGGAAGGGCATGGCAATCAAGATGAAGGACACCGTGGCTGCGGGAGAAATGACGCTAGAAGCCTATGAAGAATGGTTGAAGAAATAAGAAAAGCCGGGAGCATCGCAATTGTGCTCTCGGCCTTTTTACGTTTTATTCACATTACATCAGACGTTGCTGATTTCTGTCCCGCCTGCCCTTGTGTACTATGCCCTGTCTGCCCACAGGATTCTTTGTCGGCCACTCCCCGTGCATTTATCCTGAAATGTGTTGCTTTCTCCAGCGCTTTGAGCGAATATGTGTGTACCACATTTGAAGGGGGTTAACCTAATGAGCACCTTTTACCTGGATTACAATGTGACCGGCGACGAGCGTAAGCGCTTAGTCAAAGCCATCGCCGCCTACACCCAGACGGACGCAAAATACCTCGGCGCGCCAACTTTCGCCTATGAAGTGGATTACTTCCACATCGACCGGAAGGGCTGCGTCAGCTTCGATGACCGCGCCGACAGCGAGGAGATTGAAGGGCTGATTGATGTGTTGGTTGGGCAGGGGTTTGTTGCCCAGGTCAGCGACCTTGGCAGGGAGGACGATGAGACAGAGGAGCCCGCACAAGCAATAGAGGAGACCGCCACGGAGCCCGCCGCCGAAGCCCCTGTGGATGCCGAGGGGAACTCCGATACCACCGGCCTGACCATCAGCCTGCCGCTGGACGGCTTCAACCCTGACAGCCTGGATCGGCTGCAAAAGCTGGTGGCCAGCAAGGCCAGTCTGATCAAAAAGGCGCTCGGCGCGGATCGGCTGACGGTGCAGGTGGTGGACGGCACGGTGTGCTTCCCCTGGTGGGATGCCCTTCCGGATGCGGAGGAGGTTGGGGCTTACAGCGCCTTCCTCGCCGCCTTGTGCAAGATGGCGAAGGAGTCCAAGCGCGTCACTGCTACCGAGAAGGATGTGGAGAGCGAGAAATACGCCTTCCGCGGTTTTCTGCTGAGACTGGGCTTCATCGGCGCGGAGAGCAAGGAACACAGGAAGCTTCTGCTGAAGAACCTCTCAGGCGCGTCAGCCTTCCCCAACAAGGCCGCCGCCGATGCCTTTGCTGCTATGCAGAAGGCAAAGAGAGGCGCAGCGAAGGCCACTGACGCGATAGGCTGAAAATGATACTTGCCAAAACCGCCTCCTTCCCCTATAATAGGGGCAAGGAGGTGTTCCTCATGACGTTTTACAGATGCGAACATTGCGGCAACATTATCGCTTACATCAATGATTCAGGCGTGCGCGCTCAATGCTGCGGCGAAGAAATGAAGCCGATCGAACCGAATACGACAGACGCGGCCGGGGAGAAGCATGTGCCCGTGATCGAGCAGAACGGCTCTATGGTCACGGTCACCGTCGGTTCCGTGGAGCATCCAATGTTGGATGCACACTACATCGAATGGATTCTCCTGGAGACAAAACAGGGCCGCCAGCGCAAGACCCTGCGGCCGGGGGACAAGCCCGTCGCCACTTTTGCGTTGGTGGAAGGTGACGATGTTGTGGCGGCATACGAATACTCTCCATATCTTTCAGTACGCGCTCTGCCTGGTTAGATACATCGACAACTCAGGTGTTCGCCGCCAATACTGCGGTAAGGAGATGAACTAACAACCCATATGATGGGGCTGACCACTATTTACGACCGATATGCCAGTTCGGAAAAGGTATCCCTCAGGCCATCATGGAATCCCCAGCCAATGTCGCTTGTATCTTCAACAATTGCTTTCAGCCGATCATAGAACATCTGAGTCATGCTATCATCTGATAAAGTGTTGAGCGCATTGATCACATCACGATACATGCGTTCCATGCTGTTATAGAAGGGCTCGTCGATATCACCATATGTATTTGTGAACTCTACTCCGCACTCGATATAATAGAGTTGCAGATCGATATAATGCATGGGATTCCTACATACTCTCCTGAAATCCCGTATGGCTGCTTTTGCTGTTGAGAGTGATAGTCTACCTAACCCTCTGTCTGGGAAGAATTCATTTCTAATCTTTTTCCTGGCTTTAGACAGCAATTCAAGCGCGTATTCTTCGCCACTCAACTCATTGTTAATAAAATCGGAAGCTTCGGGAACGGCGCTGTTGAGCCTCATTATCAGATCGACTAATTCTCCCTGTGAGTGTTTCTGAAGCTGCTTTTTCAGCGCGGTTTTTGTTATTTTCTTCATGTGTACTCCACATCCACAAAGTCTGGAGGCAATGGCTTCTCACCAGGGATGAGCTGCTCAAGAGCCGCTTTTTCTACTGCAACTAACCTGGTTGGATCAAATGGATTGAATACCAAGCCGCCTATCACTCTCTTGTTGAATATGTTGCTTAATACATCCCGGGCAGGAACAGTGACGATGTTCGGCGAGTTCTTACCTGATCGTTTGCTTGTAAAGAAAATCATCTGGCGATTTCCGTCCAATAAAGGATGATCCTCATTCAAGTTAAAATATGCATGGTAAGCCAAACCTGAGTCATCATACTTACACATGATGACAAGGGGAAGGTTTTCCTCATAGGCTTGCATCAGCAGCAAAGCCATGCGTCGGCATTTTATTGCATCAGAGTTGTGAGAATCAGCGATCTGATCCGCCTTCATCCATAATTGTTTTTCAGTCATTACAGGTATCCCCAATTCGTTCCAGGATGGTTTCGGAGAGGCCTGCCAGCCCCGCCGCGTCCAACGCTTCCCTCACCCCGCAGGCCGGACAAATCTCGCCCAGTCCGACGCGGCTGGTCGCCGGCACGGCGCTGTATTCTTCTCCGCAGCGTGGGTAGACACGAACGCGCCTGATCCGATCAACGCCGGGGATGGCCGCCAAGGATGATCCATTCTGCCAATTAACATGGATGTCGCCGGCGTCGTCAATGAGGTCAACAACGCCACGCAGGCCAGCGGGCATCTCCCGATATGGGTCGTTCATTTCCAGAAGTTCAACTGTCGCTCCGTGTGGATATTCCCTCCGAAGGCGTTCGATGGTTTCTCGATTATTCATGGTTGCCTCCTCATCATTGATTCCGATTGCTGTATATCCGTTTTCGCGATGGCCCTGGCCGTTCGTTCATGGGGTAGAATGCCACCGCCTATAGTCAGCCTTGCGCGAGATTATCCCTCTTCGCTGATAGCCCCTGGCCATTCATTCATAGGGTAGAAGCTATTTTGACGCCTGGCTTATCGCCCACGCGATTGCATGCCCGCCGTCGATGAACAGTTCCTCAGGGAAGGTGATCAGGTTCAACCGGCATTCACACTCGCCGCCGTCGATCTCGTCCAGGGTTTCGATGAATTCGTAGATGCCTGCGATGAAGCCCTTCCATGCGTGATCGGTGACAAGAACATGATCGTTGTACTTCAACACCGCACCTTCGCCCGCGCTCACATTCATGGAAAGCTTTTCCATCGTGGTAACGTTCGGCAGGCGGTAGCGAGCTTCGCGGTTTTCGGTGTAGCGCATGGCGGTAACCCCTCTCGGTCTGGTTTGTACACATGATACCTCTATCGGGCAGAAATAGCAACCGTGGCGACGATAAATTTATAAATCTGAAACCCCTCCCCTCATTCCCGTCACTGTGTCGTTTTATCCCTTCTTTACAGGTTAGTCCTTCATAACTTTTCTCCAATTAAGAACCCAACTTGTGTAGTTGGGTTACGCACACCCCCCGGCATTCCTCATCCCCAAAGCAACTATGATGCCAGGGTGATGAAATTGCCGGGAAGTAGCAGCAAAGCCACAGGGCATGGAGCATCAGCTCGCTGTATTGATCACGAAGATCTCCGGCGCGGGCCAGTCGCCGTAGTGGGTGGCGACGAAGTAATCTGTAGTATCACTTTCGTCTGTTTTTAGAGTGCCCGCGAGCTGCTCAACCGTTTGCAAATTGAATCTCGCAGTTCGCTTGCTGTCTACCGTCTGTCCGTAGTATGTAATCAAAGTCTTATCATAGACTGTAGCGTTCTTCCACGGGCAATCAGCGCCTTCGCCCGGCCAAGAGAAGCTGTCATAGGTTGTGGCATCGGCATCCAAAGGAGTGATCTCTTCGTCCGATACATCCCCGCCTATAGCTGTCAGGTACCTGAAACCGCCATTAGTCGTGTCTTCGATCTCGTTAATGATTTCGTAGTATAGGCAATCAGAAGCCGTTCCTGAAAAAGATCCAGCAAATGCACCCTGAACAGGCGTCGTCGCAATGCTCTTAACCAGTCCCGTACAATAAGATTTGCTGATCGCTCCGCTTGCTTTGCCCACAAGACCGCCGACATTAGCACCTGTGACCGAACATGTCGAATAGCAATTCTCTATAGCTGTTGCTGTATTATTATCCGTACCAGCACTTCCAATCAGTCCGCCAGCATACGCACTCTTCGCACTGCTCGTCACATTAAAGGAACTCTTAGAATACGCAGCATTCGTTGTATGCCCACCAGAATAGCAGGTTTTTACGCTTCCCTTACTGCTTGTACCGATCAAACCACCAGCATTGCCTCCGCTGCTTTCTACCACCAGTGCTGCGGCAGACTTGCTTACTGTGCATTCTGTAGCTGAACCGATCAAACCACCAACACTACCCGACCCTTTTATCGTCGCTGCGGGCCCAGGAGTGGTGTTATATGCAACAACGTTAGTTACAAACATGTTGGTCATCGAGCCTGCGAGCGCCCCCCCATTGCCGTCTGTAGACTCAATACTAAAGTCAACTAATGCGAGATTGGAGACTTCTGTACCAGTATCACCGGTCAATGCCCCGAACATACCACTGTCACCCGCATTTGACACTTTTATATCGAACACGTTGTAATGTTGGCCGTCATACGAAAGAGTATACCCAGGGCTTACCGGCATATAGCAATCTGCACCAGTTGCCGCCATTCCATTGGTTGTTGGATAAATAACCGTACTCGTTCCGTTAGTTTTCCCTTTGAACAGCGTCCAACTTATATCACTGGTTTGAGTTGATTTCAGCAAATTGAGTTTTGCTGTGCCATTTCCAATAGTCGAATCTCGATCCAACCCAGAAATATCTTCATCCAGGTTTTCCAAGTGTCGTATATTGTTAATTGAAGCAGTTACTACCCCATCCTCAACACTTATATTCTCAAACAGACTGTTCGTAGTTTCCACATCACTGCTTGCGATATTTGTCCGCAAAACAGTGTTGTATGCTACAGCTTGTATTGAGATATCCTGACCTGGGACAAAAGGCAGAGTTATCGTGTCAGCGTCTATGTCTGCAAAGTGTTTCTCATCAGTCGTGATATCGTCAAGAACGATCTTGTATACCCCGTCGTTCGCATAAGGGGTTTCTAACAATTCGGAATCAGGGTAACCAGACGAATCGCGCAGTTTGATTGCCTTCTTCGCCCCCGTTTCATTCCCACTGAAATCTAGGCCACTGACGATAAGTATAAGATTATACCCTTCATCCGTTACATCATAATTCGGATCTGTTACAGTTACCCTTAATTTTTCAGCATTTTCTACCAGTAATGCAGGTTGTTCGAGCCACGACCCGTTCGCTATTTCTGCTATACCTGTATCGCCTTCATTGCCATATCCGCCATACCACCCCAACATCTGAGAGTTATTTTTGCGACTGCTTTTTTTATCCTCGCCTCCAAAATCTGCTCGAGTATTTGCGCCAAATGTATACTCTTCATCTGTATAAAAAACATCCAATACAGACGCAGACCCGGGTTGATAATATATAATATATGATCCACCCGCACGAACGGTCTCATCTATTGAGCCGAAGGGCAACATCTGATCAAGCAGGTTATGGTTCGAAGAAAAACCTTCACCTTTCTTCACAGCAAAATAGTATATGCCATCAACATTACCGGAAGGGTCCAAAGGTTGCCCATATTCTGTGCTACCAAGGTAGTTCTCAGTCTCCGCCATGAATAAATGATTCTGTGCCGCAACATAAATCTCTTTCGCAACAGCATCCAATTCCATTAGATTCAAGTTCTTTTGATGAGATTGAACAGCAATAAAAGAAACCGAAGCGAGAACACCTATTATGGCAACCACTATAAGCATCTCTGCCATGGTAAAGCCAGCCTTTCTACGGGTCTGTCGCTTTTCACTTTGTCTGTTTTCCTTTATACTCATATCTTTCACCGCCTCTTTTTTTATGGGGGTCATTTTCATCTTTCAATAACTATTCTTCTGTAGCTGTTGGTAAAAGCAATCTTATCGTCAAGTCTGCTTCCGCAAAAACAGTATCTGAAGACTCACGCATTACTTTTAAGTCTTTAATTGTTATTGTCTCATCGCCTGGCTTAAACGGGGGGTCCACTTTTTCATAAGTCACATACAAATCGCCTGTCGCTGCTTTGCTGGGCACCAACGGTCGCGCCGCTACCGTAAGCATTGCCGAAGGAGTCATGGAAAAAATTGAAGGATTAGCATCAATATATTCCTGTATCATAATCCTTGGTACTACCGCTTCTCCTGGCTCTCCATATTCATTCACAGTCGCCGCATCCAAGAATATTCTTGATGTGGCCCCACTATCAGCGCTATAATATGTGATGATATTATCGGTTACCGTAAGATCCTTCGCCGTTGCCAGCTCATCGCGCAGCGCCGATATTGTCGTTGAAAGCAGAACTTTAGCATTTGCTCCGAGTACAACCTTCTCATACGCCTTTGTCGCAGCGGGTACACCGTTTGCCACTATAACAGATACCAAAAGCAATATCAGAACAGCTAGCAGAGTTTCAGCCAACGAAAAACCAGACTTATTGGCTATCTTTCGATTTATCATGTGCTTACCCTCGCTTTCAGTTCCAGTAATTATCTATGGTTTTTCACGCGCCATGTATAACAAGGATGTTTCCTTCTCTCTGAGCTACACTATTTCATCCTGGTCGGGCAGTGTTTTCTGTCAAGTACCTGTTTCCTCATCATATTTATACGTTATGACAGGCTTACTGCTGAAGGCTTTATTCAGTGCGTAGCTGGCATTTAACGCTGATGTAGTACCTCCAACCAGTTTAGTGTCTTCTAATGAAATGCTCAATCCCGAAGTAATTGGGTTCCCAAGTAAATTTATTCCGGCATAATAATCATTCATCATTGTTTCACTTTTAGTGATTAAATTCGCTGCCGTAGCAATTGCCCCAGCCAGCATTGTCAATGCCAAAGCAGAAATCAGCAACGCAACCAAAGTTTCTCCTATGGTTTCGCCAGCATTGCTCTTAATCTTTGCTTGTAATCTCCTTATTCTTCTTCTCATTTTATATACCTCATATCAAGCCAATGGCGAGTCTCAGTTTTCCTTCTTTTTTCAAAAGAATTATCTTGTTAACCCCGAACAGTATTTCAACTATATTGAGGAAAGGTTATCCGGCACTGTGCTTTTCTCAACCCGAGTCAAGGTCCACTTATACATGATAGTTACCGTTTTCGTTTCTACATCAGTCACAGTATAATTCCCGTCCGTATCCATTAGAGCTGGTGCTCCGTGCTCTATATGGGAAACTTGATTCTCAGTCTTCTCCGCAGCAAATATCAAGCGCATCGTATATGCATTGTTATTACCTGCATCCTTAGAAACATAGAATGTCAAGGTTCCATCTTCATCAAGTTGCTGATAGACGTTAACCGAGAGGATACCTAATGCATCTTCATTACTTATTTTACCAGCTGACAAGCCGAGACTACCGCTTGCACTGAGCACGTGCTTCTCAAGGATGGGAAAAGTTTCTTGTGATTCAGTGGATTCCTTCTTGTCATTATCGGTCAAGATATCATTAGTCAATTTATCAGCCAGATCAGTTAGAAGATATCCATTGCTTCCGTCAACTATCGCTTCATCTGAAACCACTTCACCATCATATACACTAGTAGACACTGCCCCTGCTGTCGTTTCTGGATCTCCTTCTGGTTGATCATCAGCATTATACTGTGTTGTAATCGTTATCGTCTGCTCTTTTACCACCGTTACGGTCTTGTCGTTCAATGTGGTTTTTAGCAACTCGACCGCCGAACTGACAGCATAATACCTCTGGTCAATATCCGGCAGATTGCTCATCCGTCCACTCGCTGTCGTTGCTGCGACAATAACCACAGAACTCACCACGGCGCACACCAAAAACAGCAGCAACGCGAAGGTGATGGACGCGCCCCTCTGGGATTTTATTTTGTTTTTCAGGGCGTTCATCGCGCCATCACCTCCGGTTGTTGGTTCGTTGAGAATCTGTCATAGGGTTCGTTCTGGTCAGCCGCCTGTGCCGCCGCCGGGCGTCGTGGGCGTCTCGCTGCCCGTGTTCATGAATCGCCTGAAAGCAGCGATCATAACGTCCTCGGTGCCGGTTGTGGTCAGCTGATGCACCAAATTCGTGTTGTCCACGGATATTCCTGGGGAGGTCAACGTATCCTTGTCAACCGTCAGCTTGAACACCTTGCCAATGTTGCAGCCTGTCCCTGTGGTTTTGTTGTATCCAGCTGGTGCTGTCGGCGCAACCGTCTCCACCAAGTAGTAGGTACCGAAGGGCAGCTTGCCGATGAAGAACGCAGCAGATGCTCCGGATTCATACCAGGTCTTGCCCGTCGGCTGTCCCTCGGTGTACTCCGACAGGTCGGCGCGGAGGATGTGGAAATGCGCCCCGGACAGCGACGCAAAATTGTCCTTGTCCACCTTCCGCAGGATGACCTTGCGGTTCACAGTGGAGACGTTCATGATGTTGTAGACATCCATCGTCGCAGCGCCAGTCGGAATCGTTTCGGACCAGGTGTACTTTTCATTCGTTCCACTCACAAACTTTGTCGTGTAATCCTGTGCGGGTGCGGTCGGCGCAGCGCTGGCAGGCCAAATCTGCTTGCCGGTCGCGTCTTTCTCCACAGGTGTAATGCTGATCCAGCCAGCGCCATCCACATAGACCCTGTACACGTCGAACATGGACTGCCAGCCGTCGGGCTTGGTCGTCTCCACCATGAAGTAGTCTCCCGGCGGAATCTTCTCGAAGGGCACCAGGCCCTCGCCGTATACCTGGCGATCCACAGGTTTGTCGCCTTCAACATACTCTTTGACGGTCACCGGCGCCGATTCCAGAATCGTCTGCGACTTGCCTGTCGCGTCCTTCTTGACTCCGTCCGTTTTGTCGAGCTGCTGATAAGCCTCCCATGCTCCCCACACGGTATCATCCCATGCGGTAGCATTCAGGTTTTCGGCGGGAGTACCCTTGGTACCCTTCTTCACCGGTACCAGCTTGCCATCGCTGTTCTTCACAGCCAGGTACAGCGTGAACTTGGGAACGACCAGCGGATTGTCGCTGCTGTCCTTCTCCTTGAACGCATTTCCATTGCCGTCGATCTTCCTGAACACGAAGTCAAACCCGCCGGTCCACTTGATCAGGTAGGGTGTGTCGCCCTCCTGTCCGGTCAGGTACTCGCCGCCGCACTCGGTTTCGCCATCATCCCTCGCGTTGCGGAAGGCAAGGTAGGTGCTTTCCAGAGCCTTGCTTTGTTTATCCGTAGCCACATTCGGGAACACTACCTTATTGTCTTTTATAAGGCTTTCCGCGAACGTCGCGAACTGCGTCAGCATCTTGTAATGCGCAGAATCGGAAGGCCACACCCAGATGGAACCATTGGAAACATTCAGCGCGCCGGTCACGACAATGGAAGCGATCGGTGTCGCACTCCCGGTCAGATAAATGTCCTGCCGGACGTTCCCGGAGCTATACGCCGTGTTATCCTGGCCGTTGCTCTTGATAGGATCGCCTGGATAGTTGTCTGTATCCTTCACGATGTTGTTGTCAAAGACGGGACTGCCGGAAATATTCAGCTTAGCGCCATCGGCCAGGCAGATGCCTGCGCCCTTGTTGGCGGAGACTGAACTCGTGACTTCACCATTTGTGACTGTGCGTACAGTATTACCGGTAATCTCGCCGCCGGTCACCTCCGCCGTCGCGCCGCCGACAACGTACACCGCGCCGCCGCTGGTGGCTGAATTGCCTTTGATCTTGCCGCCGGTCATGGTGAAGCCGGACACATCAGTTGTACCCGCGCTCGCGTTGTAGATTGCGCCGCCGTTCGTCTTGGCGGTACTGTCCTTGATGGTACCGCTGGGCATGTTCATGGTCGCGCCAGTCGCCACGTATACCGCGCCGCCGTTGGCTTCCGTTCCTGCACTCTCAGCATCTGTCTTACAATTCTGGATCGTGCCAGAGAAGCTCAACGCACCCGCCGATACATACACCGCACCACCGTTTACGGCATTGGTGATGGACTTGGAGGTATTGCTCTCATCCGCCACACAGCCGTCGATCGTGCTTCCAGAGATGTCGGCGCTTGCCGCGCTGGTATACACCGCGCCGCCGTTGCCGGTCGCATAACAATCGTTAAAGGTACTGTCTGTTATAGTCAGCGTGCCGGTGGTACCGCTGTAGCTGATCGCGCCGCCGTTACCGGTCGCGTTCAGCTTGTTGAAGGTCACGCCGCCTGAAGTCGCGTCGCCGAACGTCGCGGAAGTCACATTCGTGATGTTGAACGCGCCGCCGTTGACATTCTCCGTGGTCATCGGACTGGTACCGCCGTCAAAGATCAGGTTGTTGACCTTAAACGCCTTACCAGTGGAAACGGTGAACATCGAGCCCGTTGTCTGAGCCCGTTTGATGGCAGCCGTAGTTTTGGTACCGTCATCCCCGCCTGTGAAGAAGAGGTATTCATCCTTCTGGTCCTGGCCATACTTCGTCGCCGTGGTAAACGTAATGTCGCGATTCGCGTCCACAGTTACGATTTCGGCGTCCGCATCGTAATCCTTCAGCATCTCCACCTTGATGGGCTTGCTGGAGTCATATTCTGTCCAGGCCGTCCCGTTATCATAATACAGCTTAGTACCAGACTTCGTCGCCCCGAAGCCTGCTGTCAGCGTATTGTACAGCGCCGGGGTATAGAGATCGCTGCCCGCTCCATTGTCCACTTTTCTATACAATTGTTCGCCATCCAAACCTTCGTCTGCGGCGGTCAGCTTGCACAGGAAGCTCTGCCAGCGGATCAATCCTTCATGCTTTTCTCCATAAAGCCCGTTCCTGTCATTTGAGAAACAGTTCAGGTTGTCACCACTGTCACCGGTGGCACGGGTGCCAAAATCGTCCTCGTATTCGCCGTGGGCTTCAAACTGATCGTTCACCACATAAATGCCGATATGGGCATCCTCATTCAGACCAGTCTCCGCAGTGTTGATTATGCCATTATCATTCTCGCTCAGCACCACGTTCTTCTGCGCGCCGGATGACGCAATATTATTGTACACTTCTGAGCTGCCGGAGAAGTACAGCTTAACATTCGTGCCGCCCACGTTGATCGCGCCGCCGTTTGTATCGCTCGCGGTGTTGCCGGTGATGCTGCCGCCGTTCATGGTCAGGGTAGTCGTGGCCGTGTCACTTACTCCGTTGGCAACGAACACCGCGCCGCCGAGTTTGGCCGAATTGGCATCAGCATCGCTACTGCCGCCGATGGTGCCGCCGGTCATGGTCATACTCAAGCCCTTAGCCACATACACCGCGCCGCCGCTGGTCGTGGCGCTGTTGCCGGTAATCGTGCCGCCGGTCATGGTCAGCAGACCAGCCTCCATATACACGCCGCCGCCGTTGGCCGCCGCGTTTACGATGCTTGTCGACAGGGCATCGTGTCCCTTGATCTCGCCGCCGTTGATTATTACCGTACCGGAAACATTCTGTTCACCGACTTTGGTCTCAGTGGTGTTGCTGCTGGCATTGTAGATCCCGCCGCCGTTGGCTGTCGCTGTGCAATCTTTTATCGAACCGCTGGACAGAATCAGCGTGCCGTCTTTCACATACACGCCGCCGCCGTTGGCCGCGCTGTTGTTCGATACGACAGTACCGTTTAACGTGACATCTGTCATGCTGTAGATGCCGCCGCCCTCTCCCTTGTCGCCAGTGGTGGTATTGTATGCGATGCTGCCGCCTGTAAGCTTTGCAGCAGCGACTTCATCGAGGTAAACGCCCGCGCCATGGTCCGCTTTGTTTGCGTTGCCTGTGCCGGTTTTGCCGATGTTCCCAGCGGAGAGCACAATTGTCCCGCTGTCGGACACGTACACGCCGCCGCCGTTGCTCGTAGCAGTGTTGCCAACAATGGTCGCATTGTTGTTGGATATGTTCAGCGTACCCGCCACGTACACGCCGCCGCCGGATTCGGATTTACAATCTTTGACCGTGCCGCCGGTCATGGTCATCGTGCCGCCGTCCACATAGATGCCGCCGCCGTTGGTGGCATTGGCGGTTCCTGACGCCAGATTCACATGGCCGTCGATGGTACCGCCCGACATGTTCAACGTGCCCGACTCTATGTAGATGCCGCCGCCGTTGGTCGCCGTGTTGTCTGACAAGGTCGTACCGGCAAGCTTCACGGTGCCCTGGCTGAACACCGCGCCGCCGCTGGCAGCGCTGTTGCCGATGATACTGCCGCGGCTGTTGAGCTCGACAGTGGTCCCGGCAATCGCATTTATTGCGCCGCCGTTTCCAGTTACCTTGGAATTCTTCAGCGTCGCGCCACTGCCCACGGTGAGCACCGCAGAGGATCCATCCACCTTCACAATGCCGCCGTCGCCGTTGACGCTCTTGTCCTCGTTGGCCTCGCCATCCAGAGTGATGTTGCTCAGCGTCAGTTTGAACAGATCCGTGATCATGGTGCCTGTCACCGACCCGCGCTTGATGGTGCAGACCTTTTTCGGTCCGGGATAATTCGGATCCTTGTCATTTAACGCAGTGGTCAGTATGGCCGTCTTACGGTTGGCCAGCTCTACGCCCTCGGTCATTTCGTAGGTTTCCACCAGCATCTTGATCTTTCTGGGCGTAGCCTTGCCGCCGTCGGCCAGGGTGAAGCTCTTTTCGTTGAAGTCGTCGAAGCCCTCCTTCAGGGTATAGTACACGGCCGGGTTGCCATCCACGTACAGCAGACGATCGGAAACGTCGGTGATCTTACACACCACAGGCTTCCACTGGGCGTACAGCGTCATTTCACTGTCATCGTCATCATTGCGGAAGAATGTGATCGTATCGCCCTTGTTGTATACACTGGTGGCTTCTTCCCCGCCGGAGCTTGTTCCGGGTGCCGGATCCACTGTCAAGCCTCCCGAGATATCGGTACCAGACTCGCCCGGCAAATTATTCTCGCCGCCATTGCCCGCCGCCGCCGGATTCTGCTCGCTGTTCCAATTCAGGAACACGTAGCTGGGACGCGTGGGGTTCTTTTCCACGATCTCATAATCATAGGAGGTCTGGGCAACTCCAAACGGCACGGTAACATTTTTCTTTTCATTGTTTTCCTTATCCGACAGCTTCGCGGGGAAATCATCGGAGCCGTTGGGATCAAAGATGATGACAGGCTTGACGTCGTTGTATACGCCCACCGTATCGCCCAGATAGGCCTGCTCCGCCGAAGCGATTCCTATGGTGCGGTTTTCCTTTTCTGCGGTGGTCGTACCATCAGGCAGCGTGAGGGCATTGTCTTTGCCGATGCTCACCGTCCAACTGCCCGCAGGACGAACAGCATTGCCGCTGGAAGCCGTCTCCTCCAGGACATAGGTGCTGCCTCCCAGGAAGGTCGCCGCATCGCCGTCCTCCTTCTCAACAGTGCCCCAGGGGATTGTCACCAGGCCATCCTTATCGCTCTTGCCGGACCAAACCTGCACGTCGTCATCCGTATAATCCTGGTCGTCGTCGCCCTTGATCCGGTTGAGATTGGTCAGCGTAAACGTCGCCCCGACCACAGGCGTCTGGGTGTGATCCCCGTTTTCATCCTGCTCGCACACCTTCAGGATCAGGCTGTCGCCTGGCCACATGATGTACCAGTCGCCGACGTCGTCCTGCCCTTGCTTGTGCGGACCGGGCGCGCCTGTCAGCGCGGGATCGCGATTCGGACGATCCAGGCGGTCGTTGATGAAGTTGTATAGTCTCGCCGATTTTCCGGGCGCGCCGCTGCCAGTGTAGGTGCCGAAATAGCGGCCCGCGATGCCATGGTCGTGGTAAACAGGCGCACTATCGCCGGTTGTCGGATCACCGTCCGCCACGTATATGCCGATCCTGGCTTCGCTGCCCAGACCGCCCGTCCGGACAACCTTGTTGGTGGTGTCGTCCAGATACACGTTCATATCGGTCTTCCCGGCCGTCACGGTTCCGTCGTCGCCAACGGTCCCTTCCTTGTTGCCCATAACAACGGCGCTTCCGGAGAAGGTGAGCATACTGTTCGCGCCGGTGGTAATGGCGCCCCGGGGAGAGCTGTTCGCATCCGCGGCCACGGCCGACAAACTTCCGATGGTGCCGCCAGCCATGGTGAAGCCGTGGATGGCCGCCACGTACACCGCGCCGCCCGCTTCACCGGCGGTATTGCCGGTCATGGTACCCGCTCGCATATTCACGCTGCCGGCGTCATAGATCGCGCCGCCCATCCGCGCGCCGTTGCCTGTGAAAGCCACTTCGGCATTATTCTGGTTGATGGTCACATCGCTCGACGCATACAACGCTCCGCCCAGGCCCTTCGTAGTCTGGTCGTCACTATTGGCAATATTTCCGATAAAGCTGCCGCCTCGGATGGTCACGCCACCCTGAGCATATACGCCGCCGCCGTTTTCGGCCTCATTGCCACAGATTGCGCCGTCGTACATGGTGAACGCAGCCCCATTATCCAGCCAGATACCGCCACCCATGGCAGCCGTATTTTTCTGGCCCGCGCCCGTGCCGCCGACTGTGCCAGCGTTGATTCTCGTATTGGCTGCCGTGCGGATTGCTCCGCCATTCCCGTCAGCACTGTTGCCCTGCAGCCTTGCCCCGGTGTTCAGGGTAATGCCGACGCTGGCGACGCTGGTGCGCGTGTAGATCGCGCCGCCTTCCGTGGCTTCGCAATCCTTGATGGTCCCCGCAACGTTGATGGTCCTGAATCCGTCCTCGGCATACACGCCGCCGCCGTTTGCAGCAGAGCAATTTTCAATCGTACCGCCGTTCATCACCAGCTGGGACGCGCTCATCATCCAGACAGCGCCGCCCAGGCCCGGTTCCGTTGTCGCCGTCGCGCCTTCTCCAACCGTAGTATTCTCCACACTGGAATTGCGCAGCACCGCACCGTCGTTGATGGTCAGCCTCACATTATTGACCACCTGTATGATGCCGCCTTTGCCGCTGCCTGCCCTGGCCGGCTTTTGATCCTCGCCCGTCGCCGGCTGCGGCGGATCGCTAAAGCCGTCCAGTATGATATTTTCGATGGTCAGGGCGCCCCTGTCCACAATCATGCTGCCGCCGTCAAAGCCGCGGTACACGATGGCCACGTTACCTCTGCCGTCGCTTTTTCCATTATTGTACGGCCACTTCCCATCGTTGGGATTGGACAATCCCGTGGTCAGGATCACCGTCTTGCCGCTGTTCAGCGTGGGCGCCATATCCTCCTCTATGGCGTATTCCGGTACTACCATTTCGATGCGGAAAGTGCCCGAGGCGTTGCCGTCCTTCTCCGTCCTCAAATTGCCCGCGTTCACTCGGTCAAAGGCGCTCTTCAGATTGTCGTAGACAGCCTCCTCCAGCTCCAGATCCTTGCGCGGCCTGTAGTACAGCAATTCTCCTCTGCTGTTGGTAATCTTACACACGATATCCAGCCTGCTGTTGATAAAGCTCATGCTGGAATTGGCTCCGATATCGCCATTCATGCTCTTCAGCGCGTCCTTCAGCAGCGTTTCAGCGCCGCCGTTCACGCTCACCCTGATGCGATAAACGGACGCCTCATCCTCGGACAGGTCCTCGCTCACCGTATAGGGTATACCGACGGGCAGGCCGTCGAAGGGGATGGGGTCGCCTTCCTCCAAAGCGACGGGTACCCCCCCTACGGTTACAGTTCCGTCGTTCTGCGGGATGACAGACACTCCTCCAATGGTGATGGACTCGCCGCCCCGCAGATTGAACGTATACTTCTTATCCGCGTCAAAGACGACATTTTCCACTGTTCTATTGCCTTCACTGTCTGTCCTTATGGCCGCGTAAACCTTGTTAAGGGCTCCGGCGTCCAACTCATCCAGCTTCAACGTGAAGGGGAATTGCTTGGTAAGGTCGCCTGCGATATTGCTGCTGACCGTGTTGGATATGGTCAGGGACCCCTTGTCCCGGGTGTTGTTAAACATCACCTCGGATTTGCTGGTGGGATTTTCTTCGTCGTTTCTGTGTCCGGCCAGTACGCCGGATACGCTCCGGGAGGAAGCCCCCTCAGGCGTAACAGCGACGCCATCCATCTGGATCTCTGTGGTGAAGTCGTCCAGTTGGCTTATCTGGTTCTCCGTGACGGTGAACGGCATATCGAAGAACCCGCCTGCATCCCCGGCAGGGAACACCGCGGCTATGGCTTCGCCGGCTTTCAGCGTGAAGGTGGCCGTGGCATTGCCAGCGTTATCCGGGGTAAATGTCATGCCGGAAATATCGCGCAGTTTCGCCGGATCCGGATTACCGGTCAGCTGCACGGTAAATCCGAAATCGATGTCCTTGTCCGCCGCCCAGTCGCTGTCCACTTCCTTGGAAACCACGAGGACCGGGTTGGCCAGCCATATAACCTTTGTGTCCGTTCCCTTGCCACCGGTCAGGGTGGTGTCGACGTCGTTGACGAAGCAATGGAGATTGGAATAGTTGTTATTGATAAAGATTCCGAATTGATCATTCTCTCCGCCATAATCGGTACGGAAATTACCGGTTGGATTCCCGGTCGTTTTGTTAACGGTATACACGCCGATTTTCGACTTGGCATTCAGGCCGTCCGCCTGGATAATCTGAGCGCTTTTTTGCCCCAATTCGAGGTTACACGCCGTGGAACCGTTCAGCGTGTTGTTCCATACAGTGCAGACGCCCTTGAAAATCACCTTTGCGTTTTGTGTGCCAAGGGAAATACCGCCGCCATCCGCAGTGGCATTATTCCCGGATATACTGCCGCCGTTCATGTTCACTGTTCCATCCACACGTATACCGCCGCCGTATTTCGCGGAACAATTGGTGATGCTGCCTCCATTAGATATATTTAGGGTACAGTTTGCATTTGCACTAACGCCTCCGCCCCAGTTATCTCCGGAATTAACTATTCCGCAATGATCTATAACGCCTCCATTCAGGTTCACGACACAAGTGCTCGGGTCACTTTTGTCACCCATACGCACACCGCCGCCACCGTTAGCAGTTGTATAGGAATTGCAAAGCGTAGCCTTCTCATTGATATTAACGATACCACTACGGGAAATGTATAGTATTCCACCCTTCACATTTGATGTGTAACCCTCTTCATAACCACCGTCCAGGGTGATTCTACTCAACGTAAGACTGCATTCACTAACCTTCGTCATGTATATCATGCTGTCTGAAAACGCATGTCTGATGATGGTGGCTTCCGTCTCTTTCACATTACCGGAATATTTAAATCCGCACTCGTCCTCTGTCGTGGAAGCCGTGGTAAGGGCGACGTTCATTCCGGATTTCAGGCTGATCTTTTCCGTCTGCTCATATCGTGACACCAGCATCTGGATCTGATAAGGAGGCGTTATTCCGTCCGTCGGATAACTGTCGCTGCTGCTGTTATACGGCTCATAGGAAATGCTTGTTACATTCCCATTGTCATCCTTTACAACCTTCCTCTCGTACAGAGTCGTTCCACCGTATAGCGTACCGAAGGCGTTGTCTTTGCTGCTTCCGCCGTTGTTCTCCAGCTTGGAATACACGGCCGGCGTGCCGATACTATCCTTGTAAAGCAGGTTGCCGTCGGCATCCGTGATCTTGCATTTGAAGGTCGCCCAGTCGATGGGCTTTTCTATTCCCGTTTCCTCCTCGCCCCGAACGCCGCACAGGAAAGGCCTCCGGTCATTGACGAAGCACTGCAGGTTGCTGTCCACTGCATAGGTGCCAAAGTGCATGCCGGACAGGCCGTGCTTCTCATCCTGGTCAATGGACGTATAAACGCCGATATAAGAATCAGCATTGATTTCACCGCTGTTCTGGATTATGCTGTTGCTGTCCTGGTTCAGATAGACGTTACAGGTGGTGTTAACGCCCATGGTATTGTAGCGCACGATCACCTTATTCATAAAGCACAGCTTTGCGTTGAGTCCGCCCACGGCAATGCCGCCGCCTTCGGTATTGGCGTGGTTATAAGATATTTCGGCGCCGACGGGATTGCCTGAAGGAATCCATCCATTGATGATTGCCGTCTGGCCATCCGCCACGAACAGGCCCGCGCCCTTTGCCGCGGTATTCCCCTGCCCTTCGCCGCCGATGGTGCCGCCGGACATGCTGAACGTACCGCCCGCGTAATACACACCGCCGCCATTTTCATACGCCGTATTCCCGGAAACACGCCCCTGTCTCAGATTGAATGTGCCGCCGCCGACATATACGCCGCCGCCCTCGTTCGCCGTATTTCCCGTGATGTCTCCGCCGCTATTGGCTGTATTGTCAGATTTGCCGAGGTTGAACGTTCCCCCCGTCGCCACATATGCGCCACCGCCGTTGGTCGAGGCCGTGGCGCCGGTGATGGCGCCTCCATTGTACAGCGTAGTCGTACCACCGGCCACATACACACCTCCGCCGTTGACCGCGGTACTCGAGGTGACGGTTGTATTTTCGCCCTCGGTCACGGTTTTCTGGCCAACAGTGCCGCCATTGTTGATATTAAAGGTGGCATTTGCGTACACCGCGCCGCCATTGTCAGAAGCCGTGCCGGTAATTGTGCCTCCGCTTATGTTATACGTGGAACTATTATGGTACACGCCGCCGCCGTTGGTCGCTTCGCCGCCGACATTGCCGCCATTCTGCGCATATGTACCGGTGTTGTACACGCCGCCGCCGTTCGTCGCCGAGCCGTCGATATCGCCGCCATTCTGCGTATATGTACCGATGTTGTACACGCCGCCGCCGTTGGTCGTCGCCGTGCCAACGATCGCGGAGCCGGCCATGCTGACACTGCCGTTGTTGTTGTATATGCCGCCCCCGGCTACTGTGGCCCTGGCGGTATAGCTCACCTTTCCGGTTTCGGCATCCGTCCGCTTTTCGCCGATGACGGCGCCTGCGTTCAGGTTGAACGTGCCCTGGTTCTGGTACACGCCGGCGCCGTTGACTGCCGATGAGGTAAACGTCCTTGAAACAGGCGTTTCCTCTCCCGTAGTCGGGTCGGTTTCAACAGCGGCATTGGGTACAGTGATTGCGCCGCCGATGCTGCCGCCACTGTAGTCGACGCCATCCAGTTCAATGCTGCCGCCCAGGTTATAGGTGCCGTTGTTCTTGTACACGCCGCCGCCGTTGGCCGATGCCGTGCCGCCCACTTGGCCGCCATACTGATATGCTTTGGCATTGCCGTCATACAGGTATATGCCGCCACCGTTGGCTGCGTTGCCGTGGACGCCGCCGCCGTAGATATTCAGCGTGCCGTTGTTCTGATATATACCGCCGCCGTTGCCGGTCGCCGTGCAGTCATAGGTCTCGCTATTCTTATAGTTGACCGTGCCCCCGCCGATGTAGATGCCTGCGCCCTTGCTGTCGGTATTGGTGACGGTATTGCCGCTGAGCGTGCAGCTATCAAACTTCGCGGTTGTCGGACTGATCCAGATGCCGCCGCCGCTGGCGGGAGCCGAACTGTTCGAAATCGTACAGCCGGTCAGGTTCACCGTTATTGCAGGTTCATAGATCGCGCCGCCGCTGTTGCCGTTAGTCACGCATGTGTTGAAGCTACAGTCAGTATAGCTTGCCGTGGTTCCGGTGGCACTGTTATTATGATACACGCCGCCGCCGCCCGTCTGGGCCGTGCAGTTGGTAAAGGCGCTCTTATCCTCGCTTGTACCCTGAATGGACAGCGCTTTGGTGGTGGTATACAGACCGCCGCCCTGAGTTCCCTTAGCCGTGCAGTTTTCGAAGTCGCAGTTGGCGATGGTGACGGATGTGTTGCCGTTGGAATGGTACAGGCCGCCGCCGCCGGACTGGGCTGTGCAGTTTTTGAAAATACCGGAGGAATCCGCAACGACATTGCCGCTTTCATCAATATTGACATAGACTGTTCTGGCGTTGGTGTACATGCCGCCGCCGTTTCCGCTGTTCTCTGCATTGCAGTTTTCAAACACGCAATTGGTCAGTCTGGCATAACTGCCGCTGACGTTCTTATTCTGGCATATTGCGCCGCCCGATCCCTGCGCTGTGCAGTTGATAAACGAGTTTGATTCGCCGAGGATATCCAGCGACTTCGCATTGGTATAAACACCGCCTCCACTATAGCCATCATTATCTTTCGTTTTGGCTTCGCAGTTTTCAAAAGTCGCGTTGGTAATTGACAGCACGCCTTCCTTGTTGTGGTAAATACCGCCGCCGAGGTTGGCATAGCAGCCGGTAAACGAAGTGTGATCAACACCGCGCAGGTTTGCATGTTCGATAATGTACTCGCGCATTGTGGCGTCGCCAAGCTCCGCGTTGTCTCCGGGTACATCCCCAACGATCAGCTCCTGTACTGCCGCGTTGACCACGCCACCGTTTCCGGTGGCCGTGCAGTTTTCAAATTTGCAGGCATAAATCTCTAGCTTCTTCTGGTTATTCTTCGCGTTTGTCATAGCTATGACGCCGCCGGTAACTGCCTGGCTCTGATTAAAGGTGCAACCCCAGAGAAGCACGTGACTGCCGGTCGTACGGACGACGCCGCCCAAGCCGTTGTTTTTCGCGTTGCAGTTATTGAAGGTGCAGCCGACAATGCGCAGCACGCATTTACCCGTGAAATTATTGCCTTGGTTGTTTGCCCAGACGTTGATGGCACCGCCGCCGCCGCCGCTCTTGTTGGTATAACTTCCCTCAAAAGTGCAGTTCATTACTGTAACGTCGAGAGCGTCGGACTCGATCGTACCTGCGGAGCCGCCGGCCGAATAAGAATTACTGAATTCACAGCCCGTGATTTCCGTAACAGAATTATCAGACCAGTTGCTCTGAATGTTGTGGAAAATGGAGCCAGCCTGAGCGTTGGAATTCTTATTGGTACACGCACATCCGTCGAAGGAGCAGCCTCTTACATAAAGAGCTCTGGCCGTGGTCCAAATACCTCCACCACCTAATTTATCTGTAGTAGTTTTGTTGTTGGTCTGGCAGTTGGAGAACTGACAATTCTCGACAGTCAGAATGCTTCCTGCATTTTCATTCGCCACATAGACCGCGCCGCCCTGATCTGCCCGATAGCCTTTGAAATCGCAATTCGTAATAGTAACCTTGGCACAACTATGAGTATTGATCGCGCCGCCCGCGCCGCCCGCGGTCAGGGACCTGCCGTCAAAGATCAGATTGCTGACGGTCAGCGTACTAGTCTCGGCCGTGACAGAAGCTCCTGTATTGCCCGTGTCGCGGCTGAGCGTGGCCCGGGTGCCGTTGCCTGTATAGGGCAGGGTTGTAGCGTTTGGATTAGCGGTGGTAAATGTAATGTTATACCCCTCGGGAATATTCAGCACGTCGCCCGCAGGCACCAGATAGTCCACCAGCATCTCGATCGTATAGGTATTATTGCGGGTCGCGGTCTTCTGTCCCTTGATGTAAGTCATCGCCGCCGTGAGGGTCTGGAACGGTTCATTGCCAACCTTGCAGATCGGCAGCGCGCTGCCAAAGATCAGTTCCGCCGCAGCGTCGCTGCTGTTCAGGCTATAGCTGGTCAGGTTGACCGCCGTGCCGGTAGTGCTTGCACTGCCGTTGAAGGTATAGCTGACCGATGTGCCTTCACCCGCGCCTGTGCCGGTAAATGTGCCCGTCAGCGTAAAGCTCTGCCCCTGCGCGCCGGGGAACATCAGCTTGATGGACTCGCCGTTTTCCATTTCAAGGTCGTCGGCGGTGATGGCCCGCAGGGTCTGAACGGTCGCGCCGTTTTTCGCGGTCACAAAACCGTAAACGCCTTCCGCGGCATCCACGCCCAGCACGTTGAGGCCGGAAATGTTCAACGTGAGGTTGTCGCTGTTGTTGTTGACGATGGTCAGGTACGCCGGCGCGGAATAGAAGATCACCAGCTTTGTGGTATTGTCCGGCGCATAAGTGCCGTCCTGCTTCATCAGCTTCCACTTGCGTGCCGTGGCGTCCCACTCCACCTTTTTCAGATAATTGTCGAAGGTATTGCTCATCGCCTTGTCGGAGTAGGTGTAGGCATAGACCGCCAACGAAGCGTAGTTTGCGCCGACTTTTTGGGTAAAATCACCGTTGTGCGCCTCGTACAGCTTCATGGCCGTCACGAGATCGTAGATGTCGCTCTCTCTCGTGCGGGGCGCGTAATACTTGCCTGTAACTACTGCTTTGCTCGGGGATGCGGTGGCGGGCGGGAACTGACTGTTATAATTGCTCAGATAGTAGATATCGTATTGCAGTTCATTTACCCAATACAGTCTGTTGTTTTCATATCTGGCCTTCAAATCACCAAAGCGGTCGTTTTTGAAAACAGTCTTCAAATTATCAAGGGTTCCGGCGGTTACATAGGCTCCAAAGTAGCCCGTCACGTCGCCGTGCTTGACCACCTGATCGCTGTCCACTTCGCCAGGTACATAGATGCCGATGGATTTCCCCGAATTCAAGCTGTTAGCATTGATCACAGTTTCAGAATCCATATTCAGGTAGACGTTACTCTGCGCATTGTCCATCTTGTTGTCATAAACATGCGCGTTCCCCGAGAATTGCAGCCGCGCGGAAGTACCGCCGACGCCGATCGCACCGCCGTTGGTGGCCGTATTGCCCGTGATGCTTGCCGAGATACTGGCAACGCCCGACCCCATGAAGATCGCCGCGCCGTTCACGGCTTTGTTGCCGCTATTTATATTGCCGCCGGAATAGGTCACGTTGCCTGTGCCCGCGTACACCGCGCCGCCCAGGCCGTCCGTCGTATTGCCTTCGACGGTGTTCTTTGCCTCGTTGCCGCTGAGCGTACCACCGGAGATATTCACCGCGCCGCTGGCAGAATACAACGCGCCGCCGTTGCCCTGTTCAGCCTTATTTCCCTTGATTTCGCTGCCAGTCACGATCACAGACGCGCTCTGGGTATAGACCGCGCCGCCGCTGGCAGACGCCTGATTGTTGGTAAAATACCCTCTATTAATCGTGATTGCGCCGCTGGTGGCGTAAACCGCGCCACCGTTTTGGGCCGTGTTGGGCTTGCCAGTCGCCGTGCCGCCGAATGTGCAATATTTATTTCCAGTATCACCAGCGCCGACCTCTAAGCTGCCGCCCTCCATGTACATCGCGCCGCCGTTGCCATTGACAGCCTTGTTCCCGGCAAGCGTAGTCGTTTTGGTTTCACCGCGAGGAATCACAGTTTTGACATTCAGCGCATAGATGCCGCCGCCATAGCCGTTCGTGGCGGTGTTATTGGAAATATCACTGCCCTCGTTCAGATCGAGTTCGCCGCCGGCCATGTAGATTGCGCCGCCGTTGCCGTTTGTCGCGGTATTCCCGGTGACGCTGCCGGTGGTGGTCATCGTACCGCCCGTCGAATAGACGCCGCCGCCGTTGGAGGAGGCTGTGTTATTGGAAATCGTGCCGCCGACCGCCTGCGTACCGTTCGTGAACAGGCCACCGCCATTATTGGACGCGGTATTGCCGGAAATCGTGCCCTCGAGGGTCAGCGTGCCACCGTCTCTGTAGATGCCACCGCCGTTCACGGCGCTGTTACCATTGCCGACGACGCCATTCGCGCTGACATTCACTGTGCCGCCAGTCGTCATGTACACGCCGCCGCCTTTGCCGGTGGTCGCGGCGTTGCCGGTTATGCCGCTGTTGACGGTCAGCGTGCCGCCAACCACGCATACGCCGCCGCCGTTGCCGGTGGTCGCGGTGTTGCCGGTTATGCTGCCGTTCACGTTCATATCCACCGTACCGGCGGCCATATACACGCCGCCGCCGGTTGCGGCCGCGTTGCCCGTAACGCTGCCGCCGATGGTCACCGTGCCGTTTTGGATGTAGATCGCGCCGCCGTTGGTCGCCGAGTTGGCGCTGCCCGTTCCGGTTCCTCCGATGGTGCCGGTGACATCCACACTGCCGTTCTTTACATACACGCCGCCGCCGTTTACGGCTGTATTGCCCTCAACGCTGCCGCCGAGGGTCACGCTGCCGTTTTCGACATAAACCGCGCCGCCATTCGTCGCCGAGTTGGCGCTGCCCGTTCCGGTTCCGCCAATAGTGCCGGTGCCGGATACAACCACCGTGCCGCTCTTCACATACACCGCCGCGCCGTTTACCGCCGCATTGCCCTTCACGGTACCGTTGATGGTCACATTCTTCGGGTCTGTATCGCTCCCAGCGACGCCCTCTACCCAGATCGCGGCACCGTCTTTGCCCACGGCGTTTTGCAGCGTGGCGTTTCCAGTCAGTACAAACTCCGGCGTCTGCACGGCTCCGCCCTGTTGCTTCACCGACACCATCACGCCTTCGGCGTTGACGCCGCCGCCGTCAATGATGATATTCTCAAGGGTAAACTTGCCATACACCGTAAACATGTTGCCCGCGGCGAGAGTGTTGTCCCGGATGATGGCAGCACGTGAGCCAAACGTACCCTCGTACTCCGATTCCGCCGTCTTGAGCGTGATTTCATAACCCGCCTGAATCGACATCGCGGTTGCGTCGGCCTCGCGCATGCTGTAGTTTTCGATCAGCATCTCGATGGTCAGGTTTTTTGATCCCTGCGCCATGGCATAGTCCATCGCGGCCTTCAAAGTATAGAACTTCTCCGTACCGATCTTGCAGGTGAATCTGGGCGTGTAGAACAGCACCAGCTGCGAACCGGCGGGCACCTCTTTGTAATTCGCCTCCACGGGTTCGCCGGTGTTGGGATCGGTTGTGCCAGCCAGAGGATCAGTCGTGTACTTCCATTGGTTAGCTTCGAATTCTATGCCTGTAACGTTATCCGCATCATCAATAGCCCCACCGGCCGCATTGTACAGCGAGGCATGCTCATATACGTAATATTTATCGCTGGACAGCTCATGCGCGTAACCTGTTCTGTAACCAACCTCGTAAGTCGCTACGATCAATTCCCCTTCCGGGATTGGCGCAAAGCCGCTGCTGCCGGAGATGAATTCCGCGCCTTGCTCCGCACCGGCCTCCGCCTGCTTCTTCGCCTGTATCGGCAGGCAGTTGCGGGAATGGGTGAATGTCAGTTCATAATACTCATCCACAGTCAGCGTAATGCAGTTCTGCACGCCCGATGGATGGATATAGGGTTTGTCATCGATGGACAGAGTGGTCTCGTATTCCACATCGGATTCATCATTCGGCTGCTGAGTCACCGTCAACGTTGCGCCCTCAGGAATCTGCAGTGTAACAACATTTGAGGTCGCTACACCCCCCTCCATGACGGGTAGATCAAACGTGCCGCCATCGGTATAGTCGACAGAGTCCAGTTTCGCGGACCATACGTAGCTGAAGGGAGGATTGTACGTGGCGTCCGTTGGATCCACCGTCAGCTGGGAAATCACAATGTTGAAGACGTCCAGTATGGTGTAGGTGGCATCGTCATAATACACATAATAGTTTTTCTGAACGTTGTCGCCTTTAGCTTTGATGCTGTATTCACCGGGGGCATCGGGGTCATTGCCCGACTCGCGATGCAGCGTGAAGCGAAGCTCCGCCTCGGCGTTTTCGGGGTCGGTGTTCCCCTGCGTCTGTTCCGCGGCTTTCTTGCGGGTATAGGTCACCACATACTTACCCTCATCCTCACCGGTGCCCGCTTCGATATGTCGCACGAGTCCGGTAGCGGACGTGGTATCGTCAATATCCTTCAGCCCTTCCAGCGTCTCGGTATAGTCGTTTGGTGTGTCAGCCGCACTCTTGAGCCGCACGAAGTCTTTCGCTTTTATAGTCAGTATCGCCTTCGTGATGGTAAACTGGCCGTTTTTGATGTAAACGTTATAATTCCCCTGCGGATAATACTGCTTGCCATCGTCATCGGTTTTCGGGTTGCCCTCCACGATGGGCGTGATGTCATAAGTGCCTGCGTCTTCGCCCTCACCCCGTGTAATGGTATAGGTAATGGTATCCTGTCCCTGCAGTCCCTCAACCTCCGCGGTCCACTCATCCGGCTCCGGGTCTGGATCGCCGTATTCTTTCTCTCGGTTGTCCGCCGTCACGATGGCGGCAGCGGGCGTGATGGCGAAGATGCCCCCTTCCGCATATACGTTATAATTGCCCTGGGGATAATAGGTTTTGCCTTCCGCGTCCGTTTCAGCATCAACCTCAAATTTGAGCGTGATGCCATATTCGCCCACATTCTCGCCTGGAGCCCGCTCCAGGATGTAATCAATCACTTCAGGACTGTCGTCGAATTTGAGTTGAGCTGTGTTTACGGTGGCCTTCAGCCCCGGATCGTCATCACCATAGACCTTGGTGTTGGTCTTGGTCGCCGCGTCCGGGGCGTCGGGCGCAATGGTGACTATCGCCGGCGTGATACTATAATTCCCCTGCACAAAGGTCACATGATAATTGCCCTGGTCGGCAGTGCCGGACAAGGTGACGGGATAGACGCCCGCGTTCTCGTCGGGGTCGCGCTCGGCGACGAATTCGATCACCGACAGCGAGTCGTTGTTTTCAAGTTTATCATCTTCATATTTTACCAGCGCGACGCCTTCGCCCTCTCCAACAGGCTCGGTATGGTAAAAGGACACCAAGTCAAACTTCGTCTCATCGGACACCCAATCGCCATCTTCATCCCGCCTTACCAGATCGCCGTATTGCTTGGACCGATCCGCTTTTACGACGATCTCCTTCTGGGTAATGGTCAGCTTTGCGTCTCTGTTAAACTTGACCCGATAGCTGTCCTGGATTTCTTCGCCCGTTAACATGATGGCATAACTGCCTACCTGCTCGCCATCTTCGCCGTCTTTGCCGCCTTCGCGTTTATTGGAGCGTAAGCAATTGAAGGTGATAGTCGTCTGCTTCTGCGATGTTTTGTCGGTAACAATGACGGTATATTTCCCTTTCTCTCCCTCAACAGGAGTGGCTCCGCTGACATCAGTATTACTGTCCTGATCGGTGACATCGAAGATAAAATCAGGGTCTACACTGCCATAGGTCTTGGTCAGCTTCTGCGCGTTAATGACAACGGTGATTGGGGTCTCGGTATTTTTGATGGTCAACGTGCGCAAAGCCTCACCCGTCGCGGGTGCGACCTCATAGGTATCCTCGTGGTTGTCGGGCATGACGCCGGATTCAATCGCGAAGTAACTGTATGGCTTTTGCTGCTGCGATTGCCCTGAACCGGTCAGGTAAGCGGCGGGCAGGGAATCGACAGTCGTTGTCCAGTTATTTGCACTGTTTAACACAACGCCTGCGCGCTCGCGCACGGCACCGACAAGGACATCCTCCAATTCTTCCCGGGTATATGTAGTCTCGCCAGGATCCGTCGTCATCCTGTACAGGTCGAAGGTCACCGGGGACTTATCTTGCAACTCCTCTCCGCTCAGCGGCTGCGGATTCACAGCCGTACCTGAATTCAGCGGGAGCCATTGCTTCACCACCTCCACGCTGACGGCCGGCTGGTGCTTCACCACATACCAGCCGGTACCGCTGACGTTGCAATCGGCGGCGTAACTGGTAGTGATATTGTTTTCGTCGTTCTCAGTTTCGCCCTTGTAGACCGCGACTTCCCTAATGGAATAGACGATATTCTTGATAATCGTCTTGTCCGGATCGTTCGGATCCTGTTCTACCAACTGGGCAGGCAGGTCCACGAAAGTGGCATTGTCAAAGAATACGTTCGGCGTCAGTGTGATAGTCCAATCTTTGCCGTCTTTTTGGTACGGACTGAAGGTCACGCCGTCATCCGTGGACTGCACCAGCTTCAGCACGATATGGTCGACTTCCGAAGGCCAGTCAGCGCTCTCCTCCAACCCCCAGGTGACGGTCACGGGCACCCGCAGCCGGTCGGCGTGGTTGCTGACGATGACGGTATCGTAGGATTCGGTCAGATCGGTTGTGCCCTCAGGCATTTCGGCCGGAGCGCTCGTGGGATTCCCTTCACTGTCCGACCCGCTGAAATAGAAGTATATCTCCTTCTGTTCATCCGGCAGCAGGTATCCATAGGGCGCTTCGGTCTGCACGGCATGGTACAGCGTACCGCAGGTGTAATTATCGTCTTTGCGAATATCCAGCATGCCGTTAGCGCCGGTGGTGTAATTGGCGATAACCGTTCCATTGTTATCGTACACGGTGAAGACGCCGCCGGGCAACAGCTCACCCTTTTCCTCGTCCAGTAAACCAATGGTCAGCTTGTGGTCTATGTACTTGTTTTCCACCACGACGCTGTAGCTGTAGGTTTGGTCATCCGGGTAGACGGTGAAATCATTGGCCGACTCCTGTACCTGTTGGCCCTTGCTCTGATAGCTGATGGAATAGGAGACTTCGAGCTCAATGCCCTGATCCAGGCCGAGCATTGCGGGTTCCGCATTCTCTTCGATCACATGGTAATGGGCGGCCGGCTCCAGTTGCTGCGAGCCAGGTTTACCGATATCAAAATTCTTGGAACCATATTTGAATTCGCTGTAGGCGTGATTCTCCACGTCTTCCCAGGCTTCATCACCTTCGGTAACATCCTTTTGCAGCTTGAACATGATAATGTCCTGCTGCTCCTTCGTCAGGCTATAGTTCCCCGAGAACCGCTTGGTAACGTTGACGCCGGAGGATTCCGGATAGCAGCGCACTTTCAGCGTATCGCCGTTGTAATAGCTGTATATGCCCGTCTGGACATAGCTGGGACTATCGGTTATCAGGAAGCTGTACAGGGTATTATCCTTTTGGTAGTAGGTATACACCTCGTCGCCGTTTTCATCTTCCGCTACGCTGAAGGGCGCCTTGGTCATCTCTAGGTAGTATGCGGTGTTCTTGCGGATGGTTTGCTCACCAGTGAGAGTGACCGTCACGTAACCCAGTTTTTTCTTCTTCTGAGGGTCTGTTTCTGTGTCATCCTCAACGTCCTTCTTGGTCGCGGTGGTGAAGATCACGTCCTTTCCGTTCACCTGTATGGGCCTCTGGTTGGAATCCAGCAGGCGGAACTCAGCTCCGCCCAGGCCCGTCTCCATACGGCCTTCGGCGTACACATACAGCTCAATGGTATACACGCCGCCGGTGCCGGTGATGTCGGTGCCCTGAGGCGTAATGAGTTCTTTTTCGTTGACGGTGGATGCGCAGCCTATGAAATTATTGTTATCGTCGTATTTGCCCAGACGTGCGGTGTTGTCAAACAGCACCACCTGTCCCGCTTCGCCGTTCACGCGGGTTTGATAAGTGATAGTGACCTTCGTCCCATCCAGTATGGTATAAGTACCGGTATAGCCGCTGTAGTCGTAGGTGACTTCGCCTTCGGTATCAGGTGCGTCATTGACCTTGACCTCGATGCTGTTGTAGATAATGGACTGGTTGCTGCTGAAGGTGTCCTTCAGGATAAGCTTCTGTTTTTTGTTCGGCTCTTCAGCATTTGGATTCAACACATCAGCATTTGGATTCACCGTGATCTGATAGGTCGCCAGGTTGCCTTCAAAACCGGTCATTTCCTTCTCGATAGCCTGATCCTGCCCGTCGGTGATGATCAGCATACCGCTGATCGCCTCGGTGACCTCATAGTTGCCGGTGGTATCCTTGGTTCCCGGTTCGTCTTCGGTTTTGACGGTGACGCCAGTGAAGTTTACCGGGTACATGCCCACTTTGGTACCACTGCCGGAGGCAGTGACACCTACAAAGATCGGTTTCGGATACACGGGATTCTCAGGCTTGGTGGCATCTTCCGAATCGTACAGCAGTATAGAGTGTCCGTCGCTGGCCGTGGTGGTGCAGATGTAGCCGGTAACCGACCGTTCGCCACCATCGTCATCGACTATTATTGAATTGCTATTGGCAATCAGCGTGACGGGCATGGGGGTGATGGCCTGGTAGCCGTCCGTCACCTCAAAGGTCGCGTTGAAATTTGTATTGTTGTTCGTAAACTGACCCGTCGCGAGACCCATTTCCGTACTGCCGTCCGTGTCCTCGCCATCGACGACATCGGTGCGCGCCGCCTCCGCCGTACCGCTGAATATGATATTGGCGTCCACATCGTAGAAACTACATATCTCTTCAGTTTCCCCGTCCGGTTTATAATATGCCGTGGCTGTATAGCCGCTTACGCTGTGCGCTTTGTAGTCATAGACCGCAGTATTGTTCGCGCCGACGATTTTCACCGTCACGTCAAGCGCTGAAATGGACGCGGTCGCCGTTGTCTGCTGGTCGTTTTTCACCAATATGTAGTTTGCGGCCTTTTCGCCGCCAAGCGTCAGATTGGACAGCGTAACGACCTTATTCTCTTCGACGTCGGCATCAGCAAACGTACCGGTAGCGGCGACGGTCAGGTCGTCGCCATCAACTTTACCGGTTATCATTGCGCCCGTGCAGACGAGCTCGGCTTTCGTTGTGCCGTCATATTTTTTGTCGCTGGCGGTTATTCCGGACACCGTGACAGGCTTTTGAGCGATCGTCACACCGACATGTTGAGCAGCAACACTATCGTATTCATCATCGCCAACAACCTTGTACCAGACATGATATGTCTTTGCATCCACGCCAGCGGGAACAACCTCTAACCAGTTTGTCACTCCCTCCGTATTCTCTGATGGGACAGTTGTTTCATCCTCTCCAAGGGCATAATACATCGTACCGCCAGTAGCACTGCCGGCGTTTACAAGATTCTGTTCTCCGCCGGAGTAAGTCAGGCCACCGATTGCCGTCGGAGCTTCTACGACAGGACTTGCCTTATTGATGGTTACGCTAATGCACTTCGCCGCAACGTCAGTATAATTCTCATCCCCATCAACCTTGTACCAGACATAATATGTCTTTGCATCTACGCCAGTGGGAACAACCTTGGACCAGTTTGTCACTCCCTCCGTATTCTCTGGGGGAACATTTGTTTCATCCTCTCCAAGGGCATAATACATCGTACCGCCAGTAGCACTGCCGGCGTTTACAAGATTCTGTTCTCCGCCGGTGTAAGACAGGCTGTCAATGGCTGTTGGCGCGGAAACATCAGGTGTCTGTTGGTCAGTCACTTCAATTCCGACCTGTTCGCCGTTTACGAGTTCAAGCGTCAGGGTTTCCTTCGTCGAGAAGGGAGCCAGGGAAGTCAACCGCCAGTCGCCATCCGCCGGCTCCACCCGAACCAGCGCGTCATTCGAGAAGCTGGCCTCAACGACATCCGCGACGGTGATTTCTTCAATCCCAAGCGCCTGGAACACCGCGCTGAGCAGGATATCGCTCTCGCCCGCGATGCTGAAGATATAGTCGCCCCAATGGAAGTCTACGGTATACGCCACCAGATACACCGAGAAGCCGTCGGCCTCAAATTCGACGTTCTCCCCGTTCAGGGCGTAGGAAACCGGCTCCACCTCTTCGCCGAAGTGCAGCACGTTGACATTGGTGTTTTCGTCGACCTCCGGCGCGTCCAGCAGCCTGATGGACACAGAAACCGGCGTCGTCGGGGGGATTTCCTCGCCGTCCTTCACGATGGCGATGTCCAGGGCCTTGGCGTAGGCCAGCTGGCCGCTGGCGACGTTCAGCGCCTCGGCGGCCTGGGCGGCGTAGGCGTCGGCTGCTTCGCCGGTCAGCTCGGAGACGCTCAAGGTCGCCCCGGAGGGGATGCCCGCCTCGGGACCGTAGCCGACCTCGACGTTCCAGGTGTTGCCGGATGCGTCTATGTAATGGGTGGAGATGGTCTCGGTGACGACGACCACGTACACGGAGAAGGTATCCGCCTCAAAGGCGACGTCTGTGGTGCCGTCAGAAGTCGTAGGAGTGATGTCCTCCGGGTAGACTTCGGTCGGTTCTTCGACGTTCAGCGCTCCGGAAACGACCTCATCCGTCATGACGCCCTGCGCCGCGCCGTCCTCCCCTGATTCGCTCACCGGGGAAGGCGCCTGGGATGCGCCGTCCGTCGCCTCAATGCCCGCTGCTTCAGGGGAAGCCGACTCGCTGTCAGGCGAAGCGGAGGCGGTCGACTCTGCGCCCGGCGCCTCGGGGTTTTCTGAGCCGACTTCGGTCTGTTCCGTCTCGGAGGCGGGCATTTCCACGTTCAGGTTCGTCCTGCCGTCGGCATTTTCGGCGTCGGTCTGGGACACGACCTCCTTCTCGCCGGCGTCGTTCACATGCAGCACCGTCGCGGACTGCTCCTCGGTGATCTCGCTGACGGAAATGGTCACGGAAATGGGTATCCTGGGCTCGATCTCGTTGTTATCCGCGTCATAGAAGGCGATGTCCACGGCCTGCACGCGCTTGACCTTTGTGAAGTCGTCAGCCACGCTTTCGCGGACGTCGGACAATGTGTCGGCGTCCCAAATGCGCTGGACCTTCATGGTCGTGCCCTCGGGGAAAGCGCCCTTGTCCGCCGCCACGGATACGGTGACGCCGGAGACACGGGCCGTGAAGTCCACGGCGGGATAGGCTATAGGCGCGGCGGGTTCGTCGCCCTGCCCGGCCTCGGGCCCGACTGCGGGCTCCGCCACAGGCGCGTCGGCCTGTTCGATTTCAGTCCCGTCTTCGGTTTCCTCACCCTGGGCGTCTTCGGGCTCGGTGACGGCCGCTTCGCCCTGGGCGTCCTCGGGCACGGTCACGGTTTCGTCGCCCTCGTCGGGGTTCTCGGCGGGCTCGGCGTCGGTTTCACTCGCGCCAGGGTTCTCCTCGGGCTCGCTGCCGGTTTCGTTCGCGTCGGGGTCCTCGGCGGGTTCGCTGACGGTTTCGCCCTCGTCGGGGTTCTCGGCGGGTTCGCTGCCGGTTTCACCCTCGCCGGGGTTCTCGCCGGGTTCGCTGCCGGTTTCACCCTCACCGGGGTTCTCGCCGGGTTCGCTGCCGGTTTCACCCTCACCGGGGTTCTCGGCGGGCTCGCTGCCGGTTTCGCTCGCGTCAACAATATCGGATGAAGCCGTATCGGCTTCGCCGCCCTGCGCTTCCTCAGGCACGGTCACGTCGCCCTCGCCCCCATCTTCGCCGGGCTGGACGGCGGGCTCAGTCTCGGGTTCGGCGGCGGGTATGATCTCGGGTTCGGCCTCGGGCTCGCCGCCCGCTTCGGTGACATCGGAAGGAATATCCACGTCCTCGCCGCCCTGCGCTTCCTCAGGCACGGTCACGTCGCCCTCGCCCCCATCTTCGCTGGGCTGGACGGCGGGCTCAGTCTCGGGTTCGGCCGCGGGTATGATCTCGGGCACGGCCTCAGGCTCGCTGCCGGTTTCGGTGACATCGGAAGGAATATCCACGTCCTCGCCGCCCTGCGCTTCACCGGGCACGGTCACGTCGCCCTCGCCCGCATCTTCGCCGGGCTGGACGGCGGGCTCAGTCTCGGGTTCGGCGGCGGGTATGATCTCGGGCACGGTCTCGGGCTCGCTGCCCGCTTCGGTGACATCGGAAGGAATCTCCATGCCCTCGCCACCCTGCGCTTCCCCGGGCACGGTCACGTCGCCCTCGCCCCCATCTTCGCCGGGCTGGACGGCAGGCTCAGTCTCGGGTTCGGGGGCGGGTATAATTACGGGTGCGACTTCGGGCACGGCCTCGGGCTCGCCGCCCGCTTCGGTGACATCGGAAGGAACCGCTATGTCCTCGCCGCCCTGCGCTTCACCGGGCACGGTCACGTCGCCCTCGCCCGCGTCATGCTCGCTGGGCTGGGGGGCAGGCTCCGGCTTGGGGTCGGGGGCGGGTATAATTACGGGTGCGACTTCGGGCACGGCCTCGGGCTCGCCGCCCGCTTCGGTGACATCGGAAGGAATCTCCATGCCCTCGCCGCCCTGCGCTTCCCCGGGCACGGTCACGTCGCCCTCGCCCACATCTTCGCTGGGCTGGACGGCAGGCTCAGTCTCGGGTTCGGCGGCGGGTATGATCTCGGGCACGGCCTCGGACTCGCCGCCCGCTTCGGTGACATCGGAAGGAATCTCCATGCCCTCGCCACCCTGCGCTTCCTCGGGCACGGTCACGTCGCCCTCGCCCGCGTCATGCTCGCTGGGCTGGGGGGCAGGCTCCGGCTTGGGGTCAGGTGCGGGAACAACTAACTCCATGTCGCCCACTCCCTCAACGGGGATGTCGGTGGAGATGTCGCCGGGAACGGTTATTGCTGAACCGTCCAGGTCTGCATCGGTCTCCACCTGGGGCTCAGTAGACGGCTCGTCAACCGATTTGCTCTCCGGCTCGGGTACGGGCTCGGGTACAGGCTCGGTCACGGGTTCGGACACAAGCTCGGTCTCAGGCTCGGATACGGGCTCGGGTACAGGCTCGGTCACGGGTTCGGACACGGGCTCGGTCACGGGTTCGGACACGGGCTCGGTCACGGGTTCGGTCACGGGTTCGCTCTCAGGCTCGGGTACGGGCTCGGAAACGGGCTCGGTCTCAGGCTCGGTCACGGGCTCGGAGACAGGTCCGCTCTCCGGCTCGGAAACGGGTTCGGACACGGGTCCGCTCTCGGGCTCGGCCACCGGCTCAATCTCCGGCTCACTCGCGGGTACTTCAACGGGCTCTGAGACGGGCTCCAGAACCTGCTCGATCTCCAACCCGGTACCGGCGCCGTCGTCCGCCTCTATTCCGGGCGCTCCTATGAAATCAACCGCTGTTCCGTGCTCCAGATCGACGTTTTGCTCCCCGGGCTTCGGGGTTTCGGCTCTGCCCACGTCGCTGTCTTCGGCCTGTCCCTGGTCGTCCGACCCATCGGCGGTCTGATACGCCCCGCCGTTCTTCAGGGCAATGGTATAGATGTCGCTGTCGGTGAACACAGCAAGCTCGATCTCGGTAAAATTTCTGCGCGCGGTGAGCCTGTAATCACGCTTCAGCTTTTTGATGTCCAGAATGTCCCCTTCGTCCCCGTTTATTTCGAGGACGCCCACGTCGGTCACGTTTCCGGCCTTGATCGAAAGGCCGACCTGCTCCAGCAGCCAGCTCAGGCGCACCCGGGCGGGGTCGTGTTCAAAATCATAGCTGAACGGCGGTTCGAAGGCGGAGGGATCCTCGGAAAGCGCCAGCGCCGCCAGCGCGACCTCCTCCGTCGTCAGCGTCGGATCGTTGACCAGCCGTATGGTGAACATCTGCGTGGCAGTATAGACGTTCAGCTTCGCCTCAGCGAAGCCCTGCCTCAGATAGATGAGATAATCCTCGTCCATCGCCACGATCGACACAAACAGCGACATGTCGATGGTCGGATCCTGTTCGTTGCCAAGCAGGGAGACGTTTTCGACGAGCTTCATTTCCTCGATGGGGATCTTCAGCTCCTGAACAAGGTCGCTGAGCAGCAGGCTGGTCTCGCCAGTGAGTTGATAGGCATAGGCGTTTTCCTCGCCGGGCGCGACGGAGGCCAGGTTGTGGGTAAGCGAAAGATCGCCGACCTGATCCAGACTGCCGTCAAAATCATCCGCCAGAGGATCGTCCAGCTCCAGGTCGCCCGACGGCATGCCGGCTTCATACCCGCCTGCGCCGGGGCCGAGATCAATATTCTCCGCCGATGCCAGTCGGTTTTGCCATATTCCAGCGTCGTCCGCCACAATCCCAAGGGTGTTGAACAGGAGACTGACGACCACCAGCATGCACAACAGCCGCTTTATAAAGCGCCTGTCCGGCCACCTCCATGCCAAATCGCGCCGGGGCGGCTCCGGGCCCATGGGCGCATTAATCATATTGATGTTTTGATTGTTTTTCATAGCGTTAGCCTCCGAAAAGCAGAAGACATTATTTTGACGCTGCCCGCCCGCGTTATTTGACGGCGGGCGAAAGCCGATTATTCCATTTTTTCGACTTCACACCACGGAAGAAAGTTCCGAAAGCGGGTGCAACCTATTGAACCTATGGTATACTTCGAATATCCCTTTCGACATTACACTATTCCATATTCATTATAGCATGATTGGGGGGCAAAGTCTACAATTTGCAAAACAAAACTCCAAATTTACCTTGCTTTTTTTACAATATAACCAACCTGTGAAACGATTCCCGGCGAAGCTAAAGCGGGACGCCCGCCAATCGCGCCCGATTCCAATAAAAAAGGGCCTTCGCCCCGGATAGCCGGGACAAAGAACCCCTTGGCCGAAGTGCAATCAGTAGCGGGAACCGCCGCTCATCTGGCGCTCCTGGGCCTCGATCATCTTCTTGACCATGTTGCCGCCGATGTGGCCGGCGTCCTTGGAGGACAGGTTGCCGTTGTAGCCC
>CACYZW010000015.1 GCA_902778995.1 uncultured Eubacteriales bacterium
CCCCCCATCGACCTGCTGGCCCAGGGCGAGGTGGAGGACACCTCCGCCCACGGGCAGCGCGACATGGAGAAGGCCCAGCTGCTGGAGGACACCCTGCGCAGCTTCGGCATTTCCGCGAAGCTGACGGGCATTGCCCACGGCCCGGCGGTCACCCGATTTGAGCTGCAGCCCGCGCCGGGCGTGAAGGTGAGCCGCATTACATCGCTGTCCGACGACATTGCGCTGAACCTGGCGGCGATGTCGGTGCGCATCGAAGCGCCCATCCCCGGAAAGGCCGCCGTGGGCGTGGAGATTCCCAACGACAAGGTGGAGATGGTGCGCCTGCGCGACGTGCTGGAATCCTCCGAGGCCCGGAAGCATCCGTCGCGCATCGCCGTGGGCCTGGGCAAGGACAACTCGGGCCGTTACATCGTGGCGGACATCGCCAAGATGCCCCACGTGCTGATCGCCGGCCAGACCGGTTCGGGCAAGTCGGTGTGCATCAACGCCATCATCGCCTCGATACTGTTCCGGGCCTCCCCCGACGAGGTCAAGCTGATACTGATCGACCCGAAGGTGGTGGAGCTGTCGGTCTACAACAACATCCCCCACCTGGTCTGCCCGGTGGTCACCGACCCGAAGAAGGCCGCCAGCGCCCTGGATTGGGCCGTGGCGGAGATGACGAAGCGCTACAAGATGTTCGCCGAGCGGGGCGTCCGGGACATCAAGGGCTACAACAAGGCGCTGAAGGACGGCGAGCCGATGATGCCCCAGATGGTCATCATCATCGACGAGCTGGCCGACCTGATGATGGTCTCCCCCGGCGAGGTGGAGGACAGCATCTGCCGCCTGGCCCAGCTGGCCCGCGCCGCCGCCTGGCCCAGCTGGCCCGCGCCTGCGGCATGCACCTGGTCATCGCCACGCAGCGCCCGTCGGTGAGAGTATTTACCAATCATATTAAGGATAGTATTTCAACCCGTATAGCATTTTGTGCAAAGTCTCAAACAGAAAGTCTTCGTATTATTGAAAACGCTGACGCGGAGAAGCTGCTGGGCAACGGCGACATGCTGTTCGTGCCCAACGGCATGAAGTTCATGCGCGTGCAGGGCGCGTGGGTGTCCGACGACGAGGTCCACGCCATCGTGGAATACATCAAGCAGTCCGGCGAGGCCGAGTACGACCCCGACATGCTGGAGCACATGGAAAACGCCACCCGCAGCGACGCCGAGAAGGAGGACTTCGAGGCCGAGTACGACAACAAGCTGCCCGAGGCGGTGGACATCGCCATCGACCTGGGCCAGGTGTCCATATCCATGCTGCAGAGGAAGATGCGCATCGGCTACGCCCGCGCAGGCCGCATCATCGACGAGATGTCCAAAAGGATGAAAGGCGGTTTCTAACGTGAATAACATAACAGAAAGAAATATAAATACACTCGATGAAAAAGTATACGAAAAGTTGAATACTTGGCAAGCAAGACAGCTCGAACTTGGAGTGGAACCACATGCAAAGAAAATCCAACGCCGAAGCTGCGATAAAGAATACATAAAGATGTATCGTTGGACTGTTCTTAACAGGGTTATGGAATTAGTTTCTGAACCATTTGATAATGAAGATACCGCAACGCATTTTATGGAATGCTTCAATGATAGCTTTATCCTGAAAGCAGAGATAAAAAAGGAAAATGAGAAATATTACGTCTACTCAGGCTGGATGCCAATAAATGGATATATCTCTTATTCGACCAATATGGGGCAAAACGGGCAGTATTTTGTCTTTGCAAATTGGTCTTAAATGACCATTTCTCTTATCAGTATAGATCACGAAAACAGGTTCCCTGACTCATTCATGGCGGGATGAGTCACGGAACCTGTCCACAGGACTCACTTTTCCTCCAGGTATTTCAACAGCTTTCGCTTGATCCGCTGCAGCGCGTTGTCGATGCTCTTGACGTGGCGGTGCATCTCGTCGGCGATTTCCACGTAGCTCTTGCCCTCCATATAGCGCACCAGCACTTCCTTTTCCAGGTCGGAGAGCATCTGGCCGATCTTGCCCTCGATGACCGACAGGTCCTCCCGGTCGATGATCATCTCCTCGGGATTGGAGATGCCCTCCTCGGTGATCACGTCCAACAGCGTGCGGTCGGAATCCTCCTCATAGATGGGCCGGTTCAGCGAGATATAGCTGTTCAGCGGAATGTGCTTCTGCCGGGTGGCCGTCTTGATGGCGGTGATGATCTGCCGCGTGACGCACAGCTCGGCAAAGGCCCGGAAGGACGACAGCTTTTCCGCCTTGTAGTCGCGTATCGCCTTGTAGAGGCCGATCATGCCTTCCTGCACGATGTCCTCGTGATCCGCGCCGATCAGGAAGTAGCTGCGCGCCTTCGTGCGCACGAAATTCTTGTATTTGTTCAGCAGGTATTCCAGCGCCGGGCTGTCCGTCTCCTGGGCCAGAACGACGACCTGCTCGTCTGTCATACTCTCAAAATCGCGTGTCGTAACCATGGGTTATCCCTTACTGTTCGATCCTTTCCGCATTTGCTCCAGCCGCTGGCGCACCTCGGGGGGCAGTCGTTCGGCGATGGGATTGCGCCGGGGCACCGGCTTTTCGATTATCTGCCGGATGCCCGTGGCGCGCAGCTGTTCCATTTCGATCATCAGCTCCCGTGCGGACATGCGGGTGGCGCCCCGGCCCAGTATGATGGTCTGCTCCAGCGCGTCGGAGGACGCCACGCGCACCTCAAGCCGCCGAAGCTCGATGTCCCCCGCCAGCTCGTCGCAAAGCCGCTCGATGTAGCGGTCGGCGATCTCCCCCTTCTGGGTGTAGACCACCGTGACGCCGCCGTGGCGCTCCTCGGTGCGCCGGGCGCGGTCGGACATCCACGCGTCGAACACCAGCACGATCTGCTGGGCGGAATAGCCCGCGTAGTCCATCAGGTCGGAAAGCAGCCTGTCCCGGGCGTCGGCCAGGGAATAGCTGTCCATGTCCCCGCCGCTGCGCCGGGCGTTGATGATGTTGTAGCCGTCTACGATCAGCATGCGCCGCGGGGCCTTCCCCGCCCGCTTCCCGTTCACTTTGCCCTGGCGCGGGCAATCTCATACATCAGTATACCCGCCGCCACCGAGGCGTTCAGCGATTCAATGCGGCCCATCATGGGCAGCGCCACCGTCCGGTCGCACTTTTCCAGCGTCAGCCGCGCGATGCCCTCCCCCTCCGAGCCGATCACCAGCGCGATGGGGCCGCTGAAGTCGGCGGCGAAGGCGTTCTCGCCGTCCATAGCCGTGCCCACGACCCATATGTTGCGCGCCTGGAGCGCTTCGATGGCCCGGTTCAGGTTCTTCACCCGGGCGATGGGCATGTAGTTCAGCGCCCCCGCCGCCGCCTTGGCCGCCGCCGGGGTCAGCCCCGCCGCGCGGCGCTCCGGGATCACCACGCCGTGGGCCCCGGCGCACTCCGCCGAGCGCACGATGGCCCCCAGGTTGTGGGGGTCGGTGATGCCGTCCAGCAGCACCAGGAAGGGTTCCTCCCCCTTCCGCGCCGCCGAGGCGAGTATGTCCTCCAATTCGACATAGGACACCGCCGCCACATAGGCCAGCATGCCCTGATGGGCGGGATAGATCTGGTCCAGCCGCGCGCGCTCCACCCGCTGCACCACGGCGCCGGCCTCCCGGGCCAGGCGCACGATCTCCTGCGCCCCGCCGGACAGGTCGCCGGAGGCCACCAGCAGCTTTTCCACCGGCCGCCCGGCCTTCAGCGCCTCCCGGATGGGGTTGCGCCCGGCCAGTATGTGGTCGTCCTCGGGCAAGCCGTCCCGCGTCCCGTCCATCGCCCGCTTGTACTGGCGCGGACCGGTGGGGGCGCGATAGGCGTCGCCGCGGTGAAGGGAAGCGCGGGGCGCGGGGCGCGGGGCTTCATGAACCGCATCTTCCTTCCGAAGCTCCGGCTCCCCCTCCGGCGACACCTGCATCGCCCGGGGCACGTTGGGCGCGATACGCCCCACCCGCGGCCCGTGGCCCGCCGCCTGGGGATAGGTGCGCCGCCCCGGACCCTGGGCGCGGTTGCCGGGGTAGGGCCTGCGATTGTCGTTGTCTTTCGTGCTCATGGGCGCGTCTTCCTTTTTGGGTGATTCGTCACTTCGTGGTCAGTAGAAACCGGCGCAGCGACGTATGAACGGCGTTTACCGTGAAAACAGGCAGCTCAGAATTCCGCCTCCGGCAGCGCCATCCGCAGCACCGCGTTCATGCGGTCCTTCTGGCCGGTGACGTAGAGCCAGCCGATCAGCGCCTCCAGGGCGGTGGCGTGGTGGTATTCGCCGGGGTCGGCGTTCTTTGGGGGGCTCTGGCGGGTGTTGCGGGCGCGGCGCACCACGTCCCGCTCGGCGTCGGTCAGCGCGTCCATGATCCGCAAAAGCGCCTGGCTCTGGGCGTGGGCGCACACCAGCGAAATGGCCTCGCGGTGCATCGCCCGCACCCGCCCGCCCTTGGCGATCAGATGCTCCCGCACGTACAGGTCGTACAGGCAGTCCCCCAGATAGGCCAGCTCCAGCGAGCCCGGCAGCGCATTGTGTTCAAAGTTGAATATCATATTTTTCGGAGGGGAAATTCACGCGCACGCCGGCTTCATCGAATTTCCCGTTCCCAATTCCCCATTCCCCGTTTTATTTGCCAAACAACTCTGTATATCTCGCATAGGCCCCGTCCCAGGCCGCGCCGTCGGTCTCGGGCAGGTAGGTCTCGGTGGGGAAGGACGCCTCCACCACCCGGCGCAGCGCCCAGATATCCTCGATCTCGCCCAGGGCGACGGCCTGCATCAGCAGGTTGCCGATCACGGTGCCCTCGCTGGGGCCGGTGATCACGGGGCGCCTGATGGCCTCGGCGGTGAACTTGTTCAGCAGCGCGTTTTTGCTGCCGCCGCCCACGATGTTCAGGCTCCTGACGGGCTTTTTCAGGATGTCCTGCTCCAGCCGTTCGATGGCCCAGCGGTATTTCAGCGCCAGGCTCTCATACACCACCCGGGAGATCTCGCCCCGGCCCTGGGGCACGTCCTGGCCGGTCTTGCGGCAGTATTCCTGTATGCGGGCGGGCATGTCGCCGGGGGCCATGAAGCACTGGTCGTCCACGTCGATCATCGCCTTGAAGGCGGGGGCCTTCATCGCCCTCTCCACAAGGCCGGCAAAGTCCACGGCATCGCTGCGGCGATCCCACTCCCGCTTGCACTCCTGTATGATCCACAGGCCCATGATGTTCTTGAGCAGCCGGATGGAGCCGTTCACGCCGCCCTCGTTGGTGTAATTGGCGTTCATCACGCTCTGGGCGCACATGGGCTCGGGAATCTCCACGCCCAGCAGCGACCAGGTGCCGGAGCTGATGTAGGCGAAATCCGCGTCCTTCGCGGGCACGGCGGCGACGGCGCTGGCGGTGTCGTGGCCGCCCACGGCGATCACCGGAATCCTGTCCACACCGCACTCCCGGGCGATATCGGGCAGCAGCGTTCCCCGCACCGTGCCGGGCAGCCTGACCTCGCCCAGCATGGCGGTGGGGATGTCCAGCTTTTCAAGCAGCGCCCGATCCCAGTCGCGGGTATAGGGGTTGAGCAGCTGGCTGGTGGAGGCGATGGTGTATTCGGTGCCCTTCTCCCCCGTCAGCAGCCAGGCCAGCAGGTCGGGCATGAACAGCAGGTCATGGGCCATGTCCAGGGCGGGGTCGCCCTCTTGGCGCATGGCGTAGAGCTGGTACAGCGTGTTGAAGGAATTGTAGGCCAGGCCCGTGCGGGCGAACAGGTCTGCGTCGGAGATGATCTCGCGCACCTTTTCCCGCATGCCGGCGGTGCGCTCGTCCCGGTAGTGCACCGGCAGGCCCAGCAGCCGCCCGTTTTTGTCCAGCAGGCCGTAGTCTACGCCCCAGGTGTCGATGCCGATGGCGTCCACCTTCACGTCCATATGGGAGATCTTCAGAAGCGCCTGCTTCATTTCGTACACCATGCGGGGCACGTCCCACACAAAGCGGCCGCACAGCATCACCGGGTCGTTTGAAAAGCGGTGGATTTCGCGGATCTCCAGCTTGCCGTCCGCCAGCGTGCCCAGCATTGCCCGGCCGCTGGACGCGCCGAAGTCAAAGCCCAACAGGTTCAGGGTCTTCATCCTCCGTCACTCCTTATCTGTGAAATAAAAGGGTATTCCTTCTCTGTTCTGCTGTGGGTATTATATCAGAAAAAAGTCGATACCACAAGTGTTTCGCGCCGGCGGAGCCGCGTTTTGAACGCAGGGCGCGTTAATTCCTGGGTATCGAACGGAAAAGAGGTGCTTTTATAGCGTGTCTCCAAGCGCGGGAGATGCCGTTTCGAACGGATCTGACTGCATCTCAGGGCGCCTTTCGCAGTACCGCATGACAAATCCTCTGGCTTTGTCCGCGGTCCGGGGGCGGCGCAGGCCGCCCTACCTGCAGGCCCATGCGTAGCAGTACGCCTGGGTCCTGGCGGCGAAGCACTCGGTGCGAAGCAGATCGCGCATCTCCGCCTTGGTATACCAGCCCGGGACGATCTCCTCGGCGTCGGAGGTGCTTTTGCGAAATTCCCCGGCGGCCGCGCCGAACACGCAGACGCTGCGCTCGTTGGCAAAGCCCACGGCGTTGTAACTGCCGTCCAGCATGTCGTCGATGCGCACAAGCTCCAGCCCGGTCTCCTCCCAGAGCTCCCGACGGGCGCTCTGCTCCGGGGTCTCCCCCGGGTCGATCAGCCCTGCGGGAAAGTTGTAGATCCACTGGGCCATCGCCATGCGGTATTCCCGGTTGACGAGTATGCGCTCGCCGCTCTCGTCCGTCATGATCATGACGACGGAGTCCGCCGTCCGGTTTTGCAGCGCCTCCAGCGTCCGGATGTCCCTGTTCCGGCTGATGATCTCATAGGTCTTGGGGTTCCCCTGCGCCGTGACGTAATCCACGTCGTAGCGGGTGATGAATTTGCCCTCGCATACCTTCCGAATGCCCTGATATTTCATGGCGCGGCCCTCCCGTTTTTCGTAATATTGCCGGATCAATTATATCACTTCGTTTCCTTGGACGCAATTCTGTTTTACGCCCATGAAATTGTTGATTTGCGACGGTATTTTTGTTATAATACAGTAAGATACCCGGCAATCATCGGGCGATGCGCCGGGGGAAAGGAAAAACCGCCTTGAAGAGAAGCTTTGTCATAAAGGGGCATATCTGCCATACGCCCGAGGCGAACCGCATGGAGATCCGGGAAAACGCCTTCGTCGTGTGCGAGGCGGGCGTCTGCAGGGGCGTTTTTGACGCGGTTCCGGAGCGCTACGGCGCGCTGGAGGTCATCGATTGCGAAAACCTGCTGGTCATGCCGGGCATGGTGGATCTGCACACCCACGCGCCCCAGTACGCCTTCTGCGGCACGGGCATGGACTACGAGCTGCTGACATGGCTGATAAGGGTCACCTTCCCGGAGGAGCTTAAATACGCGGACGCCGAATACGCGGCGGCGGCCTATGACCGCTTTGCCCAAATGATGGCCCGCAGCGCCACGACGCGGGCGGTGATATTCGGCACGCGACACGCCGAAGCCACGCTGATGCTGATGGACCGCATGGAGAAGAGCGGCCTCGTGAGCTATGTAGGCAAGGTCAACATGGACCGCTGCGACCCGAAGGCGCTGGCCGAGCCGAGCGCCGCAGAAGCGGCGGCGGACACCCGGCGGTTCATCGAGGAGAGCCTTCGCCGGGAATACAGGCACACGAAGCCCATCGTCACGCCCCGGTTTGTGCCCAGCTGCTCCGACCAGCTGATGGCAGCGCTGGGCGAGCTTCGCAGGACATACGGCCTGCCGGTGCAGTCCCATCTGTCGGAAAATCCCGACGAAGTCGAGCTGGTCAGGGAGCTTGCGCCCTGGTCGGCCTTCTACGGCGACGTTTACGACCACTACGGTCTGTTTGGCGGCGATTGCAACACCGTCATGGCCCACTGCGTCCATTCCACGCCGCAAGAGGTGCAGCGGCTTCGGGACAACGGCGTGTGGGTGGCCCACTGCCCCTCCTCCAACATGAACCTCAGCTCCGGCATCGCGCCGATTCGCCGGTATATGGAGCAGGGGCTTCGCGTCGGCCTCGCCACGGACGTGGCCGCCGGGACTTCCCCCTCGATGTTCCGGGCGACGACGGACGCCATACAGCTGTCCAAGCTGTACCAGCGCTGTATGGACGGGAACGCAAGGGCGCTCACCTTCCCGGAGAGCTTCTATCTGGCCACAAAGGGCGGCGGCAGCTTCTTCGGCAGGGTCGGCAGCTTCGAGGAAGGGTACGCCTTCGACGCGGTGGTGCTGGACGATTCCGCCGGGGCGCCGGGCGAGGCCATGCCGGTACAGGAACGGCTGCAACGGGCCTTCTACTGGGAGCTCGACAGGAACGGCATCGTGATGAAATTCGCAGACGGGGAAAGGATCTTTTAACCGCGACGCCCAATTCATAGCGCCCGACCCGACGTACAGCACAGGGTTGGACGGATAAAAGGAAATCGGCGACAGCAATGAAAGGAGGACAGCCTGTGTATGCTGGACAGAAAATAAGGCGCGTGGATGCCTTTGACAAGGTCACCGGGCGCACCAAATATACGGAAGACCTGTGCGACAGGGGGGCCTATGTCGCACGGGTGCTGCATTCCACCATCGCCAACGGCCGGGTCATACGCATCGACACGGCCGAAGCGGAAAGGGTGCCCGGCGTCGTCAGGGTGCTGACCTGCTTCGATCTGAAGGAAAAGCACTACTTTCCCACCGCAGGGCATCCTTGGTCCACCGACCCCGCCCACCAGGACGTGGCGGACCGGCTGATGCTGACGGAACGCGTGCGCTTCTGGGGGGACGACATCGCCGCCGTTGTGGCGGAGGACGAGATCGCCGCCGCCCGGGCGTTGAAGCTGATCCGCGTGGAATACGAGGAATACCCCTTCGTGCTGGACGTACAGCAGGCCATGATGGACGGCGCGCCGCTGCTGCACGAGGCATTCCCGAACAACATTCTCCGGCATACCCAGACCCGGCTGGGCGACTACGAAAAGGCCATACAGGAGCCGGGCCTTACAAAGGTGGAGGGCTGGTACGAGACGCCGGTGGTGCAGCACTGCCACATCGAGAACTTCATATGCTTCGCCGAGGCGGAGGGCGACCGGATCAAAGTCGTCACCTCCACCCAGATCCCCCACATCGTCCGGCGCGTCGTGGGCCAGGCCCTAGGCATTGACTGGGGCCGAGTCCGCGTAATCAAGCCCTATGTGGGCGGCGGCTTCGGCAACAAGCAGGACGTGCTCTACGAGCCGCTGTGCGCCTGGCTGAGCATGCAGGTGGGCGGCCATCTGGTCAAACTGGACGTGCCCCGGGAGGAGACCTTCGTCAGCAACCGCACCCGCCACTCGATTCGCAACCACATCGTCTCCTGGGTGCGTCCGGACGGCACCTTCGCGGCCAGGAAGCTGGAGGCCTTCTCCGACCAGGGGGCCTACGCCTCCCACGGGCACAGCATCTGCGCCAAGGGCGCGGGGGCGTTCCCCCAGCTCTACCCCTGCGAAAACGTGGAGGTGGACGCCTACACCGTGTTCACCAACAAGTCGGTGGCCGGGGCCATGCGCGGCTACGGCATCCCCCAGGCCATGTGGGCGGTGGAATCCCACACCGAGGACGTGTGCGCCGCCATCGGGGCCGACCCGGTGGAATTCCGCCGCAAAAACCTGATGCCCGTGGGCTATGTGGACGGCTTCTCGAAGAACGAGCTTTACTGCGATTCCTTCAACCAGTGCCTGGACAGGGCCATGGCCGCCATCGACTACGAGCGCAAGTTCAAGGCCTATCAGAACCAGACCGGGGACGTGCGCCGGGGCATCGGCATCGCCATGTTCTGGTACAACACGGCGGTGTGGCCCATCTCGCTGGAATCCACCTCCTGCCGCATGGTGCTGAACCAGGACGGCTCCTTCCAGGTGCAGGTGGCGGAGACCGAGATCGGCCAGGGCGCGGACACGGCCTTCGCCCAGATGGCGGCGGACGTGGTGGGCGTTCCGCTGGAAAAGGTGCACGTGGTCTCCTGCCAGGACACGGACGTCGCCCCCTACGGCACCGGCGCCTACGCCTCCCGGCAGACCTATGTGGCCGGGTTCTCCATCCGGCAGACGGGCCTGATGCTCAAGCAGCGCATACTGGACTACGCCCACTTGCTGACCCGCATGCCGGTGTTCAACCTGGACATCGCGGACGGCAACATCGTGCGCACCACCGACGGCAGGGTGCTGATGAGCCTGGCGGAGCTGGCGACGGAGGCCCTCTACAGCCTGACGGACAGCCGCCACATCACCGCCGAGAGCACCTACCAGGTCAAGTCCAACGCCTACTCCTTCGGCTGCACCATCGCCGAGGTGGAGGTGGACATTCCCATGTGCAAGGCGCGGCTTCTGAACATCGTGAACTGCCACGACGCGGGCAAGCTGATCAACCCCGCCCTGGCGGAGGCCCAGGTGCACGGCGGCATGAGCATGGGCATCGGCCTGGGCATGTCGGAAAAGCTGATGTTCGACGAAAGGACAGGCCGCCCGCTGAACAACAACCTGCTGGATTACAAGCTGCCCACCATGCTGGATCACCCCCGGCTGGTGGCGGAATTCGTGGAAAACCCGGAGCCCACCAGCGCCTTCGGCACGAAGGCCCTGGGCGAGCCGCCGGCCTGTTCGCCGGCCCCGGCGATTCGCAACGCCATCCTCCACGCCACGGGCGTGGGGGTGAACACCGCGCCGGTCAATCCCCACAACCTGTTCCGCGCCTTCACCGAGGCCGGGCTGATTCACGACGAAAGCGAGGTGTCCCGCGATGTATGACATCAAGGCGCTGTACGAGGCGGCGAGCGTGGCGGAAGCCATACGGCTGTTGCAGGAGCATCCCCGGGCGCAGATCATCGCCGGTGGCAGCGACGTGCTGGTGCAGATTCGGGAGGGCCGGCGCGCAGGCGCCGAGCTGGTGAGCATCTACGGCATCGACGCGCTGCGGGGCGTGACCTTCGACGGCGAGGGCGCGATTCGCATCGGCTCGCTGACCTCCTTTTCCCACATCGCGGCCTCCCCCATCATCCGGGAAAAGATCGGGGTGCTGGGCGAGGCGGTGAGCCTGGTGGGCGGGCCGCAGATCCGCAACATCGGCACCATCGGCGGCAATACCTGCAACGGCGTGACCAGCGCCGACTCCGCCTCCACGCTGCTGGCCTGGGACGCCGTGGTGGAGCTGACGGGCCCGGAGGGGATCCGCAGGCTGCCCATCAGGGACTTCTACATCCGGGCGGGCGTGGTAGACCTGCGCTCCGCCGAGCTGCAGACCGCCATCATCATCCCGAAGGCGGCTTATGAGGGCTACTTCGGCCACTACATCAAGTACGCCATGCGGGAGGCCATGGACATCGCCACCCTGGGCTGTTCGGTGAACGTGGCGCTGTCCGATGACCGGAAAACCATCCGCGACGCCCGCATCGCCTACGGCGTGGCCGGGCCGGTGCCCATGCGCGCCCCCTCCGCGGAGGCCGCCGCGGTGGGCCGCCCGGTGTGCGCCGATACCGTCGCCGCCTTCGCCCGGGCGGTGCTTTCCGACATCCATCCCCGGGACAGCTGGCGGGCGGCCAGGGCCTTCCGGGAGCACATCGCGGTGGAGCTGGCCCGGCGGGCCCTGACAAAATCCATAGAGCTGGCGGGAGGTGCACTTGATGGATAAATCAACGGGTAAGCAGTACAAGCTGATTCACTGCACGGTGAACGGAAAGGAACGGGAGGTCATGGTGGACGTGCGGGCCTCCCTGACCGACCTGCTGCGCAACGACTTCCGCCTGACCAGCGTGAAAAAGGGCTGCGAGGTGGGCGAGTGCGGGGCCTGCAACGTCATCATCGACGGCGAGTGCTTCAACTCCTGCATCTATCTGGCAGTGTGGGCCGACGGCAAGGACATACTGACGCTGGAGGGGCTGGAGGGCCCCAACGGCGAAATCTCCGACATACAGCAGGCCTTCATCGACGAGGCGGCGGTGCAGTGCGGCTTCTGCACGCCGGGGGCCATCATGAGCGCGGTGGAGATATTGAACGAGGGCCGGCTGCTGTCCGACGAGGAGATACGCATTCGCATGTCCGGCCACCTGTGCCGCTGCACGGGGTATGAAAACATCTTCCGCGCCGTGAAGAAGACGATGCTCAAAAGGCTGGAGGCAGGGAACAGGAAACAGGAATAGTCTTCGCCATCGATTTCTTCCAGGTCCATTTCATCATATTGAAGGAGTGATTCCATGCTTCTTATCGGCAACGGTCGCGTCATCACCCGCGACGGGGACAATCCCTATCTCCCCGACGGGGCGGTCGCCATCGACGGCAGCATCATCGTAGAGGTGGGCGAGCGCGGGGCGCTGCGCAAAAAATACCCGGACGCCGAGTTTATCGACGCCCGGGGCGGCGTGATCATGCCCGGCCTCATCAACGCCCACACCCACATCTATTCCGGGCTGGCCAGGGGGCTTTCCATCGAGGGCAACAACCCCACCAACTTCCTGGAGGTCCTGGAGGGCACGTGGTGGGCCATCGACCGCAGGCTGACCCTGGACGGCACAAGGGCTTCCGCCTACGCCACCATACTGGACTGCATCCGCAACGGCGTGACGACCATCTTCGACCACCACGCCAGCTTCGGCGAGATTCCCGGCTCCCTGTTCGCCATAAAGGACGTGGCGAAGGAGACGGGCATGCGCGCCTGCCTTTGCTACGAGGTGTCCGAGCGCGACGGCGCGGAAAAGACCGCGCAGGGCATAAAGGAGAACGCCGATTTCGCCAAATGGGCCAGGGACGCCGACGACCCCATGATCAGGGCCATGTTCGGCGGCCACGCGCTGTTTACGATCTCCGACAGGACCTTTGAGAAGATGGTGGAGGCCAACGACGGCATGACCGGCTTCCACATCCACGTGGCGGAGGGCATGAACGACGTATACGACAGCCTGCGCAACTACGGCTGCCGCCCGGTGAACCGCCTGCTCTACAACGGCATACTGGGCGACAGGACGCTGCTGGGCCACTGCATCCACGTCAGCCCCGCCGAGATGGACATTATCCGCCAAACCTGCACGATGGTGGTCAACAACCCCGAGTCCAACATGGGCAACGCCGTGGGCTGCGCGCCGGTATTGCAGATGCTGAAAAAGGGCATCACCGTCGGCATGGGCACCGACGCCTACACCCACGACATGCTGGAGAGCATGAAGGTGTTCCTGATCATCCAGCGGCACAACGCCGCCCTGCCGAACGTGGCCTGGGGCGAGGACGTGACCATGCAGTTCGTCAACAACCGGGTCATCGCCCAGAAGTACTTCGGCGTGCCCCTGGGCATTTTGAAGGCAGGGGCGGCGGCGGACGTCATCGTCATGGACTACAAGCCCTTCACGCCCTTCAGCGACGCAAACATCGACGGGCACATGCTGTTCGGCATGAACGGGCGCAACTGCCGCACCACGGTCATCAACGGCCGCGTGCTGTACAGGGACCGCCAGTTCGTGGACCTGGACGAGGAGCGCATCAACGCCTGGACGCTGGAGCAGAGCAAGCGGCTGTGGGGCGAGCTGAACCACAGGCAGTATTGATAGCTTGCATCGAAAGGAGGATCCCATGAGCGATATCATGCGCCCGATGTCCTTCGGGCATCTGATGAACTGGATATTGGCGGAATACAAAAAAACCGGCGCCATATTCGGCGTGTCCAACCCCATAAAGCACGACAACGGACAGGCCCTTCCGATCTTTGACGAAAAAATCGAGGCGCCCTTCGGCCCGGCTGCCGGGCCGAACACGCAGCTGGCGCAGAACATCGTCGCGGCCTACGTCGCCGGCGCGCGCTTCTTCGAGCTGAAGACGGTGCAGGTCATGGACGGCCCGGAGCTGGCCGCCTGCGTAAACAAACCCTGCATCACCGCCGGGGACGAGTGCTACAACTGCGAATGGTCCACGGAGCTGTACGTGACCCAGGCCTACGTGGAATATGTGAAGGCCTGGGTGGCCTGCAAGCTCCTGGCCAGGGAATACGGCCTCGGCGACCCGGACGCCTTCGTGTTCAACATGTCCGTGGGCTACGACCTGGCCGGGATAAAGTCCGACAAGATCAACGCCTTCATCGACGGCCTGATCGAAGCGAAGGACAGCGAGGCCTTCAGGGCGTGCATCGACTGGGCGCTGGCGAACGTCGGCCGGTTCGACCGCGTGGACGCGGCGTACATCCGGGGCATCAGCTCCCGCATCTCCGCCTCGATCACGGAATCCACGCTGCACGGGTGTCCCCCGGACGAAATCGAGCGAATCGCCACCTATCTGATCGGGGAAAAGCACCTGAACACCTACATCAAGCTGAACCCGACGCTGCTGGGCTACGATTACGCGCGGCAGCGGCTCGACAGCCTGGGCTACGACTACGTCTGTTTCGACGACCGGCACTTCCGGGAGGATTTGCAGTGGGCCGACGCGGTGCCGATGCTTCAGCGGCTGACGGCGCTGGCGGGCGAAAAGGGCCTCGAATTCGGCGTCAAGCTGACGAACACCTTCCCGGTGGACGTGACCCGGGGCGAGCTTCCCAGCGAGGAGATGTACATGGCGGGGCGCGCCCTCTTCCCGCTGACCATCCATCTGGCGGCGAAGATCAGCGAGACCTTCGGCGGGCGGCTGCGCATCTCGTATTCGGGCGGCGCGACCGTCGCCAACGCCGCCGCCCTGTTCAACGCGGGCATCTGGCCGATCACGATGGCCACCACGATACTGAAGCCGGGCGGCTACCAGCGGCTGGCGCAGATCGCCCAGGGGCTCATGGACTGCGGCAGCGAACCCTTCCGGGGCGTGGATGTCGCGGCGGTCAGGGCGCTGGACGCGGGCGTCGCCGCATCCGGGCTCTACCGCAAACCGGTAAAGCCGCTGCCGGAGCGGAAGACCGGCAGGCCGCTGCCCCTCTTCGGCTGCTTCTCCGCGCCGTGCAGGGACGGCTGCCCCATCGCCCAGGACATCCCGGCCTATCTGCAGGCGATGGTGGAGGGCGACGCCCAAAAGGCGCTTCGGATCATACTGGAGCGCAATCCCCTGCCCTTCATTACAGGCAGCATATGCCCCCATCACTGCGGGGACAAGTGCATGCGCAACTACTACGAGCAGAGCGTGCGCGTCCGCGAAACCAAGCTGGAGGCCGCAAGGCGCGGCTTTGAGGGCGTGTTCCCGACCCTGCGCCCGGCCCCCATGCGCGCCGATAAAAAGGTCGCCGTGGTAGGCGCGGGGCCTGCGGGCCTGTCGGCGGCGATGTTCCTTTCCAGGGCCGGCGTGCCCGTGACCGTGTTCGAGCGCAGGAGCGCCCCCGGCGGCGTGGTCGCCCATGTGATTCCCGACTTCAGGATCGCCGCCTCCGACATTGAAAAGGACATCGAAATCTGCAGGGCGTTCGGCGCGAAGATCGTCTGCGGACGGGAGATCCGTTCCGTGGACGCATTGAAGGCCGAGGGCTTCACCGACGTGATCGTCGCCGTGGGCGCGTGGAAGCACGGCAAAAACCCGCTTCAATCCGGCGAATGTCTGGACGCGCTGGCCTTCCTGGAGGCGATCAGGCAGAACCCCGACGCCGTGAACCCCGGCGAAGACGTGGCGGTGCTGGGCGGCGGCAACACGGCCATGGACGTGGCCAGGGCGGCAAAGCGGCTGCCGGGCGTAAAGCGCGTGCGGCTGGTCTACCGGCGCACCCGGCGCTACATGCCGGCGGATGAGGAAGAGCTGCAAATGGCGCTGGACGACGGCGTGGAATTCATGGAGCTGCTGGCCCCGGAACGGCTGGCGGACGGCCAGCTGATCTGCCACGTCATGGGGCTGGGCGCGCCGGACGCATCCGGCAGGCGCGCGCCCGTGGACACCGGCGAGACGGTACAGATCCCTGCGGACGCGGTGATCGCCGCCGTGGGCGAGCGCGTGGACACGGCGCTGTTTGAGGCCGCGGGCTGCGCCATCGGCGCGAAGGGACTGCCGGAGGTGGACGCCGACATGCGCACCAGCGTGGCGGGCGTCTACGCCGTGGGCGACGCGCGGCGCGGCCCCGCCACCGTGGTGGAGGGCATCGCCGACGCCGCGGCGGCAGCGGCGGCCATCGCGGACATCCGCTTCGACGGCTATGCCGCTGAGAACCGCGCCGCAGGCGAAGAAAAATACCGCTTCAAGAAGGGCATGGTCGCGGAGGATGTGTCCGCCGTCCCCGACTGGCGCTGCCTGGGCTGCCCGTCGATCTGCGCGGTGTGCGCGGACGTGTGCCCGAACCGGGCCAACGCGGTGATCCACGTTCCCGGCCGGCGCCGGGCGCGGATCGTCCATGTGGACGGCATGTGCAACGAGTGCGGCAACTGCGCCGTGTTCTGCCCCTACGACGGCAGGCCCTACCGCGACAAGTTCACGCTGTTCTGGTCCGAGGAGGACTTTGCGGGCAGTGAAAACGAGGGCTTCCTGATGCTCGGCGACGACCGCGTCAGGCTGCGCCTCGACGGGCGCGAGCAGACCGTCGCCGTGGACGCGCTGGACGGCGTATCTGCGGACGCGGCGGGCTTGATCCGCGCGATCATCGGGGACTATCCCTGGCTGCTGCAAAACGACTGATACGGGAGGCATACATGGAAAACATCAAATGGGTACTCAATAAAATGCCGAAGAGCGCGGACGAGCACCTGTCGATCATGTCCCCGGACAACGTCGACAAGGCCAGGGCGTTTTTTGCAGGCTTTCCCCAGTATGCCGTGACGCCGCTGGCAAAGCTGGACGGCATGGCCGCGCGGCTGGGGCTGGGCGACCTGTTCGTGAAGGACGAGAGCTACCGCTTCGGGCTGAACGCCTTCAAGGTGCTGGGCGGGGCCTTCGCCATCGCCCGCTATATCGCAAGCGAGACGGGCAGGGACATCGGGGAAATCACCTATGATTACCTGACAAGCGACCAGCTGTACGAGGACTTCGGTCAGGCCACCTTCTACACCGCCACCGACGGCAACCACGGCCGGGGCGTGGCCTGGGCGGCGCAGCAGCTGGGCCAGAAGGCCGTGGTCCACATGCCCAAGGGCAGCGCGAAGATGCGCTTTGACAACATCGCCAAAGAGGGCGCAGAGGTCACCATCGAGGAGATGAACTACGACGACTGCGTGCGCCTCGCCGCCGCCGAGGCCGCCCGGACCGAGCACGGCGTGGTGATGCAGGACACCGCCTGGGAGGGCTACGAGCTGATCCCCTCCTGGATCATGCAGGGCTACGGCTGCATGGCTCAGGAGGCCATACAGCAGCTTCGCGCCCTGGAGATCAACCGGCCCACCCACGTGTTCGTGCAGGCAGGCGTCGGCTGCATGGCCTCGGCGGTGGTGGGCTATTACGCCAACCTGTTCCCCTCCCATCCGCCCAAATTCATCGTCATGGAGGCGGAAGCGGCGGCCTGCCTGTACAAGGGGGCCTGCCAGGGGGACGGCAGCCCCGCCATCGTGGGCGGCGACCTTTCCACCATCATGGCCGGCCTGGCCTGCGGCGAGCCCAACACGCTGAGCTGGGACATACTGCGCAACCACGCCGACGCCTTCCTGGCGATTCCGGACTGGGTCAGCGCCCGGGGCATGCGGATGCTGGCCGCGCCGATGAGGGGCGACCCCGCCGTCGTGAGCGGCGAATCCGGGGCCGTGGGCATGGGCGTCGTGGACGCGCTGATGACCGACCCGACCTGCGGGGCTTTGAAGGAAGCCCTCGGGCTCGACAAAAACAGCAGCGTGCTGCTGTTCTCCACCGAGGGCGACACCGACCCCGAAAATTACCGAAGGATCGTATGGGGCGGCGCGTACCCGACGGTTGAAGCACAGTGAATGGCGGCCCGGAGGCCGCCGCTGCACAAACCCTGAGGGACGTCTCATACTCTTTTCAAATTGAAATTGGAAGATCCTTCGCTGCGCTCAGGATGACAAGCTTACGACGCAACGGTGTCATTCTGAGCGGAGGCGAAGCCGAAGTCGAAGAATCTTTGTTTATTTTCAATTTGAGAATAGTATCACATGTAGCGGCGGCGTCTGCGCCGCCGCCAAGGCGCGCATACAACGGCATTGAAAGGAGCATTTCCCCATGGCACTGGATTATTCTGCGATCAGGGCGGCCGCCGAGGGCTATCGGGCGGACATGGTTCGCTTCCTGCGGGCGATGATCGCCCATCCCAGCGAGAGCTGCGAGGAAAAGGAGGTCGTGGCCTGCATCAGGGCCGAGATGGAAAAGCTCGGCTATGATAAAGTCGAGGTGGACGGCCTGGGCAACGTCATCGGCTGGATGGGCGAGGGCGAGAAGATCATCGCCATCGACTCCCACGTGGACACCGTGGGCATCGGCAACCGGGACAACTGGACGGCGGACCCCTACGAGGGCTACGAGACCGACGAGATCATCTACGGGCGCGGCGCCTCCGACCAGGAGGGCGGCATGGCCAGCGCGGTCTACGGGGTGAAGATCATGAAGGATCTGGGCCTGATCCCCGAGGGCTATAGGATCATGGTGGTCGGCTCCGTGCAGGAGGAGGACTGCGACGGCATGTGCTGGCAGTACATCGTCAACAGGGACGGCGTGCGCCCCGAGTTCGTCATCTCCACCGAGCCCACCGACGGCGGCATCTACCGGGGCCAGCGGGGCCGCATGGAGATTCGCGTGGACGTGCGGGGCGTTTCCTGCCACGGCAGCGCCCCCGAGCGCGGCGACAACGCCATCTACAAGATGGCCGACATCATCGCCGACATACGCGCCCTGAACAACAACGGCTGCGACGAGAGCACCGCCATCAAGGGCCTGGTGAAGATGCTCGACGCGAAGTACAACCCCGACCACTGGGAGGACGCCCGCTTCCTGGGCCGGGGCACCTGCACCGTCTCCCAGATCTACTTTACCTCCCCCAGCCGCTGCGCCGTGGCCGATTCCTGCGCCATTTCCGTGGATCGCCGGATGACCGCCGGCGAGACCTGGGAGAGCTGCCTCGACGAGATTCGCAACCTGCCCGCCGTCAGGAAGTACGGCGAGGACGTGCAGGTCTCCATGTACATGTACGACAGGCCCTCCTGGACCGGCGAGGTCTACGAGACCGAGGCCTACTTCCCCACCTGGATCAACCGGGAGAGCGCCGCCCACGTCAGGGCGCTGGTGGACGCCCATGTGGCCCTGTTCGGCGACAGGCGCATCGGCGCGCCCGGCAGCATGAGCACCCGGGAGGGCAGGCCCCTCACGGACAAGTGGACCTTCTCCACCAACGGCGTGGCCATACAGGGCCGCTACGGCATCCCCTGCGTGGGCTTCGGCCCCGGCGCGGAGAGCCAGGCCCACGCCCCCAACGAGATCACCTGGAAGCAGGACCTGGTCACCTGCGCGGCGCTGTACGCTGCGGCGATCAGCCTGTACCCCACCGAGGAAAAGACCGGCGACGCGACCCAGTTCCGGGCGGGGGCAACCAACAACGACATTCAGTAATCAAGGAGGGCATTGACGTGGATTCCAAACTGCAGGCCTATATCGATAAACTGAACGCGCTGGATTTCAGCGGGATGTACGAAAGCGACTTCTTCCTGACCTGGGAGAAGACCGACGACGAGCTGGCCGCCGTGTTCACCGTGGCCGACGCGCTGCGCCACATGCGGGAAAACAACATCTCCACCAAAATCTTCGATTCCGGCCTGGGCATCTCCCTGTTCCGGGACAACTCCACCCGCACCCGCTTCTCCTTCGCCTCCGCCTGCAACCTGCTGGGCCTGGAGGTTCAGGACCTGGACGAGGGCAAGAGCCAGATCGCCCACGGCGAGACCGTCCGCGAGACGGCCAACATGGTCTCCTTCATGGCGGACGTGATCGGCATCCGGGACGACATGTACATCGGCAAGGGCAACAGGTACATGCACGACGTTGTAGACGCCGTGACCGACGGCCACAGGCAGGGCGTCCTGGAGCAGAAGCCCACGCTGGTCAACCTCCAGTGCGACATCGACCACCCCACCCAGTGCATGGCGGACCTGCTGCACGTGATCCATACCTTCGGGGGCGTGGAGAACCTCAGGGGCAAGAAGGTGGCCATGACCTGGGCCTACTCCCCCAGCTACGGCAAGCCCCTGTCCGTGCCCCAGGGCGTCATCGGCCTGATGACCCGCTTCGGCATGGACGTGGTGCTGGCCCATCCCGAGGGCTACGAGGTCATGCCCGAGGTCGAGGCCGTCGCGAGCGCCAACGCCGCAAAGAGCGGCGGGCATTTCAGCAAGACCAATTCCATGGCCGAGGCCTTTAAGGACGCGGACATCGTGTACCCCAAGAGCTGGGCCCCCTTCGCCGCCATGGAAAAGCGCACGAACCTGTACGGCCAGGGCGATACAGAGGGCATCAGGGCGCTGGAAAAGGAGCTGCTCGCCCAGAACGCCGACCACAAGGACTGGTGCTGCACCGAGGAACTGATGAAGACCACGAAGGACGGCAAGGCCCTGTACCTGCACTGCCTGCCCGCCGACATCAGCGGCGTCAGCTGCGCGGAGGGCGAGGTGGCGGCCTCGGTGTTCGACCGCTACCGCACCCCGCTGTACAGGCAGGCCAGCTTCAAGCCCTACATCATCGCCGCCATGATCTTCCTGGCGAAGGTGAAGAACCCCCAGGCGACGCTGAAGGCGCTGGAGGAGAAGGGCAAAGCACGTTTTTTTCAGTAAATGTATTTGTTTAAGGAAGCACCGCACAATGCTCATGGCGCCTGCTGCCTGCTGATTTCTTGACTTGCCGCCAGCAAGCCTGCGAAACCTGCAGTTTGCAATCGACTACAATTCATCTCGTTACTGCACGACTCGATTATGCGGTGTTTCCTTAATTCCTTCTTGATGGGTTAAGTGCGAAAAGGAACCAGGAACCAGAAATAGTGGCTACCGCAATTACATTCTGTCTCTCAGTTCTCATAAACGCCGGTTCGCGGGAACGCAACGTTCAAAAAAGCATATCTACTGAGCGCGGCTATTCCTAGTTCCTAGTTCCTAGTTCCTAGTTCCTAGTTCCTAGTTCCTGGTTCCTAGTTCCTGGTTCCTGGTTCCTGGTTCCTAATTCCTGTCCTGAACGATCACACAAAGAAGGTGTCTCTCATGTCCAAGCGCATCGTCATCGCCCTGGGCGGGAACGCCCTGGGCACCAATCTGCCGGAGCAGATGGCGGCGGTTCAGATCACGGCCAGGGCCATCGTGGACCTCATCGCGGACGGCCACAAGGTGGTCATCTGCCACGGCAACGGCCCCCAGGTGGGCATGATCCAGAACGCCATGACCGAGCTGACCCGCTCCGACCCGGAAAAGTACATCCCCTGCCCCCTGTCGGTGTGCGTGGCCATGAGCCAGGGCTATATCGGCTACGACCTTCAAAACGCCCTGCGGGAGGAGATGCTGAACCGGGGCATCAACAAGGGCGCGGCCACGGTGCTGACCCAGGTGGAGGTCGACCCGAACGACCCGGCCTTCCTGAACCCCACCAAGCCCATCGGCTCGTTTATGACCGAGGCGGAGGCCCGCAGGATGGAACGGGAGCGGGACTATCGCGTGGTCGAGGACGCCGGACGCGGCTGGCGGCGCGTCGTCGCCAGCCCCGAACCGAAGGCCATCATAGAGATCGACACCATCCGCTCGCTGGTCAACACCGACCATGTGGTGGTGGCCTGCGGCGGCGGCGGCATCCCGGTGTTCCCCACCGGGCGCAACCACCTGAAGGGCGCCGCGGCGGTGATCGACAAGGATTTTGCCGCCGCCGTGCTGGCGAAGCAGCTGGACGCGGACATGCTCATCATACTCACCGCCGTGGAAAAGGTGGCGATCCACTTCGGCAGGCCGGACCAGCAGTGGCTGGACCGCCTGACCCCCGAGGACGCCCGGCGCTACATCGAGGCGGGCGAATTTGCCCCCGGCTCCATGCTGCCGAAGGTGGAGGCGGCGCTGTCCTTCGTGGAATCCAAGCCCGGAAGGCAAGCCCTCATCACCCTGCTGGAAAAGGCCCGGGAAGGCATCGAGGGCAGGACCGGCACGCGGATTGTTTCTTAAGGAAACACCGCACAATGCTCATGGTGCATTACTGCACGACTCGATTATGCGGTATTTCCTTAAAAAGGAGAGTCGATTAAATGCCTTATCAGTTCATCGTCAACAACAAGCTGTGTTCCACGGATGAGGACAAGCCCCTGCTGCGCTATCTTCGGGACGACCTGCATCTGCATTCCGTGAAGGACGGCTGCAGCGAGGGCGCCTGCGGCACCTGCACCGTCATCGTGGACGGCGCGGCGGTGAAGTCCTGCGTGATGTCCACCCGGAAGATGGATGGGCGGCGTATCCAGACGGTGGAGGGCCTTTCGGATTTCGAGAAGGAGGCCTTTGTCTACGCCTTTGGCGTCAGCGGATCGGTGCAGTGTGGCTTCTGTACGCCGGGCATGGTGATGGCCGGGAAGGCGCTGATCGGCAAAAACCCCGACCCCAGCGAAGAGGAGATCCGCAAGGCCATCCGGGGAAACCTGTGTCGCTGCACGGGCTACCGGAAGGTGATCGACGGCATCAAGCTGGCGGCGGCCATACTGCGGGGGGACGCGAAGATCGACCCGGAGGCGGAGAAGGGCGACGACTACGGCGTGGGCCAAAGCGCCTTCCGGGTGGACCTGCGGCAGAAGGTGCTGGGCTACGGCAAATATCCCGACGACATCGAAATGGAGGGCATGCTGCACCTGTCCGCCGTGCGTTCGCAATACGCCCGGGCGCGGGTGCTGTCCATCGACGCCGCCGCGGCGCTGGCGCTTCCGGGCGTGGTGGGCGTGCTGACGGCGGCGGACGTGCCCCACAACAAGGTGGGCCATATCCAGCAGGACTGGGACGTGATGATCGCGGAGGGCGAAATCACCCGCTGCGTGGGCGACGCCATTTGCCTGGTGGTCGCGGAAACGGAGGAGCTCCTGGAGGTCGCCAAGAAGCTGGTCTATGTGGACTATGAGGTGCTCAAGCCCGTGACCTCCATCGCCGAGGCCATGGCCCCTGACGCGCCGAAGGTGCACAGCGCGGGAAACCTCTGCCAGACCCGCCACGTCACCCGGGGCGACGCCGCGGCGGCGCTGAAAAGCTCGGCCCACACCGTGACGAAATCCTTCTCCACCCCCTTTACCGAGCACGCCTTCCTGGAGCCGGAGTGCGCCGTGGCGTTTCCCTACGGGGACGGCGTGAAGATCCTGAGCGCCGACCAGGGCGTCTATGACACCCGCAGGGAGGTCGCCATCATGTTCGGCTGGGCGCCCGAGCGGGTGGTGGTGGAAAACACGCTGGTGGGCGGCGGCTTCGGCGGCAAGGAGGACGTGTCGGTCCAGCATATCGCCGCCCTGGCGGCCTGGAAATTCCAGCGGCCGGTCAAGGCAAAGCTCTCCCGCCAGGAATCCATGCGCTTCCACCCCAAGCGCCACGCCATGGAGGGCACCTTCACCCTGGGCTGCGACGAAAACGGCATTTTCACGGCGCTGGACTGCGATATCTGGTTCGACACCGGAGCCTACGCCTCCCTGTGCGGGCCGGTGCTGGAGCGGGCCTGCACCCATTCCGTGGGGCCCTACTGCTACCAGAACACCGACATCCGGGGCTACGGCTATTACACCAACAATCCCCCCGCCGGGGCCTTCCGGGGCTTTGGCGTCAGCCAGAGCGAATTCGCCCTGGAGACCATGATCAACCTGCTGGCGGAAAAGGCGGGCCTGTCCCCTTGGGAGATACGCTTCCGCAACGCCATCGAGCCGGGCAAGGCGCTGCCCAACGGCCAGATCGCCGACTGCTCCACCGCCCTGAAGGAGACGCTGCTGGCCGTGAAGGACGTGTACGAGGCCAATCGCGGGCATGCGGGCATCGCCTGCGCCATGAAGAACGCCGGCGTGGGCGTGGGCCTTCCCGACAAGGGCCGGGCGCGGCTGGTCGTGGAAGACGGCGTCTGCGTCATCTACTGCGCCGCCTCGGACATCGGCCAGGGCTGCCTGACGGTGTTCTGCCAGGACGTGGCCCAGGCCACGGGCCTGCCGCTTTCGAAGATACGCAACGGCCCCGGCAGCACGGAGCTGGCCCCGGATTCGGGCACCACCTCCGGCTCCCGGCAGACGCTGCTCTCCGGCGAGGCCGTGCGCCAGGCGGCGATGCAACTCAAACAAGCCCTGGACGAGATGGGCGGCGACCTCCGCGCCCTCGAGGGCCGGGATTTCTTCTACGAATACTTTGAGCCCACCGACAAGCTGGGGGCCGACGTGCCCAACCCCAAGAGCCACATCGCCTACGGCTACGCCACCCATGTGGTGGTTTTGGACGAAGACGGGCGGGTGACGGACGTCTACGCGGCCCACGACTCCGGCAGGGTGGTCAATCCCACCGCCATACAGGGGCAGATCGAGGGCGGCGTGCTGATGAGCATGGGCTACGCCCTGACGGAGGATTTCCCCCTGAAGGACGGCGTCCCCACCGCGAAATTCGGCACGCTGGGGCTGCTGCGGGCCAACCAGATTCCCGACATACACGCCATCTATGTGGAGAAGGACCAGCTGCTGAGCGTGGCCTATGGCGCGAAGGGCATCGGCGAAATCGCCGCCATCCCCACCGCGCCCGCCGTGCAGGGGGCCTATTACGCCCTGGACGGCGTGTTCCGCACGAAGCTGCCGCTGGAAAACACCTGGTACCGGAAGAAGAAAAGCTGAGGCTTGAGGATTGCAGTGCGCAAAAAGCATTCCGCGTGGATTTCCACGTTCCCCTTCGATTTGTATTGCTCAATGAATGACAGGAGGTTCCAATCGCCATGAAAGCGCTGATTCGCGGTGGTACGATCGTAACGGACGAGGCGTCGTTCGCAGGGGATGTCCTGATCCGGGACGGGGTCATACTTAAAGTTGCGGAGCGCATCGACGCCCCGGACGCGGCGGTCGTCGACGCGGCGGGGAAGCTGGTTCTGCCAGGGGCGGTGGACATACACACCCACATGGACCTGGACGTGGGCATCGCCCGGGTGATCGACGATTTCTTCACCGGCACCGTGGCGGCGGCCTGCGGCGGCACGACCACCATCGTGGATCATATGGCCTTCGGCCCCGTCGGATGCAGCCCCTGGCATCAGGTGAAGGCGTACCACCGGCTGGCGGACGGCGTCGCCGCGGTGGATTACGGCTTTCACGGGGTCCTGCAGCACGTCGATGATTCGGTGCTGGACGACATGGCGCAGATCGCCGCCCAGGAGGGCATCACCAGCTTCAAGGCCTACATGACCTACGACGGCCGACTGGACGACCTGGCGCTGATGCGGGTGCTGGAGCGGGCCGCGCAGGAGGGCATACTGATCGCCGTCCACTGCGAAAACCACGGCATCGTGACCTGCCTGCGGGAGCGCTTCGTCCGGGAGGGCAAGACCCAGGCGCGATGGCACCCCGTCAGCAGGCCCGCCGTGGCCGAAGCCGAGGCGGTCAACCGGCTGCTCTGCCTGGCCAGGGCGGCGGGCGACGCGCCGGTGTACGTGGTGCACCTGTCCACCCGGATGGGTCTGGAGGCGATTCGCAGGGCCCGGGCGAACGGCCAGAGGCACTTCGGGGCCGAGACCTGTCCGCAATACCTCCTGTTGGACGAGGCGCTGTACGGCGATCCCCGGGAGGGTCTCAAGGCCATCATGGCCCCGCCGCTGCGCAGGCAGGCGGACCGGGACGCGCTGTGGGACGCCCTTTCGGGGGACGAGCTGGACACCGTCGCCACAGACCACTGCCCCTTCACCTTCGCCCGCCAGAAGCAGCAGGGGGCGGCGGATTTCACCCGATGCCCCAGCGGCGCACCCGGCGTGGAGGAACGGCTGGCGCTGCTCTATTCCGAGGGCGTGGCAAAGGGCAGGCTCACCCTGCCCCAGCTGGTGAAATACGCCTGTGCGAACCCCGCGCGGGTGGCGGGGCTGTACCCGCGCAAGGGCGCGATTGTGGAAGGGGCGGACGCCGACCTGGTCATCTTCGACCCGCAGCGGAAATGGACGCTGACGACGGCAGCGCTGCACGGCAACGCGGACTACACCTGCTACGAGGGCATGAAGGTCGTGGGCCGCGTGGAGCGGGTGCTGCTCCGGGGCAAGACCATCGTCCGGAATGGCGCATTTGTCGGCGCGCGGGGCGACGGCCAATACCTGCGCCGGGAAAAGAGCAGCCTGGCATGAGCGCGCCTGAAGCCATCAAGGACATCGGCTGCATCGTGATGGCCTCCGGGCTGTCGGCGCGATACGGCAGGGACAAGCTGCTGGAAATGCTCGGCAACAGAGAAATCATACTGCACACCGTCGGCAGCCTGTCGGCGGCGGGCTTTATGCCGCTGGTGGTGACCCGAAGTGAGGCCGTCGCGGCGCTGATGAAGCGGGAGGCCGTCGCCTGCGCCCTTCACGACGGGCCGCTCAAGAGCGACACCATGCGCGCGGGCCTGGAAGCCCTGCCCCCGGACGCGGCGGGCTGGCTGTTCATGCCCGCCGACCAGCCCCTCGCACAGCCTGCCTCGCTGCGAAGGCTGGCGGCGCGGTTCCTGAATTGCCCGGCACGGGCCGTCCGGCTGGGCTTCGGGGCGGACGCGGGCAGCCCCGTGCTGTTCCCCGCCGCCTGCCGCAGCGCCCTGCTGGCCTACCGGGGCGACCGGGGCGGCATGGACGTGCTGAAAGAGCGGCGCATCCCCTGCGACGTCGTGTCGGCGGAATACGCCTGGGAGCTTTGGGACGTGGACACGCCTGAGGGGATGGACCGGTTGCGGGAGGTCTATAGCCAATTCGTTCGTAGCTGAGCCCTTGACAACCCCAAATGACCATAGTACAATAGCTATGGTTATTTTTTTGGATGAATAACGACTGCCCGCCGTTTTTTGATAAGGAGCGTCCCATGAGCACAAATCAAAACCCAATTTCGCCCGTCACAGCGCGGGTCCGGCTGACGCTGCACACCGGCGAGCGGTTTTTCGGCCCCGGCGTGTGCGAGCTGTTGGAACGCATCCGGGAGACGGGCTCCATACAGGCGGCGGCGGCGGAGATGGAGATGTCCTACACCAAGGCCTGGCGGATACTGAACCGGGCCGAGCGGGAGATGGGCGTGCAGCTGATCACCCGGGTCAGCGGCGGCAAAAAGGGCGGCAGCTCGACCCTGACGGAGGCGGGCGAAAGGGCGGTGCGCGACTTCAGGGCGATGGAGGCGAAGCTCTGCGAGGCCGCCGACGCCCTGTTGGCGGCGCACGGCGCTTCCTTCGCGCCCAAGGGCGTTCAGCGCACGGAACGGGACGATTGAAGCGAGGCGCAGGACTATGGACGAACGATACGGCGTGGGCATCGACATCGGCTCCACCTGTGCAAAGACCGTGGTCGTCGACGGGGACGGGCGCATCCTCTGGCGCGATCTGCGGCCCACCGGCTGGAGCAGCGTGGACACCGCCGGGGCCATACGGCGCGACTTGACGGAGGCGGTGAAGGACGGCGCGCTCGTGCGGTTCGTCGCCACCGGCTACGGCCGCGTATCGGTGCCCTTCGCCCACAGGTGCGTGACGGAGATCAGCTGCCACGCCAGGGGCGCGGCGGGACAAATACTGTTGATGAAGGAGTACCCCATGATCTATCTGGACAACGCCGCGACCACGATGACGAAGCCCGCCTGCGTCGTCCGCGCGGTGACGGAGGCGCTCACCTCCCTGGGCAACACCTCCCGCGGGGCCCACGAGGGGGCGCTGAACACCAACCGGCTGCTGTACAGGACCCGGAAAAAGCTGGCGGACTTCTTCGGCTGCCCGAGGTCGGAGCAGGTTGTCTTCACGAACAATTCCACCGAAGCGCTGAACATCGCCATCTGCGGCACGATCCATCGGGGCGACCACGTGATTACCACAGTGCTGGAACACAACTCGGTGCTGCGCCCGCTGTACCGGCTGGAAAAAGAGCGCGGCGTACAGCTCTCCTTCGTACAGGCGGACCGGCTGGGGAGGATCAATTACTCCGATTTTGAGCGCCTGATCCAGCCGAACACCCGGGCCATCGTCTGCACCCACGCCTCCAACCTGACGGGAAATATGCTGGACATCGACCGCATCGGCAAAATCGCGGCGGCCCACGGCCTGCTGTTCATACTGGACGCCTCCCAGACGGCGGGCGCGACGCCCGTCCACATGGCGAAGTCCGGCATTTCCCTGCTGTGCTTCACCGGGCACAAGTCCATGATGGGGCCCCAGGGCACCGGCGGGCTGTGCATCAACGGGGATGTCGAAGTGGACCCCTTCAAGGTGGGCGGCACCGGCGTGCAGTCCTATCTGACAGAGCAGCCCCGGGAATACCCCACCCGGCTGGAGGCGGGCACACTGAACGGTCACGGCATCGCGGGACTGTCGGCGGCGGTGGATTTCATTGCCGCCACCGGCATGGACGCGATTCACGCCCATGAGATCGCCCTGTGCCGCCGGTTCTACGAGGCCGTCGTCAGTATTCCGAAGGTGCGCGTCTACGGCGATTTTTCCAGCTGGAACCGCTGCCCCGTCGTGGCGCTGAACATCGGCGAAACCGATTCTGCGGTGGTCTGCGACGCGCTGGCCTGCGACTACGGCATCGCCACCCGCGCGGGGGCCCACTGCGCCCCGCTGATGCACAGGGCGCTGGGCACGGAAGCCCAGGGTGCGGTGCGGTTCAGCTTCGGATACTTCAACACCGCCGAAGAGGTGGACGCGGCGATTGAGGCCGTGAGAGACATCGCGGGAAGAAATTGAAATTTGACAGTTGTATATAAATGAAAAACCGGGAGGTACAAGTTATGGAACGCACAATCGACTGCATGGGCATGGCCTGTCCGCTGCCCGTGATCAACGCGAAGAAGGCCATCGAGGCCTTCACCGAGGACGGGACGCTGCACATCAGGGTGGACAACGAGACGGCGGTGCAAAACCTGATTCGCCTGGGCGAGCACAACGGCTTTGTGGTCGCATCGGCGCAAAACGGAGACAATGCCTACACGGTCACCATGGCCGTGGTCGCCGGTCAGGCCAAAGGGGCGCAGGTCCCGGCGGAGGCCCTCAGCTGCGCCGCGCCCGCGAAGGGCGGCAAGGTGGTGGTGCTGTCGGCGGACACCATGGGCAGCGGCGACGAAAAGCTGGGCAAAAAGCTGATGAAGGCCTTCATATTCGCCCTGACCAACCAGGACGAGGCGCCGGACAAGGTGATCTGCTACAACACGGGGGCCTTCCTGACCACCCGGGACGCGGACACCGTCAAAGATCTGAAGACCCTCGAGGCGGCGGGAACCACCGTCATGACCTGCGGCACCTGCCTGGATTTCTACGGCCTGAAGGCGGAATTGCAGGTGGGCATCGTCTCCAACATGTACGACATCGTGGAGGCCCAGATGAGCGCCGCGCAGATCATCCGGCCTTAGCCCCATGAGGATCCGGGAAAGGCGGCTGATCGTCGCGTTTTACACGACCCACGACGCCATGGCTTTCGAGGATTTCTGCCTCGACCGTGGGATCGGTGGGCGGCTGATTCCCCTGCCCCGGGAGATCAGCGCCGGCTGCGGGCTCGCATGGAGCGCCCCGCCCGGCGACCCGGCGGGGCTTCGGGCGCTGCTCGCCGAGGCGGGCGTCGCGCCGCAGCACATGAAGGAGATGGATATCTGACATGGAGACGAACGCAAGGCTCACGCGCCTGGCCGCCTGCGCCGGGTGCGGCGCGAAGGTGGGCGCCGGTACGCTGGCCGCCCTGCTGGGCGATTTCAGGACGCGGACGGACCCCAACCTGATCGTCGGCTTCGACAAGAGCGACGACGCCAGCGTCTATGTCATCAACGACGACACGGCGCTGATCCAGACCGTGGATTTCTTCCCGCCCATCGTGGACGACCCCTATCTGTTCGGCCAGATTGCCGCCGCCAACGCCCTCTCGGACGTCTACGCCATGGGCGGCGAGCCGCGCCTGGCCCTGAACGTGATGTGCGTGACGGAGAACATGGAGGAGGCCTGGATCCGGGATATCCTGCGCGGCGGCTACGACAAGGCCTACGAGGCCGGGGCGATCATCTCCGGCGGGCACACCATCCGGGGCAGTGAGCCCCTCTACGGCCTGTCGGTCACGGGCTTTGCAAGGCCTTCGCAGATACGGCGCAACGACGCCGCCAGGCCGGGGGATGTGCTGATCCTGACGAAGCCCCTGGGCGTGGGCATACTGACCACGGCGGCCAAGGCGGACATGACAAAGCCGGCGCTGATGGAAAAAATATACCGGCAGATGACGACCCTGAACCGGGACACCTGCCGGGCGATGCAGCGCTGCCGCGTGCACGGCTGCACCGACGTGACGGGCTTCGGCCTGATGGGCCACGGCTGCGAGATGGCCCAGGGCAGCGGCTGCACGCTGCACATACAGGTGGACAAGGTGCCCTTCCATACGGAGGCCCTGGAGCTTGCGGACATGGGGCTGGTGCCCGCCGGGGCCTACCGCAACCGGGACTTCGCCGAAAAATCGGTGGAAATCCGGGGCGACGTTTCCCGGGCCATGCAGGACATACTCTACGACCCCCAGACCAGCGGCGGGCTGCTGATCGCCGTGGACGAAGGGGACGGTGAGGCGCTGCGGGAGGAAATCCCCGGGGCCGCCATCATCGGCCATGTGACCGAAAGGGAAGACAAGGCGCTGGTGCTGGAGGCAAAGCCATGATGGATCATGCGGACCTCGTCGTCGTCCGCGGGGCGGGCGATATCAGCACCGGCACGATTCACCGGCTATTTTGCGCCGGGTTTGACGTGCTGGTGCTGGAGGCGGCGCGTCCCTCCGCCATACGAAGGCAGGTCGCCTTTTCAGAAGCGGTTTACGACGGCGCGGCGACGGTGGAGGGCGTCACGGCGGTGCGGATCGCCGACCTGTCGGAGGCGGGCGCGGCCCTGAACCGGGGCGCGGTGCCGCTGCTGGTGGACCCGGCGGGCGAAAGCATCCGGCGGGTCCAGCCGCTTGCCGTGGTGGACGCCATACTGGCGAAGCGAAACCTCGGCACCTCGATGGACATGGCGGCGCTGACCGTCGCCCTGGGGCCGGGCTTCGAGGCCGGGCGGGACGTGCACTATGTGATCGAGACCATGCGGGGGCACGACCTGGGGCGCATCATCGCCTCGGGCAGCGCCGCCGCAAACACGGGCATTCCCGGCATCATCGGCGGCTACGGCATCGAGCGGGTCGTTCGCGCCCCCGCCCCGGGGGTGTTCCGCATGCGCAGGGACATCGGCGACATCGTGGCAGCGGGCGAGATCATCGGCGTGGTCGTCGCCCCGGAGGGGGAAACGCCGGTGCGCGCGCAGATATCCGGGCTGCTGCGGGGCATCCTGCGGGACGGCTACCCCGTCACGGCGAGCTTCAAGCTGGCCGACGTGGACCCCCGGACGGGGGAGCTGAAGAACTGCGCCACCATCTCCGACAAGGCCCGCTGCATCGCCGGAAGCGTGCTGGAGCTGGTCAGCGCGGCCCGATGGCGCAGGGAAAGGCATCCCGCTCAATCAGGTCGCACAGCCGCCTGGCGCGTTCCGGTTCCTTCAACACATCCGTCTGATTGACGAGATAGCAGTCCGCCAGGGCCTCCCGGTTCAAAACCTCCGCGATATGTTCCTCGCGCACCGGCGCATCGGGCGCGATGCCCGCCAGGGCGCAGAACAGCTCGGGGCGGTGGGCAGCTGCGCCGGCCGGACGGTCGATCCCGGAGGCTCCCACCAGGCAGACGGTCATCGATGTGCAGGCCGGAATGACCGGCTCCCAGGGCATATGGGCCTTCAGGGGGCGTCCCGCCGCCCCGTCCGCCTCCACGACCACATAGTCCGCCTCCGAAAGCAGGGCCTCGAAGGGAATCACATTTGACGGGTCGGCCAGCTTGCCGGAGGGCAGCAGCTTCCCCAGGCAGATCACCCGGCTGCGGGCCAGGGCGGCGCGAAGCGCTTCCACGACCCGCCGCCGGTTCCCGGGCGACGCGTCCGCACCCGCGTCCACGAGGGGCATGTCCGAAAAGGGGAACATGTGGGTCGAGGTCGTCAGTACGACGGTTCCGGGCAGGCGCTCGGACAGATGGCGCAGGGTCGTGGTCTTTCCCCCGCTGCCGATCACCGAAATAAACCTTCCGTTGACATGGAACGCTTCAAAGGGCCTGTACATGCCGGCTTTCCCCCTTCGTCGAACGCGGTGCGATCATTCCCGAAGCCATTATAATACGCTTCCCGTGTCCCGGTCAAATGCCTTTCCCCCAGATTTTCCCCGCTGTTTAATGCGCCCTTCTTGCAGAGGGGCCTTTTATTGTGTATAATGGTGATATTGCGAACGATATTGACGAGGTGTGTGATCATGGATTTCAAGACCGCCGTTGCAAACGAGATACTGACCGCGCTGAAGGCGTCCTTCGGCGAGGTGGACATCACCCCTGAAACCGTCGCCGCCGCGCTGGAAATCCCGCCGGACACGGCCCTGGGCGACTACGCCTTTCCCTGCTTCAAGCTGTCCAAGGCGCTGCGCAAGAGCCCGATGATGATCGCCGACGCCCTGGCCGGGGCCATCCATGTCGATTTCCTGGGCAAGGTGGAATCGGTGAAGGGCTATCTGAACTTCTTCATCGACCGGGCCACCTACGCCGAGAAGGTGCTGACGGGGGTCCTGGAGGCCGGGGAGCGCTACGGCGCGGACGATTCCGGCGCGGGCAGGACCGTGGTGCTGGACTATTCCAGCATCAACATCGCCAAGCGCTTCCACATCGGCCATCTCTCCACCACGATGATCGGCAACAGCCTGTACCGGCTGCACAAATTCTTCGGGTGGAACGCGGTGGGCGTGAACCACCTGGGCGACTGGGGCACCCAGTTCGGCAAGATGATCGCCGCCTACAAGCGCTGGGGCGACCACGACACCGTGGCCGCGGGCGGCGTGGACGAGATGGTGAAGCTGTACGTGCGCTTCAACGAGGAGGCCAAGCACAACGAGGCCCTGAACGACGAGGGCCGCGCCTGGTTCAAGAAGATCGAGGACGGCGACCCGGAGGCGCTGGAGATCTTCAACTGGTTCAAGTCGGTGACGCTGAAGGACGCGGAGCGGGTCTACGACCTGCTGGGCGTGACCTTCGACAGCTACGCCGGCGAGAGCTTCTACAACGACAAGATGCAGCCCGTCATCGACGAGCTGAAGGCCAAGAACCTTCTGATCGAGGACAAGGGCGCGCAGATCGTGGACCTGCAGGAATGGGGCATGCCCCCGGCGCTGATTTTGCGCTCGGACGGCGCGACGCTGTACATCACCCGCGACCTGGCGGCGGCCAAGTATCGCAAGGACACCTATGACTTCGACAAGAGCCTCTACGTGGTGGCCTACCAGCAGGACCTGCACTTCCGCCAGCTTTTCAAGGTGCTGGAGCTGATGGGCTACGAGTGGTACAGGGACTGCGAGCACGTGGCCTTCGGCATGGTGTCCTTCGGCGGCGAGAGCCTGTCCACCCGCGAAGGCCGCGTGGTGTACCTGGACGACCTGCTGCATGAGGCCATCGCCAAGGCCCGGGCCATCATCGAAGAGAAGAGCCCCGACCTGGAAAACAAGGACGAGGTGGCCCGCCAGGTGGGCATCGGCGCGGTGGTGTTCTTCGACCTGTACAACAATCGCATCAAGGACATCGATTTCACCTGGGAGCGGGCGCTGAACTTCGACGGCGAAACGGGCCCCTATGTGCAGTACACCCACGCCCGGGCCTGCTCGGTACTGCGCAAGGCCGAGGGGATCGACACGTCCTCCCCCGACTTCGCCGCCCTTTCCGACCCCTTCAGCCAGGACGTGGTGCGCCTGATCGAGCAGTTCCCGGACATCCTGAAATCCGCCGTGAACCGCTCAGAGCCCTCCATGGTCACCCGCTTCTCGGTGGACCTGGCCCAGGCCTTCAACAAGTTCTACTATGAAAACAAGGTGATGGTGGACGAGCCCGGCACCCGCGCCGCCCGTCTGCTGCTCACCGACGCCGTCCGGCAGACGTTGAAGCAGGCCCTGTACCTGATCGGCGTGGAAGCGCCGGAGCGGATGTAAAGGGCATTGTGCGGAAGTATGCTGCCTGTCGCGGCATGCTTCCGCAAATTTTGTTACTGCTCTGCCTACGGCTTCGCAGTAACTGTCGAAGGGGGACAGGTCCCCCTTCGAACAGGCGCGGCGCTTCAATCCGCAGGATTGAACCGTCCGCGTCCCGGCCTTTGGCCTCCGCCAGAAAAATGCCTGCGGGGTCGGCGTACATGCCGCCGCCCCCGATTGGAAACGGGAACCCTAAGAAGTTACCAAGTTTTTGAGCGAACCGCCTTTTTCCAACCCCGGTGTCTTGACAGCAATATTATATGCTGGTAAAATCATATAAGATTCCACATTAAACCATCCACCAAGGGAGGAACGAGCATGAAAAAGCTGCTTTTGATGCTGCTCTGCGTGGCGCTGGCCCTGACACAGACAGTCTGTGCCCTGGGCGACGGCCTCGAGCTGGAGCTTGACCCCGGAATTGTCGACGAAGGCGGCGCACCCGCGCCTGAAATCGAAATCGAGCCGGATATCGCGCTGGATACCGCCAACGTGTCCGTGGACGGCCTGGGCGGGCTGACCCTCGACGGCCTCGAATCGACGGCTGTCGCGCCCGGCGCGCAGGCAAAAAACGAGACTGAAATCTTCATTCCCGATCAGAACAATCCGGACAGGCTGGCCGAATATCGGGGCGATACCTCGACCGTTGAGATCCCTTCCCATTTCACATCCATCGGCGAGTGTGTGTTCGGGGGCCACAGTGAGATAACAGATGTCATATTCCCGGCCGGACTCAAGACCATCGAAGGCGGTGCGTTCGAGGGCTGCGACGGGCTTAAGGAGATTGTCATTCCGAATAAGGTGACTTTCATCGGCGACAGCGCCTTTGAAAATTGCGACGGGCTGACAAACGTCGTCATTCCCGACAGCGTGATCCGCATTGAGGCCGAAGCCTTCCGCGATTGCGACACCCTCTCCGCCATTACGGTTCCCGGCGGCGTGAAAAGCCTCGGCGACGGCGTGTTCCGGTATTGCGACGCGCTGAGGACGGTCAACCTCAACGAAGGTCTGGAAAGCATTGGCAACGTCGCCTTTTCAGATACTCCCCTCGCGAGCATCACGCTTCCCAACACCGTGAGCCGCGTCGGGGAAGGGGCGTTCGGCGACTGCACCAATCTGATTTCAGCCACCCTGTCCAACAGTCTGACCAGCCTTGAAGGTGGACTGTTCTGGGGCTGTTCAAGCCTGACCACCATCGTCGTTCCCGACGGCGTGACCACCATCGGCACCTCGGCGTTCATCTATTGCGACAAGCTGGCGAGCGTGACGCTCTCCAACGCGCTGGCGACCATCGACGTCAGCGCCTTCGAGGGCTGCGCCAGCCTGAACGGAATCACCCTGCCGGGCACCGTTACCGGCATTGGTGAAACGGCTTTCAAAGGCTGCACCAGCCTGACCTCCATCGCGCTGCCGGACAGCCTGGTCAGCCTTGGCCAAAATGCCTTCCAGGATTGCAAAGCGCTGTACCAGGTCACGCTGTCAAAGAACCTTACGACGATCCCGGACGGGGCGTTCAAGGTTACCGGCCTGAAGCAGATCGCCCTGCACGAAGGCCTGACGAGCATCGGCGAACAAGCCTTCGAGGGCTGCGAGGCCCTGTCCTCCGTCGCCCTCCCGTCCACCCTGAATCGCATCGGCGCATTGGTTTTTCACGACTGTTTTTCGCTGAGCGATGTAACCCTGTCCGCAAGCATCACGGAGATTCCCAGCCGTGCCTTTGAAGGCACCGGCCTGTCGAAGATTGCCCTGCACGAAGGCATTACCAGCATCGGCGACAATGCCTTTCGCGGCTCGGCCCTCGTCGAGATCGCCCTTCCCGGCGGTCTGAAAAAACTGGGCGACTGCGCTTTCGGGGGGTGCGAACAGCTCAAGAGCGTCGAGGTTCCCGCCAGCATCACCAGCATGAGCGACAGCGCCTTCGACGGGTGCAAACCCACGATCATAGGCGAGCGGGGCTCCTACGCCGAGCGCTACGCCCAGACCCACGATTTGCCCTTCCGGGGCTATGGGGACGCCATTCAATTGAACAAGTCCGGAACGGTCTCGCTGGAACGGGGCAAGAAGCTCCAGCTTAAGGCCATCCTCACGCCCTCGGATGCCGAAACGACGCTGACCTGGACCTCTGATGACGAGGAGATCGCGACGGTTTCCAGCGCCGGCCTGGTCAAGGGGGTCAGCAAGGGCGTCACGACCGTCACGGCCACGACCGCCAACGGCCTGTCCGCGTCGGTGAAAATCAACGTGATCGCGCCCAAGCCCACCACCGTCACCATCACCAACGGGAAGAGCGCCACGCTGTACATGGGCAACACGCTGAAGCTGACCGCGAAGCTGAAGCCCGCGGACGCCGTGACGAAGCTGACCTGGAAGCCCTCAAAGACGAGCGTCGCCACGGTAAAGTCCTCCGGTAAGAATTGCGTGGTGACGCCGAAGAAGGCAGGCACGGTAAAGATCACCGTAACAACTTCCAACAAGAAGAGCGCCACGATCACCGTGAAGGTGATCGACGCCAGCGGCGTAAAGATCAAGGAAGGCAAGAGCAAGACCCTTAAGGTGGGCAAGAAGCTGACGCTGCACGCGGTGGTGTCCCCCTCGAAGGTCAAGACCAAGTGCACGTGGACCAGCAGCAACACCAAGGTCGCAACGGTATCCGGCAAGGGCGTGGTCACGGCCAGGAAGAAGGGCACTGCGAAGATCACCGTCAGGACCGCCAACAAGAAGAGCGCCACGATCACCATCAAGGTGAATTAGAACCGTCATACATGCGCGGGGCTGTGAAGGATCGTATATCACCTGCGATCCTTCACAGCCCCCTTTTTCTTTGGCACTTCACGGAAAGTTGTGGAATGAAAACTCCCTCCGGCCTCTCTGCGATCGGCCACCTCCCTCGGTGAGGGAGGCAGGATGACCGCCTTCGCTGCCTGAAGGCTCCCTCCCTGAGGGAGCTGGCATGCGCAGCATGACTGAGGGAGTTCCCCAAAATCCCACAAGAAAACGTGAAGAACCTTTCTTTTCCCCGGCACTTCCCGCAACCCCCCATTCCCCGCATTGAAAGCAGCGACGCACAATGCCCACGGCCCATTGCCGCACGATTCGATTATGCGGTTTTTCCTTAACGAAAACAAGACAAATTGAACTTTATACTTTACAATGCGTCCCGGATATAGTAAAATGAAATTAATTGGTGGTTTATGTGCGTTTCTGCCATTGAAACGATCGCAGAGGCCCCGAAAACAACAGAAAGGGGAGACAGATCCATGGCATTGAACTACCGCAAATGCGCTGAAGAGATCGCCGCCAACATCGGCGGCGGCAGCAACGTCATCAGCGCCGCCCACTGCGCGACCCGACTGAGGCTGGTCATTGCCGACAACAGCAAGGTCAACAAGGAGGTCCTGGAGAACATCGACGGCGTCAAGGGCATGTTTGAATCCAACGGTCAGCTCCAGCTGATCATCGGCACCGGCACCGTCAACAAGGTCTACGACGAATTCCTGTCCGTCACCGGCGCTTCCGCCGCCACCAAGGCCGACGTGAAGGCCGCCGCAGCCAGCAAGATGCCCCTTTGGAAGAAGATCCTGAAGACCCCCGGCGACGTGTTCGTGCCCATACTGCCCGCCATCGTGGCCTCCGGCCTGATGATGGGCCTGGTGGAGGCGCTGGCCAAGGCCATACCCTCCTTCGCGGACAGCGGCTGGTTCGGCTTCCTGGACATGGTCGCCAACACCGCCTTCGCCCTGCTGCCCATACTGGTGGCCGTCTCCGCCGCCCGCGTGTTCGGCGGCAACATCTTCCTGGGCGCCGTCATCGGCATGATGATGGTCCACCCCGCGCTGATGAACGCCTGGACCGTCTCCCCCACCAACCAGCCCGCCGTATGGGATCTGGGCATCGTGAAGATCGCCCAGGTAGGCTACCAGGGCCACGTCATACCCGTCATACTGGCCGTGCTGTTGATGTCGACCCTTGAAAAGTGGCTGCACAAGAAGGTGCCCGAGATGATCGACCTGTTCGTCACTCCGCTGGTCACCGTGCTGGTCACCGCCTTCGCCACCTTCGTGGTCATCGGCCCCATCTTCTCCATCCTCGAGAACTACGTGCTCAAGGGCGCGGAGTGGCCGGCGGCATCGGCGCGCTGATCATGGGCGCGCTGTATCCCTGGACGGTGGTCATGGGCCTGCACCACATGTACAACGTCATCGAGGCCGGCATGCTTTCCGGCCCAATGGGGCTTAACATCTGGATGCCCATCGCCTCGGCGGCCAACTTCGCCCAGTTCGGCGCCTGCCTGGCCGTGGCGATCAAGTGCAGGAACAAGAAGCTGAAGTCCGTGGCGCTGCCCTCCTCGCTGTCCGCGTCCCTGGGCATCACCGAGCCCGCCATCTTCGGCGTGAACTTCCGCTTCATGAAGCCCTTCATCGCGGGCGTCATCGGCGGCGCGATCGGCGCGCTGTTCGGATCGCTGACCCACCTGGGCGCGACCACCTACGGCGTCACCGGCATCCCCGGCCTGCTGGCCATCAACAACATCCCGATCTACTGTGTCGAGCTGCTGATCTCCGCGGGCGTGGCCTTCCTGGTGACCACCGTGATCTGGAAGGAGGACCTGCCCAAGCCCGCCGCCGCCGCGCCCGTGCCGGCGAAGATTGAAGCGCCCACCGTCAGCGTCATACGCTGCGCCAACGGCAGGGTGCTCCAGCCCGTGAAGGGCAACGTCATCCCCTACGACCAGATTCCGGACGACACCTTCGCCTCCGGCGTGCTGGGCGTGGGCGTGGGCATACAGCCCACCGACGAGGTCGTGGTCGCGCCCTTCGACGGCGAGATCACCTCCGTGGCCGACAGCAAACACGCCGTGGGCGTCGCCGCCAACGACATGGAGCTGCTGATTCACGTGGGCGTGGACACCGTGGCCATGAACGGCGACGGCTTCGACTGCCTGGTGAAGGAGGGCGATCAGGTCAAGGCCGGCCAGCCCCTGATCCGCTTCAGCCGCGACAAGATCAAGGCCGCCGGCTACAGCGACACCGTGGCGGTACTGCTGACCAACTCCGACGACCTGGACGGCGTGGAGTACGGGGCGAAGTAATCCTTGATTTGGCATTTATTGCCAGCCTGATGCCGAAATAATGGGGAATCAGGAATTGGGAATCAGGAATGGTGGATGCAATCCTGACGGATTTCCTTAATTGGATTAATGGGAATGCGTCATGTATGTTCCATATTTAATCAAACAAATCCCAGAGGGATTTGAACATCCATTCCTCATTCCTCATTCCTCATTCCTAATTAATTATGTATAACGACCAAATAAACGAGAAAGGGGTATGAAAAAAATGATTTCCATCCAGGGCAAGGGCGTATCCACCGGTGTGGCCATGGGGCCGCTCTACTATTACCAGCGGGCCAAGAGCATCATCCGCCGCGTCAAGGTGGAGGATGTAAAGGCCGAATGGGAGCGCTTCAAGGCCGCCCAGTCCAAAGCCATCGAGCAGCTGGGCGAGCTGTATGAAAAGGCGCTCAAGGAGGCCGGTGAGGAGGCCGCGTTCCTGTTCGAGACCCACCAGATGATGTGCGAGGACGACGACTACGTGGAGTCCATCGAGGGCCTCATCAAGGATGAAAAGCTGAACGCCGAGGCCGCCGTCACCGACATCGCCGCCCGGTTCGCGGACATGTTCGCCCAGATGGACGACGCCTACATGCAGGCCCGCGCCGCCGACGTGAAGGACGTGTCCGGCCGCATCATCGGCATACTCACCGGCGTGGCCCAGGGCGGCATCGACAGCCCCGTGCCCGTGATCCTGGCGGCGGACGACCTGGCCCCGTCGGAGACGGTGCAGCTGGACAAGAGCAAGATACTGGCCTTCGTCACCGAGGGCGGCAGCGGCTCCAGCCACACGGCCATACTGGCCCGCACCATGGGCATTCCCGCCATCATCGGCGTGGGCGACCAGTTGAAGCCCGAATACGAAGGCCGCGAGTGCATCGTGGACGGCGCCACCGGCACCGTGGTGCTGGACGCCGACGAGGCCACCAAGGCCGTGATGATGGCCAAGCGGGAAGAGCAGCTCAAGCGCCAGAAGCTGCTGGAGCAGCTCAAGGGCCAGCCCAACGTCACTAAGGACGGCCAGAGCATCAAGGTGTTCTGCAACATCGGTAATCCCGAGGACGTGCCCGTGGTGTTGAGCAACGATGGCGGCGGCATCGGCCTGTTCCGCTCGGAATTCCTGTATCTGAACTGCACCGACTATCCCACCGAGGATTACCAGTTCGAGGCCTACAAGAAGGTGCTCTCCGACATGGGCGGCAAGGAGGTCGTCATCCGCACGCTGGACATCGGCGCGGACAAGCAGATCGACTACTTTGATATGCCCAAGGAGGAAAACCCCGCCCTGGGCAACCGCGCCCTGCGCATCTGCCTGAACCGGCCCGAGATCTTCAAGACCCAGCTGCGCGCCCTGTATCGCGCCTCCGCCTTCGGCAAGCTGGGCATCATGTTCCCGATGGTCACCTCCGTGTGGGAGGTCAGGGAAGCCAAGAAGATGTGCGAGCTGGTGAAGAAGGAGCTGACCGCCGAAGGCAAGCCCTTCGCCGACGACGTGCAGATCGGCATTATGATCGAAACCCCCGCCGCCGCCGTGATGAGCGACCGGCTGGCGAAGCTGGTGGACTTCTTCTCCTGCGGCACCAACGACCTGACCCAGTACACGCTGGCCTGCGACCGGCAGAACAATGACCTGGGCCGCTTCTTCAACCCCCATCACCCGGCGGTGCTGCGGCTTTTGAAGATGGTGTGCGACAACGCCCACAAAAACGGCGTCTGGGTCGGCATCTGCGGCGAACTGGGCGCAGACCTGGAGCTGACCGAGACCTTCCTGTCCATCGGTATCGACGAGCTGTCGGTCTCCCCGCGCTCGGTGCTGCCTCTTCGCCAGAAGATCCGCGAGACCACCGTCGGCGACGTGAAGGAAAAGATACTGAACGACCTTTTCAGCGACGACGTGACGCCGTAAAGGAAGCGACGCATGATCGAACCGTACAGTAACCGCAGCGTTTTTTACAGTCTTTTCTCCCCGGGTGACGGTTCTGTGACGGAGGATCGGATATACTGTTCACGAATCGAAAGCGATTCAAAATGAAGCACAGACCGAACACAGACCAAGAAGGAGCGTGTGATTATGGATAACCATGAAGAAATCTTCGAGCTGAGCGCAGAGGATATGGAAAAGATCTCCGGCGGCAAAAAGCAGCTGGTGCGGGCGGCCAAGCCCGGCGTCAACATCCATTCGTTGCCCGGCGCGAACGAGCCGGTCATCTCCCAGACCACCTCCAACGCCATCGCCAATTACACCGGCGAGATGGTGTTCGTGAAAGGCGACCCATGGATCAAGGTGTCGTGGGGCGGCAAGACCGGTTGGATTCTCGCCAAGTACGTGCAAATTATGTGATGTCACAATCATGGCGGCGGGGCGGTCAGTCGAAAAGACTGGCCGCCCCGCTTGATATAATATGGGATTATAAACCGGTTCTTCACCCCGCCATGTCATGTCGATTTCGATGGGCTGGACATCGGCTTCGTTTCCCGCCTTCCCGGACGCTGTCTTGACCGTCTCGGCCTTCGACCAGGCGGAATAGTAGTTCTTCTCGCTTACGGTCTTGTAGGTCCGGATCCGCACGTAGTAGGTCGTCTTGACCTTCAGATCCCCAATCGTCGCCTTCAGGGTCTTGGCGTCCGTGATATTGACCTTCCCTGCGCCCTTGAAATCCTTCTTCAGGCTGTACTGGATCTGGTAGCCGGTGATGTTCGCCTGCTTTTTCCACTTCAGCGTGATGCTCTGCTTGCCTGTCAGCAGCGTGATGATCTGCTTGCCGCCCGTCAGACTGGTAAACGCCGTGCCCTTCGGAATGATGTTGAACGTCACCTTTTTAGAGCCTGTGTAGTTCCCCTTGCCCACGACGGTCACCGCCGCCGGACCGATGGCCTTGAGCTTTTTGTCGTAGGACAGCGTGTAGTCCGTGCCGGCTTTCAGCGTCTTCTTGCCGTACTTGACCGTCACTGCGGCCTTCATCGCCTTGGCCGTGACCGCCTTGCCGGTGTAAGTCAAGCTCTTGACGGTGATCTTGCATTTGCTGATGTCGATCTGCTTGGCCGCCGTCTTGACCGTGCCGACCTTCGACCATGCGGAGTAGTAGCCCTTCTTGCTTACGGTCTTATAGGTCCGGATGCGCACATAGTAGGTGATGGTTGCCGTGAGGGTCTTGGCCTTGTCGATCCTGACTTTCTTGCTGCTCTTGAAATCCTTCTTCAGGCTGTACTCGATCTGGTAACCGGTGACGTTCCCCGGGTTCTTCCACTTCAGCGTGATCTGCTGCGCACCGCCCGTCAGCTTGGTGAACGCCGTGCCCCACGGAATGATGTTGAAATCCACTTCCTTCGAGCCCTTGTAGTTCCCCTTGCCCACGACGGTCACCGCCGCCGGGCCGACGGCCTTGAGCGCCTTGTCGTAGGTCAGGCTATAATCCGTGCCGTTTTCGAGGGTCTTCTTGCCGTATTTGACCGTCACTGCGGCCTTCATCGCCTTGGCCGTGACCGCCTTGCCGGTATAGGTCACGCTCTTGACGGTGATCGTGCACTTGCTGATATTGATCTTCTTGGCCGCTTCCTCGGCGGCCTTGACCTGATCCTCAGCGGTGGTCAGCCTGGCCAGCACGTCGCCAGAGACCAGCTTCTTCTGATCGTCCGTCAGTTTGTCATAGGCGGCGCGGGCGGCGGCTACCGCCTCCTTGTCGCCCACACCGGCGCTTTCGGGGAGCGCGTTGATGAGGTCAACCACTTTCTTCGCGGCGGCTTCG